>CAYZHV010000230.1:0-6246 GCA_964478055.1 uncultured Spirochaetaceae bacterium | reverse complement strand
CCGCTCTCGAGTATGGAGGGGTGGACGCGCTGGTGGTAACCGGGGGAGATACTGCACTGCAGGTGCTTACTGCCCTCGGGGTCAGACAGCTGCGTCTGATCGCGGAGGCTCTGCCGGGAGTTCCGGTGGCAAACATAGAACTGAGAGATGGCTCGAGCATCGTCTTCATCAGCAAGGCCGGATCCTACGGAGACGCCGACGCCTTCTGCCAGGTCACGGACTATTTAACAGGCTCACAATACGGAAGGAGTTACTCATGAGTCTTGCCTTTGATATTTCCAATCCCTCCCGAACAATCACGGGGGCCGACGCGTCCAAGGGACTCGGCTCTCTTCTAAAGGAGCACTCCCTAAAGAAGATCCTGTTTCTGACGGATCCGGGCATTAAGAGCACTCCCATAGCCGACGAGCTCCAGGAGCTCATACGGAACGAAGGCGGTGAGATTCTCGAGCTTGCGAATCTCGCTCGGGAGAACGTCGATGAAGTAATCGAAGTTGCCCGGCGCTACGAACCTGACGCCGTGGTTGGTGTCGGGGGCGGTTCGGTGCTAGATGTTGCCAAGCTCTGCTCTGTTCTGGTGCGATCGACTAAGACAACCTTGGAACTCCTGGACGGCGAGGCTGTTCCGCCTCATACGCTCTTCACTGTACTCATACCCACCACCGCGGGTACCGGTTCCGAGGCGACGAAGAACGCAATTATCGCTATACCCGCCCGGCACACCAAGGGAGCGGTGGTAAACGAGAAGTTGCTTCCGGACCTGGTAATCCTGGATCCTGCCCTGACCCTCTCTCTTCCTCGAGGCATTACCGCGACAACGGGCATGGACGCCCTCTGTCACGCTGTAGAGTGCTACCTTTCCCGGAAAGCGAACGTGATGAACGATCTCCTCGCCCTGGAAGCGATCTCTCTCATAGCCTCCAGCCTGCGCAAGGCGGCGGACAATGGAGAAGACCTGGAGTCCCGGGCCAACATGCTCATCGCTTCCTACTACGCGGGGATGTGCATAACTCTCTCCGGAACAAACGCGGTTCACGCCATGTCCTATCCCCTGGGGACGACGTATCACATTCCCCACGGTCAGGCGAACGCGATGCTTCTTCCTTTCGTGATGGAGCACAACCTGACCGCCCTGCCGGAAAAGACCGCGAAGGTAGCCGAGTGCTTTGGCTACGACCCGAAGCAAGAGGATTTGGATCCCGCGGCGTACCTGACCCGGGAGTTGCATCAGCTGGTTAAGGACCTCGACATAAACACCTCCCTTCTCGACTTCGGTGTTAAGCGAGAAGACCTGGAAACACTTGTGGAAAGCGCCTACGGCAATCGTCGGCTCATGGACAACAATCCGATGGAGCTGGATCGCCAGCGGATCGGCTCGATCTATCTGCAGCTCATGGGAGGCGCCCAATGAGCCTGCCACTACTTGCTGTTTCGATGGGTGACCCCGCGGGCATCGGCCCGGAGATACTGATCAAAGCGTTTCGGGACGAACGAGTTCGCAACCAATGCGGCCTTCTGGCAGTGGGGGACCTTACGGTTCTGGAAAGTGCCAAAGAGGTGCTCGGTTCGGATCTGGAGCTCCGGTCGGTCTCAGATAATCGGCAGGAAGCGGAAGCTGCGGCCGACCAGGGAATGCTGCCGGTCCTCGATCTCGGCCTCCTCGAGGGGAGTTCACTTACGCGAGGAGAGGTCCGGGCGGAGTACGGAAAGGCGGCGTATGAGTACATCCGTCGGAGTGTACAACTCGCCCTGGCGGACGTAGTGGACGGGGTTGTCACCAACCCCATAAATAAGGCATCCCTGGCCGCGGCGGGAGTTCCCTTTGCGGGGCACACGGAAATCCTCGCCCACGAGACCGGCGTTAACGACTACGCTATGATGCTCGCCCACGAAAAGCTCCGGGTGGTTCACGTTTCGACCCATGTCTCTCTCAGGGACGCCTGCGATGCGGTGAAAAAGGAGCGGGTTCTTGCAGTGATCCGCCTGGCCGCGGACGCGATCCGCCGGGTGGAAGGAACCGAGTCACTCATTGCAGTTGCCGGTCTCAATCCCCACGCCGGAGAGAACGGGCTCTTTGGTCGCGAGGAGATCGAGGAGATCACTCCGGCGATCGAGGCGGCCAAGAAGGCGGGCATAGAGGTCGTCGGACCCCTTCCGCCGGATACCCTGTTTCCGAGAGCGATGGGCGGCGAGTTTGGTGCCGTCGTCGTCATGTACCATGACCAGGGTCATATTCCGCTGAAGCTCGCGGGGTTTCAGATCGACCCGGCGACCGGCACCTTCTCCGCCGTGAGCGGCGTCAACATAACCTTAGGGTTACCGATCATACGGACTTCCGTAGATCACGGTACCGCATTTGATCTCGCCGGAACGGGCAAGGCGAGTCACGAGAGTCTGGTACAGGCGGTGCAGTATGCGATGCGTCTGGCCGGAAAGGTGCCCGTATGAACTCAGGTTTCGATGGTGGAAGCCGCCGGCGTTGTACCTGCGGCACACCGAAAGAGATAGATATAACCGCAAGGAGGTTAGTATGAGTAGGATGTTTTCGCGTTCCAGTTGGCTCAGGGCCGCAATGGTCGCACTCCTGGTGCTTGGAGTGGCCGGGCTTCTCTTTGCTGGGGGATCCCAGGAGGCAGGAGAAGAAGGTCAGGTGCTTCGCATCATTCACCCTGTCAATTCCGGAAACTGGTCGCCCCTGAATGGAGGCGGACATGAGGTTCGCTGGCTCTCACTGCAGTGGGCCGGACCGATGTATTTCGACGGTGACGGTGAGCTCCAGCCCTATGTCTTTACCGAGTGGGAAGGAAACGCCGACAGCACCGTATGGACCTTTCAGATCGACGAGGATGCGGTCTTCTCCGATGGAAGCCCCATCACCGCCGAGGACGTTGTGGGTACCTGGAATCTCTCCACCCGACCGAGCACCCAGCACCAGCGGGTAAACCTCTTTCTATCCGGGGTTGCTGGTTTCGACGAGGTCTCCGCGGGGGACGCCATGGAGATGGAAGGCCTCTCGGTAGTTGATGAGAGCACCGTGCGGGTAACTCTCTCTCAGCCCGATCCGATCTTTCACCAGAAGCTTGCTACCAATCTGATTCCGCCGGTAAAGATCTCTCAGGCCGCCGATGAGAACGGGGAGCAGATTCAGGAGTGGTGGCACCCGAAGAACGATGTCGTTGTTAGCGGTCCCTTTATGCCGGAGTCCATGGATCTCAACCAGGGCGTTATTACCCTGGTGAAGAATCCGAACTTCTTCGGTCCCGAGCCACAGCTCGACAAGATCATCATCACCACCGTTACCGATGCTCAGACAGCGACACTCATGCTCCAGCGAGGGCAGATGGACGCTCATACCGAGCTCAACACGCCAACCATGATCCAGGATCTCGGCCGTGGTTTCGCCGAAGGATCGATGCTTGCCAAGGGGCACCATTTCTGGCTTAGTGCGAGCAAGGCTCCCACGGATGACATTGACGTGCGACGAGCGCTAATCATGGCGGTCAACACCGAAGAGATGTTCGAGGTCGCCTTTCCGGACGGGCCGAACAAGCCTGCTACGCAGCTCGTGAACAAGGTCCGCGGCGTGGACCCGGACTACGAGGAGTTCCCCTACGATCCGGAGGCGGCGAGAGAGGCTCTTGCGGCGTCGAGCTACGGCAGCGCCCGGAACCTTCCGAAGCTCATGTTTGTCGGTGTCAGTAACCCCTCTCATGAGGCGGCGGCACAGTACATCGCTGAGCAGTGGCGGCAGGTCCTCGGTATCGAAGGCACCGAGATGAAGCCTGATATCGACAGCTACGAAGGACCGGACCAGGGGAACATTCAGATCTTCCGAGACGACGTAGGTACCCGAGTGCCCGACATGGTCTCCTATCTCATGGGATCTATCCACTCGAGCTCCGGTAACGCCGAGCGAAAGATGGGTGGATACTCAAACCCGGAGATTGACGCCCTTCTCGAAGAGGCGGCGACCAAGCCCGTGGACGATCCCGAGAGGATCGAGCTGGCCCAGGAGGCTCAGCAGCTCTTCCGGGACGACTGGCACTTTATCCCCTACCGGTACGATACAATGTCCAAGTGGGCGATGCCCTGGGTTAAGAACTTTGCCAAGAATGACGACTGGCAGGTGATCGAACCGTGGGCGGTCTACATTGACCTGGAAGAAAAAGAGGAGATGACCAACTAAGGGTCAATTCGCAACTGGCTCGGTGCTCCTTCGGGGGCACCGAGACCATGTTCTGATTTTGGAGCTTACATGTGGAAGTACATTGGGTTTAGGCTGCTTCGGTGGGTACCGACGGTCCTGACGGTTCTGCTTGTGGTTTACGCCCTGGCGTTCTTCGGAGCCGGAGACCCCATAAAGCTGATATTCTTGCGGGCTCCCGGTGACGTCGCGTATGATCCCGCCCGAATCGAGGCGATGCGGGAATCTGCAGGCCTCGACCGGCCGTTCATGGTGCAGTTCGGGGATTATTTGCTGCACCTTTTCCGGGGGGATTTTGGCAACTCTCTCGTCAGCGGTCGAAGCGTCGGTGAGATAATTGCTAACGCCTTTCCGATTACACTGAAAATCGGCCTTGCAGCGACGGCGATCCTCGCTTTTCTCGGTACGGCCCTGGGCGTAATAGCGGCTCTCAACCACAACAAATGGCTGGATAATGTGATTTCCGCCTTCGCCCTGGCGATGTGGGGAATTCCAGTCTTTGTTTCCGGGCCGTTGCTGATGGTTCTCTTCGTCAAAGTCCTCAACATTATGGATGTGCCCTACGGCTGGCACGGGCTCTTTCACCCAATGGTGATTCTCCCGCTCATTGTGCTCTCCATAACGCCGATGGCTCTGGTGATTCGTCAGGCCAGGTCCGCAGTGCTGGAAGTGATGGGGGAGGATTACATCCGGACCGCCCGATCAAAAGGGATCCCGGCGCTGCAGATAGTGGTTCGCCACATACTTCGCCCGGTCCTGACTCCGGTGGTTAGCCAGCTCGGGCTCATCGTGATCAACATGCTCAATAACGCCGTGCTTATCGAGACGGTGTTCGGAATACCGGGAATGGGTCAGCTCGCGGTTCAAGCTATAACCGGCGCGGACTATCCGCTCATTCTGGCGATAGTCTTTATCGGTTCCACCGTGGTCCTCATGACCAATCTTCTGGTGGACATCGTTTACCCGATTCTCGATCCCCGAGCCCTTGCCAAGAAGGAGACCCAGAAAGCATGAGCGAACAGATAACGTTCAAGCATTCAGAAGGAGGGGCTCCCGTTATCGAGCCCGAGAGATTCAAGAAGAAGCGTTCCAATACGCTTATGCGCGACGCCTTTGACCGCCTCGTGGCAAACAAAGGCGCCGTGGTTGGACTTTTCATTGTCCTCACTCTCTTTGTCGTCGCCATCTTCGGCCCTCTTCTCACGCCATACGACTTTCTCTCTCAGGATCTGAGCATGAGAAATCAGCCCGCCTCCTGGGACCACCCCTTCGGGACAGATGACCTGGGACGGGACGTCCTCAGTCGTGTAATCTACGGCGCTCGAACGGCGGTAGTACTCTCGGTATCCATTACGGTGCTGAGCTTCTTGATAGGCATTGTGGTGGGCTCCATTGCCGGATTTGTGGGGGGAAAGCTCGACTCCTTAATCGTCTGGGTGATTGATCTCACCATGTCGATCCCCTCTCTGTTGCTGGTGGTAGTAATCAACGCCTCCCTCAAACCGCCGTTGATCTCGTGGATGGACGCTCAGTATCTGGCCACAAAGAACCAGATATTTCGCGAGACTATCTGGGTGGACTTCGTCCTGGTCTTTGGCTCCCTGGCGCTCATTAAGTGGCCCAAGGCTGCCCGCATGATTCGGGGACAGATCCTCTCGATTCGTAACAAGAACTACGTTATCGCCGCCCGAGCCGCCGGGGTGACCACCTTCGGCATCTTGCGGCGGTATATCGTCCCGAACGCCATGGGGCCGGTGATCGTGCTCTTTAGCGCGATCCTCGGAGAGGCGATGGTCCTCGAGTCGGCCTTCAGTTTTCTGGGGGTAGGAGTTAGGCCGCCAATGCCGAGCTGGGGAAACATGATTAGCGATGGTCTCCGGGTCTGGCACCTCCATCCCCATATTCTCGCGGCTCCGGCGGCGGTGCTGGCAGTAGTGACCATGGCCTTTAGTTTTCTCGGAGACGGATTGAACGACGCCTTTAACCCGAGGCAGTGGGAGTAGATAGTGAGTAATCAGGAGTCATCCTTGGAAACAATACTG
>CAYZHV010000229.1:0-6343 GCA_964478055.1 uncultured Spirochaetaceae bacterium | reverse complement strand
GCTGCAGGAAACGCTCCAGGTGAGCGCTCGAGTGCTCCGGCCCTTGTCCCTCGTAGCCGTGGGGAAGGAGCATGACGAGCCCGGAGGAGCGAAACCACTTTCGCTCGCCTGCGGAGATAAACTGGTCTATCACGACCTGGGCGCCGTTTACGAAGTCGCCGAACTGCGCCTCCCAGATGACCAGGATGTTCGGCTGCGCAAGGGAGTAGCCGTAGTCGAAACCGAGGACGGAGAACTCCGAGAGGGGACTGTCGTAGACAGAGAAGGAGGACTGGTCATCCCCGAGATTCTGCAAGGGGGTGTAGGTCCTCGGAACCTCCGCCTCAACGTCCCACCACTCCGCGTGGCGATGGCTAAAGGTGCCCCGGGCGCAATCCTCTCCGCTCAAGCGAATCGGATACCCCTCCAGCAGCAGGGAGCCGAAGGAGAGCGCCTCAGCCATCCCCCAGTCGATACCTTCGCCGGAATTGATCATCTCGCGGCGGGAGTTGACCAGCCGTTTGAGCTTCGGATGGATGTTGAAGTCTTCGGGAATTGTGGTAATGCTCTCTCCCACGCGCCGGAGGAGCTTCTCCGCCGCCCCGGTCTCCACGGGCTCGGCGGAGTACTCCCGCTGGAAACCACTCCACTCACCTTTTTCGAAGGCGTCATCTATGTTCGGCTTGTAGCCATCTTTCGCCTTGTCGAGCTCTTCCTTGAGCACGTTGCGGTACTTCTTCCGGAACCCCTCCTGATCCTCTTCGGAGTAGTCTCCGGAGTCGATGAGCTTGCGGCCGTAGAGGGTGGTGACGCTTGGGTGATTCTTAATGATCTCGTACATGAGCGGGTGGGTGAAGGAAGGCTCATCCGCCTCATTGTGCCCAAGTCGGCGGTAACAGAGGATGTCCACTACCACGTCGTAGCCAAACTTCTGCCGCCACCGCATGGCCAAGTCCACTGCCCGTACCACCGACTCCGGGTCGTCCCCATTAACGTGAAGAATCGGGATCGGCATCGATTTGGCGATGTCCGTGGCAAAGAAGGTGGACCGGGCATCCCGGCTCGCTGTGGTGAAGCCGATCTGGTTGTTGAGGATAATGTGCACCGTCCCGCCGGTGCGGTACCCCTTGAGGAGGCTCAGGTTGAGAGTTTCCGCCACCACTCCCTGACCAGAGAAGGCGGCATCACCGTGAATGAGGACCGGCATCACCTTCTTCCGGTTTCGGTCGCCCCGAAGACGCTGAATGCCCCGGGCCTTTCCTTCGACCACCGGGTCTACCGCTTCGAGATGGCTCGGATTAGCTACCAGGGAGATGTGTATGTCCTTTCCCGTCTCCTTGTCGTGGTAGTCGAAGCTGTGACCCAGGTGGTACTTAACGTCGCCGGTACCGCCGTAGGTGTGGGGCTTGTAGTTGTCGATAAACTTGCTGAAGGTCTCCACGCCCGGTTTTCGTAGGGCGTTGGTAAAGATGTTGAGTCGCCCTCGGTGTGCCATTCCCAGGACGATTTCCTTGAGATTGTGCTGGGCGGCGGTGTAGATGAGATAGTGAATCGCCGGGATCAGTGACTCCCCCCCTTCCAGGGAGAAGCGCTTCTGGCCGATGAAGTTCGTCTGCAGAAAGCTCTCGAACTCCTCCGCCTTGATAAGGTCCTTCTGAATCCGAATCTTCTGTTCCTGGCTCCACTCTCGCCGACTGTGGGGGCTCTCGATCTTTTCCAAGAGCCACCGTTTCATCGGCTTGTTGAGAACATGGAGAATATCTACCCCCATGGTGCCGGTGTAGATCTCTTTGGCCTGCCGAAGTATCTCTCGCAAGGGAGCCTTCCGAGGCTCGAAGTAGGTGCCGTTCTCGAACTCCGTGTCCAGGTCCTCCTCGCTCAAGCCGTACTCCTGCAGGGAGAGACTGTCGTAGTTGCCCTCCACGGTGATGCGCATGTAGCGCATTTCCGGCGTCTCGTACTTCCCGAGAGGGTTGAGGTTTGCGTAGACATAGCCGAGGGATCGGTACGCATCGAGGAGCCGGTTAACCTGCTGCTGTTTGTCCGCCACTCCCGGGGTTGGGGCGGCGCCGCCGGCACCCTGAGCCCCGGGAGTCTCTGCGGAGATCTGACCCAGGGCTGCCTCGAACCCCTTGAAGAAGAGCTCCCACTCCCGGGGCACGTCTTCAGGATTCTCTTTCCAGCGCTGGTACATCTCATCGATGTACCGAACGTTGACTACATCAAGCGAGTTGTTCTCCATACGATTACTCCAAAAGAAAAAGGGTCGACGCCCTCCGAGGACGATCGACCCACCCAATATACTACGAAATTTTTATGAGCGAAACGCTCATTTACTTCAGCTTCTCCTTGAGCAGTCCCGGGATCTCATCGGGCTTGTTAGCCACTCTCACCCCCGCCGCCTCAAAGGCCTGCACCTTTGCCTCGGGAGTTCCTTTGCCGCCGGAAATGATCGCCCCGGCGTGTCCCATTCGCTTTCCAGGAGGAGCGGTTCGCCCCGAGATAAACGCCACTGCTGGCTTGCTCATCTTGTTCTTGATGAACTCCGCTGCGGCCTCTTCGTCCTCTCCGCCGATCTCGCCGATGACTACCACCGCGTCAGTGCCCGGATCCTTCTCGAAGAGCTCCAGGGCGTCCATGAAGTTGGTCCCGATAACCGGGTCCCCGCCGATTCCGACGCAGGTGGACTGCCCCAGCCCGTTGGTAGTGAGGTTGTAAACAACCTCGTAGGTGAGGGTGCCGCTTCGGGAGATAACGCCGATATTACCGGGCTTGTGGATGTGGTAGGGCATAATCCCGATCTTGCACTTCCCGGGAGAGATAAGTCCGGGGCAGTTGGGGCCGATCATCCTCAATCCCTTGCCTCGGACGTAATGGTAGGCGTCGAGCATCTCCAGGACCGGAACGCCCTCGGTGATGCAAATAATCAGCGGAACGTCTGCGTCCGCTGCCTCCTTGACCGCGGCGGTGGCAAACTTTGCGGGAACAAAGATGACCGAGGCATCGATCTTGTGCGCTCCTTGCGCCTCCTTTACGGAGTTGTAGACCGGAATACCTTCAACCTCCTGGCCCCCCTTGCCGGGTGTCACGCCGGCGACGACGTTGGTGCCGTCCTTCTTCATCTGCTTGGCGTGAAAGGAGCCATCTCGTCCGGTAATACCCTGCACAATTACGTTTGTTTTTTCGTCAATCAGTATGCTCATAGGGAAACCACCTTCTGCACTGCGTTGCTGAGCTGGTCCGCCACCTCGAAGCCCTTCTCCTCGAGCATCGCGCGGCCCTCTTCCTGGTTGGTTCCCACCAGCCGGATGACCAGGGGCACCTTGATGTCGATCTGCTCCGTGGCCATTATCAGCCCCTTGGCGATGTCGTCGCATCGAGTAATACCGCCAAAGATGTTGATCAGGATCGCCCGGACCTTCTGGTTGCGAAGGATGATTTTAATCGCGTTGAGGACCTTTTCCGGGTTGGAGCTGCCGCCAACGTCGAGAAAGTTAGCCGGATTGCCGCCGTAGAGCTTGATAATGTCCATGGTCGCCATGGCGAGTCCCGCTCCATTGACGATGCATCCGATGTCTCCATCCATGCTGACAAAGCTCAGTCCGTGCTGCTTGGCGTCTATCTCGTCCTGGCTCGACTCCTCCGGGTTCCAGAGCTTCTGAACGTCCTCGTGCTTGTACAGGGCGTTGTCGTCGAAGTTGACCTTGGCGTCCAGGGCGAGGAGGGTCTCGTCGTCCACCAGAGCGTAGGGGTTGATCTCGACGATGCTGCAGTCCTTCGCGAGAAAGAGCTTGTAGAGCTTCTCGATCGTCTCCTCCGCCTGGGCGACGAGGACCGACTTGTCGAAGACCTTCTCCAGCTCTTTCTTGAGAGCTACGCGATCGATACCGGTGGTGATGTCGATGGGGAACTTGACAATCTTTTCAGGTTCTTTCTCTGCGAGCTCCTCGATCTCGACGCCACCCTCCTTGGTCATCATGAGTATGACCTTCTTGGAGGTGCGGTCCATGATGAGGCCTACGTAGTACTCCCGCTGAATATCCGCGGCCTTCGTGACGAGGACCTTCTCAACCGGAAGATCTTTGATCGTCAGGGCGAGAATATCCTTGGCCTTCGCCTCGGCTTCATCGGGATTCTTGGCGAGCTTAACTCCTCCCGCCTTGCCCCGGCCGCCTACGAGGACCTGCGCTTTGATGACGACGTCTCCGCCGATCTTTTCCGCGGCCTTCCGGGCGTCCTCCGGCGTGGAGACCACCTCCTGCTCCTGAATCGGGATTCCTGCCTGGGCAAAGAGCTCCTTTGCCTGATACTCGTGAATCTTCACTCTCTTCTACTCCTTGGCCGGCTCATGTGTGCTTTCACCGCGTTCCTCGCGGTACTTCTTTATCTGCCGCTTGGTCTGGTTGATAAGCTTGGTGATCTTGATATCCCGGGGACAAACCCGAGTACATTCGAACTTGCTCTCACAGGGCCAGACACCGTTGGGGTCGTCCAGGATGTCCAGCCGGGCTTCCAGTCCCTTGTCTCGGCTGTCGTTAACGAAACGGGCGGCCTGGACGATGGCGGCGGGACCGATGAACTTCGGATTCTTGTCGAGAATCGGGCACGCCGAGTAGCACGCTCCACAGTTAATGCACTTGGTCGCCTCGTCGAAGAGCGCCCGCTCCTCAGGACTCTGAATAAACTCATGCCCCGCGGGCTGCTCCGCTTTTGGCTCGAAGAAGGGCTTGACCGAGCGAAACTTCTGGAAGAAGGGACTCTGGTCTACCATCAAATCCCGCTGCACCTCTAAGTGTTTGAGGGGCTCGATGGAAATGAAGGGCCGATCATTGTCCCGGGCAACCTCCTCCGCGGAGTCGCCCTGTTTTTTGACGTAGTCCGGGCCGGTAACCACGTCCTTGATCAATGTCTTGCACGCCAGTCGCTCCCGACCGTTTATGAGCATCGCGTCGGAGCCGCAGACACCGTGAGCGCAGCTTCGTCGATAGCCCAGGGTGCCGTCCTGGTTTCGGGTTATGTCGAGGAGGGCGTCCAGTACCCGGTCCGTGGGCTGGGCGGTGACGGTGTACTCCTTGACGTAGGGCTCCTTATCCTTCTCGGGGTTGTATCGCTGTATGGCGAGAGTTACCTCCATGATGGCTCCTTTCTTAGTAGACTCGAGGCTTTGGTTCCCAGATGCTCGTATCCACCTTCTTGTAGTCGATGGATACCTCTCCTTCTTTCAAGTACGCCAGGGTGTGCTTAAGCCACTGATCATCATCCCGCTCGGGAAAGTCCTTGCGGGAGTGGGCACCCCGGCTCTCGGTACGGTTTGCCGCTGAGGCGGCGGTGATCAGGGAAAGGTCGAGAAGATTCTCGAGCTCCAGGACGTGGAGTACCTCAGCGTTGAAGTTCTCCGCACTGGTCTCAACGGAGACCTCCTTGAAGTCGTCTCGAAGCGCCTGTATCTCCTGTACTGCCTCTTCCATGGCTGCCTGCTCCCGGTAGACGCCGACCTTGGACATCATGCTCTCCTGCATCTTCTTGTAGAGCGGACCAGGATGGTGTCCCTGCTTGCGGCTCTTGAGCCCCTCGATCATCTTTCGGGCTCGCTCGTCAGCGCCTTCGGGTACTCTCGGAGCCTTGGCGCTCTGGACGTACTCGGCGATGTGCTTGCCCGCTCGCCGGCCGTAGACGATGAGGTCCACCAGGCTGTTGGTGCCGAGGCGGTTGGCTCCGTGGACGCTGACGCAGGCGCACTCTCCGGCTGCGTAGAGCCCGTCGTATACCTGCGTCCCCGTGTCCACCCGGCCGTCCACGTCCGTGGGTATGCCACCCATGGCGTAGTGCGCCGTGGGTTGAACCGGCATCGGCTCCTCCGCGGGATCGATGCCGAGGTAGGTCTTGCAGAAGTCCGCGATGTCCGGCAATCGGCTCTCCACCTTCTCTCGACCGAGGTGGCTCGCATCGAGCATCACGTAGTCATCGATCTTGCGGTCTCCTCGCATGCCCTTGCCGTCGGCGATCTCGGTCATAATCGCCCGGGAGACCATGTCTCTCGGGGCGAGATCGAGCATGGTCGGGGCGTAGCGTTCCATAAAGCGCTCACCCTCGCGGTTCTTGAGAATTCCCCCTTCACCCCGGACGCCCTCGGTGATAAGGATGCCCATGTTGAGGATCCCCGTAGGATGAAACTGGAAGAACTCCATGTCCTCCATCGGGATTCCCGCCCGGGCGAGAATCGCCGGGCCGTCGCCGGTGTTGGCGTGGGCGTTGGAGGTGATCTTGAACATGCGGCCAAAACCGCCGGTGGCAAAGAGCACCGCCTTAGCCTTGAAGATGTGCAGCTCACCGGTTTTCAGCTCAAAGGTGACGATCCCTTTAA
>CAYZHV010000228.1:0-6386 GCA_964478055.1 uncultured Spirochaetaceae bacterium | reverse complement strand
CCTGCGAGAGGAGCGTTAGAGCTTCGAGAGTTCCTCTTCCGGTCCCCGGAGCTTCTCTGTCCGCTCCTGCTCCTCTTGGAGGGAGCTCACCTCCCGTTCCAGCTCCTCTATGGAGTTTTGGATGCGCTCGAGCTTCTTCTGCTGCCGCACCTTTTCTTCCTCAGTCTGGCGAATCCGGTTTCGGAGTTCCTGAACCTTGATCGCCGCCTCCAGACGCTCGATCGACTTTCGGCACTTGCCTTCCTGCTCGTCCAGGGAGGCAAGCTCCTGCTGCTGGGGCTCCACATCCTCCGGGAGATCCTTATCCTCCAGGCCGCTCTCAACAAACCGGCGCCCGAGCTGAGAAAAGAGCTCCTCCTGCTCTCCTTCCCGCTCCTCCCGACTCTCTCTAAGATCTGAGAAGGCGCGTTGGAGGCGCTTGCCGCCGGATTTCTCCTGCTGCTCCTCGTTGAGCTCTCGGATCTCGCGGTCCATCTTGGCCATTTCTTCATCTATGGCGTTAATCCTCTCTCGGATCTCCTCGTAGGGAGCCGCCGCCTCGTTGAGGTCAGGATCGTCGATAACGCCGACAAACTCCGTCTCCGCGAGCTGCCGCCCCGCCTCCTCATGGAGGGCGTCCCGCTTGTCCTGCTTCGCCTGGATGCGGCTCTTGAGAAGCAGATCTCTTCCCCGCTTCATCAGTCGCTCCACAAAGGGGCGTTTCGACTGCTCTCCATGGAGCGCCGCGAGATCCCGCTCGAGCTGCCGAACCTCGTCGTAGTTCTCCGAAAGGGGCCGAAAGATCTCGGTGTACCGATTGTCGATAAGTGGATTTTCGCGAAAGAGGCGAAAAGCGGTCTCTCCGATGAGACGGTAGTGCGGCTTGAGCTCTTCTTCGAGCTGTTCCCGCTGTTCTTCCCGGTCGGCGCGGTCGAGACTGAGAACCTTGATTCGATCGGCGATCTCTTCGAGGCGCTCCACGGTGGCGGCGATTCGGGCGATCTCCTCGTTCTGAGCATCTATCTGCGGCAGCAGGTCGCTGAACTCCCGTTGCTCGAGAAAAGACGGGTGCCCGCGATAGAGGGCTTTTCCGATTTCCGCCATGACCCTCCAGCGACTGGAGGAGATGTCGTCGAGCTCCGCGTAGAGCTCCTGTACTCGCTGTTGATAGTCCTGCATGGTGGTGCTCCCTATGTATATAGCATGGCGTCTTCGGGCGCTCGCGGCAAGTGCTCTCAGGTAGTTATGAACTCGGCGTAGGGCAGAGTAGTGAGAAACTGAGCCAGGTCGTGCCAGTGGCCCGCGTTGTAGTGACCCCGCTCGATATAGAGCCTGCGGAGGGCGGCGTAGTCCGACTGGGCGTAACCGCGACGAATGTAGTTCTCCGGAAGGGTCGCCTCCAGCAGGTCTCGCTGCTCGGTTTCGATGAACTCGTTGAGCGTATCGAGGAGCATCGTCGGCACCCCTCCTTCGAAGTCATCCTGCGTGAGAAGTGATCCCTCTCCCTCTTCCCTCGGGTGCTTGCGAACCCACCGTATTCCGGAGAAGTACTCGCCTCCCTGGTGCCACCACTCCGCGGGAGCGGTGATGTCGAAGGTTACCTTTAACAACCAGAGAAAGAGCGCCCTGGAGCTGCCATCCCGGAGCAGCTCTACCATGAAGCTCCGCATGGAGTCGCTGATTTCCGCCCCGCCGGAACCGCTATCTGGTGCGCCGGGATATATCTGTCGCACCTCTCGGACTGCCTCCTGGACGTTCGAGAGCTCTCCGGCAAGTCGAATTTTCATACCATATAGAGTTTACCACGTTCCGCTAGTGCTTCAGAACCTTGTCGAAAAACCTCCTGACCTGGGGGTTCCGCGGGTTGTCGAAGACCGCTTCCGGGGGGCCGGATTCGATAAGTCGGCCGTCGTCGATAAAGAGCACCTGATCCGAGACGTTTCGGGCAAAGCCCATGTGGTGCGTTACCAGTACCAGGTGCTTATCCTCTTCTCGCAACTCCTCGATCATGTCCAGCACCTCCGCGGTTAGCTCCGGGTCCAGGGCCGAAGTGGGCTCGTCGAGAAGAAGGAACTCCGGGCTTATGGCGATCGCCCGGGAAAGGGCGATTCTCTGCTTCTGTCCCCCGGAGAGCTGCGCCGGACGCTTATGCCGGTGAATCTCGAGCTGAAACCGGCGGAGGAGGTTAATGGCGATCTCCTCCGCTTCCTCGTCGCTCTTCCCGTGTACCTTCATAAGCGGGAGCTTGATATTCTCCATGGCCGTGAGATGAGGAAAGAGATTGTACGCCTGGAAAACCATGCCGACCCGCTTCCGATACTCCCGGAGCCAGTTCTCCCGAAAGTCCACCCAGCGGCCGTTTATCTGGAGCCTCCCTCCCTCGGGAGCAATGAGGCCCGCTATGATCCGGAGGAGGGTGGTCTTTCCACCGCCGCTGGGGCCGACTATCACCAAGGCGTGGGTGTTCTCGAGACTAAGGGAGAGATTGTCGAGAACCGTGTGATCGCCGTATCGCTTTGTAAGGCCTTCGATTTCTATCTGCATGAGTGGTAGGAAGGTACACATCCCGAGGCTCCGGGCCAAGGGGAAAGGGGTGGATTCGGGGTAGACGGTTGGCCGTGACGAACGTATCTTCTGCGCATGTACGAAATTGAAAAGTCCGACGCTCAGTGGAAAGAAGAGCTCAGCGACGAATCATATCGAATTGCCCGAAAGGGAGGAACCGAACGTCCCTTTACCGGGGTCTATTGGAACAACAAGGAGCCGGGGGTGTACCGCTGCGTCTGTTGCGGCGCCAAGCTCTTTGACTCGGAACAGAAGTACGAGTCTGGAAGTGGCTGGCCGAGCTTTTGGAAGCCTCTGGAGTCTCAGAACATCGAGGAGGAGCAGGACAACTCCCTCGGTATGCGGAGAACGGAAGTTCGCTGCTCCAAGTGTGGGGCGCATCTCGGCCACGTCTTCGAGGACGGTCCAGAGCCCACGGGGCTGCGCTACTGTATCAATTCCGCCTCCCTGGAGTTCAAAGAGCGGGACTAGTTCGGGACTAGTTAAAAAGGTGGGTAATGTCCTTGTCGCTGCCGAGGAGCTGACGGATCTGTTCAGCCTGCCGTCGCTGCTCGGCGAGCTTGATGAGACCCTCTGTTACTTGGGCAAGGCGTTTCCCGGTGTCGCGCATTCGCAGAAGCTGCTGTTTCTCCTCGAGAGAGAAGATATCCGTTGAGGCGATGAAAAAGGAGAGCTCCTCGTACTCGAGGGTGTTGAGGAGTTCTCGGTCGAGATTGTACCCCGCCTGGGAGGCAAAACTCTCCAAGGCGTCCATCGCGTTCTCCGCCTGTTTCTGAAGGGAGTCCTCCTCGGCAGACGGGTCGTCGTGCACCTTTTCCACCAACCCCTGTAGATAAGTGGCGTCGGTGTGGAACTCCTCCACCTTTATTCGCTCGGTTCCCACGGTGAGAATGTCTAATCGGCCGTCTTCGTACTTGTTGATTACGCTGTCAATCCGGGCCAGGGTGCCCAGAGGCTCTATCTTGTTCCCCCGGGAGAGGAGAACGCCGAACTCCAGCTCCTCGTCGAGGCAGTGGCGTATCATCACGCGATAGCGCTCCTCGAAAATGTGCAGGGGTAGCGGCATCCGGGGAAGAAGTACTAATCCAAGGGGAAAGAGCGGCACCCGTCGTTTCATCACGCTCTAAGGTAATAAGAGCTACAAAAAGCGTCAGGTTATTTTCACACCGCTTCGAAGTCTTCGAGCAACTCGTGTAAGGGGAGGTCGCTACTCCGCACCGGCGAGCTCTCCCTGGAGCCGCTCTCGAGCCGAGGCGAGTTCCTCCCACTCTCCCATGAGGGAGCGATGGTGGTTCTGCATGTGCTCCAGCTTCTCGCTGAGCTCCTGCGCCTTGAGATGGTTGGCGTAGTTCTCCGGCTTGGAGAGCTCTCGGCGGATTCGCTCCTGCTCCTCCTCGGACTCCTCGATGGCAAGGAGAAGCTCCTCTTCCCTCCGTTCCATCCGGCGCAGCTCGTTTTTGCGTCGTTTCCGTTCCTGGTGATCCAGGTTTCCACCGGCGGAGGCGGGTTCCTGTTCTTCTCTCTTTCTGCGGGCGTTGCGGTCTTCCGGAGACGCGGCTTCCTCCCGATGCTTCCGGCGCTGCTCCAGGTAGTAGTCGTAGCCCCCGGGCACAAACCAGTGGCCCGGATGGTGATCCGCTGTCGCCTCCGGAGGCGTGAGCTCGAGAACCCGCGTCGCCAGGCGACGGAGAAAGTCTCTATCGTGGGAGACAAAGATAAGGGTCCCGGGGTAGCTCTCCAGGGCCTCGCAGAGAATGTCCTTGGAGCCCATGTCGAGATGGTTCGTGGGCTCGTCCAGGAGCAGGAGATTCGCCGGTCGCATGAGAAGCTTCACCAGCGCCACTCTGCTCTTCTCCCCGCCGCTCAGGACTCCCACGGGCTTGTAGACGTCGTCCCCCCGAAAGAGAAAGGCCCCGAGGGTATCGCGCACTTTTGGCACCGCCTCCATGGGGACACTCTCGGTTACCTCATCGAGGATCGACCGTGAGGAGTCGAGCTCCTCCCCGGCGTTCTGGGCGAACCACGCGGGAATTACACCGGAGCCGAGACGGCGTTCACCCTGAAAGGCGTTATCCACACCGGCGATAATGCGCATGAGGGTACTCTTACCCGCTCCGTTGCGCCCGATAAGGGCGAGCCTGCCGCCCCGTTCCACGTCGAGGTCCACATTCCGGAGAACCCGATGTTCCCCGTAGGCTCGCGATATTTCCCGGAGGCGCAACACCTCTTTGCCGCTGTGGGGAGGGTCCGGGATACGAACCGCCACCCGCTTGAGGTGCTCCGGCAGCTCGATTCGCTCGAGCTTTTCGAGCTCCTTTACTCGGCTCTGCACCTGTTTCGCTTTCGCGGCGTTGTAGCGAAAGCGGCGGATAAACTCCTCGGTCTTCTCTATGTACGCCTGCTGCTCCTCATACGCCTTGATCTGCTCTGCTACCTCCGCCGATCGAACCCGCTCGTAGCGGCTGTAGATCATCGGGTATCGCTTGAGCTGGGCGTGGAAGAGCTCCGCAACCTGATCAGTGGTCTCGTCGAGAAAGGCGCGATCGTGGGAGACGAGGCAGACCGCCCCGGCGTAGGAGGAAACAAATTCCTGTAGCCACTCCCGGGCGGGAAGGTCGAGGTAGTTCGTGGGCTCGTCGAGGAGAAGGAGGTCCGCCCGCGAGAGAAGCCGTTTGGCCAGGGCGATGCGCATCTGCCACCCTCCGGAAAACTCGGCGCAGTCTCGGTTAAGATCCTCCTGAAAAAAGCCGAGGCCCGTGAGTACAGCTCCGATCTCCTGGTCCCTGGAGTAATAGCGACGGTTTTCGAGCTCCTCGTAGAGCTCCTGATGGCGGTGGAGCAGCTGTTCGCGTCTGCCTGGGGAGAGCCTCTCCGGTTCTTTCAGGATCTCCCCGATTTCTTCTCGCTCTCGGAGGAGCTCCTGAGCGCCGCTAAAGGCGTCCTCCACCTCCTCATAGAGCGTTTGTCCGCCGTGGACGAGCCCGACCTGGGGCAGGTAGCTAACCGTCGCTCCCGGCTTGATTGCCCGGACGCCGCCGTCAGGGCTGAGCTCCCCGGTCATTACCTTCATCAGGCTCGTCTTGCCGCTTCCGTTGGCTCCCGCCAGGGCGATACGGTCCCCGATGTCGACTTGCAGGGTGACTCCCTGGAGGACCTGTTGGCCGCCGAAGGAGAGATCTATGTCGGTCAGGGTCAGAATCGGCACGGTCAGCTGTTCTCGTAGGAGAAGAAAATCACAATGGGAGAAAACGCCTCTCGCTGGACGATGCTCTCGGTTACGTCCTCCGCGGGGACGTAGGTAAGGCGGACCCCAGAGCCGGTCTGCTCGTAGATAAAGCGCACCTCCACGGGAGCGCTCTCACTCTCGAAGGTAAAGAGCAGCGCCCCGTCATACTCCTCCCGGAGGTTGTCCGCGAGAAAGAGCGGAAAGGAGACAGCCCCGGATTCCCCCGCCCTGGAGGGGATCACCGTCGGGGTCAGGCGATCGTAACCGGTCCAGGTGAACCGCTGCCCCTCGAGGAGCTCGATTTCGCCGTAGGCGGTGCTTACGAGACGGTTTCCCTGCTCCCTGAACTGTTCCCAGAGCTCCTGCCGTCGGGCGAGCTCTTCTTCGATGATCTCAGGGATCTCTCGTTCCAGGAGGACGAAGACTCGACTCTGCTCTCTCCCGTTCAGGGTGTATTGCACGCTAATGCGGTCCTCCGAGCGGACCGAAATGGTCACAGGACTCCCCTCGAGGCCATACCGGGATGGCGCCGCCCGGAAGAACTCTTCGTAGGGATAGGTCACCGAATGCTCCGGTAGGACGATCTCGATTTCCTGGTTCTCCGGATCGGGAAAGA
>CAYZHV010000227.1:0-6399 GCA_964478055.1 uncultured Spirochaetaceae bacterium | reverse complement strand
GCAACGGAGCTTCTGGGACGGAGGCCCGCCGATGGCTGAAATCAGAGTTGAGGAGCTCCGCTTTCATTACACCCCGGGAGTCGAGGTGCTCAAAGGGCTCGATCTCACTCTATCGCCCGGGGCTACCGCGATTATCGGGCAGAACGGCGCCGGCAAGTCCACCTTCGTGAGGCTCCTCAACGGATTGCTCAAGCCGGTCTCGGGGAAGGTGCTCGTGGACGGTGTGGACACCCGGGAGACCACCGTGGCGACTCTGGCGCGGCAGGTAGGGTTGGTCTTCCAGAACCCCGCGGATCAGCTCTTTAAGAGCAGGGTCCTCGATGAGGTGATGTTCGGCCCCCGCAATCTCGGATTCTCCGAGGAAGAGGCCCGGGAACGCTCCGAGGGAGCCCTGAGAGAACTCGACCTCTTTGATTTCGCCGAGAGCAATCCCTACGACCTCGGTCTCGCCGAGAGAAAGCTCGTAACCGTCGCCGGGATCGTCGCCATGGATACGGAGGTGGTAATCCTCGACGAGCCAACCATCGCCCAGGACATGCTCGGGACCGAGCGACTCGGCTCCCTGGTCACGCGGATGACCGAGGCGGGCAAAACGGTCCTTACCATCACCCACGACATGGATTTTGTGGCGCGCTACTTTGACCGGATCATCGTCATGCGGGATGGGGAGATTATCGCCGACGGAACGGGACGTCGGGTCTTCGGAGAGGAGGAGACCCTTCAGGCAGCGGGGCTCGAACCACCTCAGATAACCGAGCTCGCCAAACGTCTTGGAAGCGAGGAGACCATACTCACGGTGGAGGAGTTTCTCCAGCGCTATCCTTCCGCCCCGAGCGCCTGGCGATAGGGACCGCTTCAGTACTTTCGATAGAGGGTGAGGTAGGGCCCATCACCGACAAAACCGAACCGCTTCAGATCGTCGGTGTACGGCGACTGCCTCGGGACCTCGCCGTTGATTTTCTCGGCCCGGACTTTCCGCAACGGGGACTCCTGTCGGGAGAGAAGGGTGGAGAAGAGTGAAAGGTACTCGCCCATTCGTGGCGCCCCAGGGGGCGCGCGGAACGTGAGCTCCTTGCCGCTCTTTCGGGAGACAAGAACGAGCTCGGCTCCCTGGTAGACGAGGTGGGTGGTGGGTAGCCTGGAGGGTAGATCCCCGGGGAGCTCGCTCCCGCAGAGGGAAGCGGGGTCCGCGGCGTTGAGCCAGTAGACCCGGTCCTCGCCGCCTCTTGCGGAGAGCTCCCGAAGGGCTGAGGGAGAAATAAACTGTATCCCCGTCACACCATCCACAAAGTGGCCGCTGGTCACCTCTCCGGAGAGCTCCATGAGCCGCAACGTGCGAAAGAGACGCCCCCACTGCATGGGAGGAAGTTCCCGGCTCAGGAGCTCCCGAAAGAGGACTCCGTATCGGGAAAGGAGCAGCCGAACTCGCTCCTTGAGTAGCTCCGCCTCTTCGAGAGGGTCTTCGGGACGTTGCGGCGCCGGCATGGGAAACCAAGTGCCGCCCATGGGGCGGGTGGAGCTCCAGCGACGATAGGAGCCGCGGCGCCGGCGGGTGAGCGCGGCCCGCCTGGGGATCTCCCCCCGGGTCTGCTCCCCCTGGTTCCGTTCCCCCGGTGCTCCGGCTCCTCCTTCTGGAGTGAAGTCGGTCCGAACTCCCTGCCGCAGTGTCTGGAGCGCGTCATTGGTGACTACCCCGTTCCATACGAGCTCCCAGAGCGCTTCGGTCGCTTCGTCGGTGCGCAATCCAGCCTCCTTGGCGAGATCGAGAAAGCTCCTTCCTCCCCCACTCCGAAGAGCGCTTTCGAGGCGGGCCGCTGCTTCGCTCATATCGTCATTCTCTACGGGCTCTTCCAGAATGAGGTCGAGGTCGGACTCGAAGGCAAAGGCGACCCGTTTGTTTCCGCAGCCTATCCAGCGAAGATCGCTCTCCCCCATGGCGCGGTCGAGCCAGCTCGGGTAGTAGGGGTCGAGTCGAGCCGGAAGGATATCGCTCTCCCAGAGAGAGGCCCGGGCGGCATAGCCAAAAAGCTGCTCTAATCGATGCTCTAAAGCCTCCAGAGACTCCCCGGGCTCGACCACTCCCTGCCGGCGGGCGAGAAAGAGCTGAAACTCTCCAGCCGTCAGGGGCTCGAGCTCCGGTCGCGCCTCAGCTCTCCGCATTCGAAGCAGGCGCTCCAGGTTTTCCCGGCTGCAGAGCTCCTCCGCATCCGCTCCCTGGGTAAACCGATCGAGGAGAAGGGTGCCGCTCCCGGTTAGATGATCCATCGCCTCATCCAACGCCTCCGCCGGAAACGGCAGGAGCCTTCGGAGGCGGTGTAAGGAAACAGGACCGTAGTAGTCGAGCCACTGAGCAAGAAAGCGGTCCGTCGCCGGCTCCTCCTCCTGCTCTCCCGACTCACCCGCCAGGGCGGCTTCGTAAAGCCTTCGGTTCAATGCAGCGATCACACCTATCGGCGTCTCAGCCGAGCCCTGGGAGGCTGGAGGAAAATGGAGGCGATCCCGGATGGAGTCGACGAGCTCCACCGCGTTACTTGTTCCATCTCGTTCCATCGCCTCGAGCAGCGCCTCCCACTCAGAGGAGGGAATGAAGAGGCGCTCCTCAATCCAGGCAAGCAGCTCCGCCGCGGTCTCCGGCGCGTACCCTTCGGCGAGGCGCTGGAGCTTGCGCTCGAAATCCGCCACGAGCTCAGTCGGGATTTCCGGCCGGAGGTGCGGAGAGTGCAGCACCTCTTCCAGGAGCTCGTCACTGAGGGAAGTGCGAAGCTCTGAGGCAGCGGAGTCGTCCTGGTACATCCTGAAATTGGTTTGTCGCCAGATAATGGAGTCCGCGAAAGGAGAGGGAGTAACGGTTTCGACCTCGGAGTAGGTGATTCGCCCCGTTTCCAGGTCCGCCAAGAGCTCGGAGAGGGTGGCAACGTCGAATTCGTTCTGCATGCACTCACGCCAGGTCTCCAGGGTAATAGGAAAGTCCTCCCGGTCTGCTGTCGCCTTGAGGAGCTTCTTCGATCTGAGTCGGTTCAACCAAAGGGGCATCCGTTCGGAGAAGCTCTTCCGTGGCAGGAGAAGCGCCCGTTGAGCGTTCTCTCGGAAGCGAGCGCCGAAGATACCGCCCCCCTCAATGGAGTTGCGCAGGAGTGCAGGTAGTTCCACCCCCTGCAGGAGAGAGAAGAGCTCCTCCCCGCTGTGTTCCTGCGGAAGGTTTAGCAGGACCGCGTCGTTGTTGGCGTAGACCTCCAGGGCAAACCCGTACCGTTCCCGCCACGCCGCCGAGAGCGCCAGGGAGAGGGGCTTGTTTACGGCACTTCCCCAGATTGTGTGAATCACTACCTGCAGAGCGTCGGCACTGTTCTTCGGATCGCAGTACCGCTCGATCACCAGATGGTGACGGTGTGGCAAAGGCGAGCCCGTGTGCATCCTTTGCCGCTGCAAGTACTCTTCCAGGGCCGAGGCCGCGGACCGCTCCATGAAAGCGTGTTCTACCAGGTGTCCCGCCAGGTCGTCGCCGCCGGCGAGTATTGATTCGGTCTCCTCCAGAAAGGCGCCGATCTTCGAGGAGTAGGCGAAGGGGCGGCTCTGCTCCTCGGCGCGCCAGAAGGGGACGACGCTGTTGCTCGCGTCGGCGGGGACGACGAGGACGTCGTTATTGGTGATGCCGGTAATCCGCCACGCCCGGTTGCCGAAGGGAAAGGCGTCTCCCAGGGAGCGCTCCCAGACGAACTCCTCGTCGAGCTCGCCGATCTTCGCCTTCGAGTCCGCCAGGCGAAGGGTGTAGTAGCCGCGATCCGGGATGACCCCTCCGGACATGTACAGAAGCATTGCTGCATTCTTACGGGCCTCTATTCGTCCGGTACCGCGATCATAGCTGATTCGCGGGTTGAGCTCCCGAATCCGGGAGTCCGCGTACTTTCCCGCGAGCATCTCCACCACCAGCTCCAGCTCTTCCCGTCGGAGGTGATGGTAGGCGTGAACCGACCGAACCGTGCGGTAGACCTCTTCCAGTTCCACCGGGCCGACCACCGCCATGGAGAGTATGACCTGAGCAAGCACATCGAGGGGACGCTCCGGAGGATTGATTTCCTCGACCGCTCCCTCGGTGATCGCCCGGGTGAGAGCCGCGGACTCCAAAAGGTCCCTGGAGTGAATAGGAAGAAAACTCCCTCGGCTTATCGCGCCGACGCCGTGGCCGGCTCGGCCTATCCGCTGAACCGCCGATGCGATGGAGAAAGGCGCCTGAACCAGGATGACTTCGTCGATCTCTCCCACGTCGATGCCGAGCTCCAGGGAGCTCGTAGCCACAATTGCTCGGAGCTCTCCCGCCTTCAGCCTTTCCTCCACGACCCGCCGTACCTCCCGGGAGAGGGAGCCGTGGTGAGCGTAGACCGGTTCTCCCTCCTCCTCGTTGAGCATCCGTGCAAGCTTCTCCACCATCCTGCGGCTGTTCGCGAAGATGAGGGTGGACCGGTTCTCCGATATTTGCTTCCTCAGACAGCGTGTGATCGCCCGCCACCACTCTTCCCGGGCCTCGAGAGTTCCCGCTTGCTGATCACCGGAGTTGGGATGACGGATCGTGAGCTCGTACTGCTTCTGGGATTCGACCTCCACCAGGTCCACTGGACGGGGTTCATAGCTCTCCCCGTCTCTTGCGTAGCCACCGAGGATCTCCGCGGCACGGGGCATGGGACGTACCGTGGCCGAGAGGCCTACTCGTTGAAACTCTCCACAGATCGAGACGAGCCGTTCCACCCCGCTCATCAGATAGGTGCCCCGCTTGGAGGAGAGAACCGCGTGGATCTCATCGAGAATCACCGTATTGAACCCCTCCAGTCCCCGGAGGCCGTTCCTGGAGGAAAGCATGAGATTGAGGCTCTCCGGAGTGGTGACGAGGATTTCCGGCGGATGGGTTATGAGCCTGCGCCGCTCGGACTGTTCGGTGTCACCGCTTCGTACCCCTACCCGAATCTCGGGGAAGGGTTCCCCGGCTTTGGCGAAGCGGTGGCGAAGCTCTTGGAGCGGGCGATTGAGATTTCGTTCTATGTCGTAGTTGAGCGCCTTTAGGGGAGAAATGTAGAGCACCCGACCCGAGGAGCCGCGGATCAGCCGGTCCAGAGCGGTAAGAAATGCCGATAGGGTCTTGCCGGTGCCGGTTGGGGCGGTGATAAGGCAGTGAGAACCCCCGGCGATACTCTCCCACGCGGCGGTCTGAACCGGCGTCGGGGAGCCGAAGGTATCAGTAAACCACTGGGCCACAAGGGGGTGAAACTGCTCGAGGGAGCTTCCGGGGCTCTCCGCCATGGAGGAGAGTATAGAGCACCGCTGTGAGAAAGGAAAAGCTCGGGAAGTGCCCAGAACGGCGCGGATCCCGGACGGCAGGCAAACGTGACGATTCCCCTAAGAATAGGTATCCTCTACAGGAACCCGCGGGCGTGAAACAACGTCTGCACGGCGCCCGAAACAAGGAGGTCAGCCTTATGAGGCTCAAACCCAAGCTATTCTCGGCGGTATTCCTTTCAACGCTTGTTCTCGTGCTCGCCCTTTCCGTAGTCATTTATGTCACGGTAAGCAACACGATTACGGAGATGGTGGACCAGGAGTCGACGACCATAGCGGATCTCATTCGCGGCATGGCTGACGTCTCCTATCAGACGAATCAGGACGCCGTTCGGCAGTACCTCGAGGTTGCAAGCTACTTTGTAGAAGGTTCTACCCGGGAGAGTGAGGAAGAAACCCTAGCGTTTACCGCCCGGAACCAGATTACCGGGGTAACCTCTGAGGTGGATGTGCCGGCGCTCTATGTTGACGATGAGCTTGTCACCGGCGAGGCCACCCTGGTGGACCTGATCACCGAGCTCACCGGGGCGACAGTCACCATCTTTCAGCCCATAGATGATGGGATTCTGCGGGTTTCCACGAGCGTCCGCACTCAGAGCGGAGAGCGAGCCACGGGTACCTATATTCCCAGGGACTCGAGGGTCTATCAGACGGTCATGGGCGGCGAGCAATACGAGGGCCGCGCCTTTGTGGTGGATGACTGGTATATCTCGGAGTACGAGCCTATCCGCGGCGAGGCGGGGGAGATTGTGGCCGTACTCTACGTGGGCATACCGCAGTCGAATATCGACTACCTCCGGGAGACCGTTCGCTCAGTGGAGGTTGGAGAGACCGGGTTCGCCTACCTCCTGGATGGAGAAGGAAACATGCTCATTCATCCGGAGCTCACCGGGGAGAACGTCTCGGAGAACCCGATATATCGTGACGCCATCGAGACCCAACAGGGCAGGATCTCCCACGAGGAGGGCAGGGCTCGGACGGACTACCTAGACTATGTGGAGCGAATGGACTGGATTGTCGGCGTGGCGGCCTACGACGAGGAGGTTTACGCAAGCCTCGCGGACATTCTCA
>CAYZHV010000226.1:0-6484 GCA_964478055.1 uncultured Spirochaetaceae bacterium | reverse complement strand
TTTGGATCAAGGAGCTCCGCGATCTTCTCTTCCGGCAATACACCAGCCTCTCGCACGATTTCGCGAATCTGTCGCTTCTCCCGGTACGCCTGGTAGGCGAGCTTGGCGGCCTTGTCGTAGCCGATCTCCGTGGCCAGAGGGGTTACCAGAGCCAGGGACCACTCTATCCAGTAGGCGAGGCGTTCTTCATCCGCCTCGATCCCGGCGAAACAACGGTCCGCCAGAGCGTTGGAGCTCTCAGTGAGAAGAGAGATAGCGCTCAAGGTCTCGTAGGCGATGAGGGGATGCATCATGTTGAGTTCCAGGGGGCTGTTCTGGCCGGCGATGGTAACGCTCACGGCCTTGCCGTTAATGTGGGCGGCGACCTGGATAATCATTTCCGGAATCACCGGATTGACTTTACCCGGCATGATGGAGCTCCCCGGCTGCAGAGTGGGAAGCACGATCTCACCAAGGCCGCCGCGGGGACCGCTTGCGAGGATACGGAGATCGTTGGCGATTTTCATGAGGCTCGTGGCGTAGGTGTTCAGCGCCCCCATGAGCTCGACCTGGGCGTCTCTGGTGGCGATCGCCTCGAACTTGTTCGGAGCGCTCCGGAACGGAATGCCCGTCTCATGGGCTATCTCTTTTGCCACCTCCTCTCCGAAGTCAGGATGAGCGTTGAGACCGGTACCAAGGGCGGTGCCGCCGAGGGCGAGCTCCTCCAGATGCGCTCGGGTGTACTCGATTCTGGTAATCGCCTTTTCGACTTGTACCCGGAAGCCCGAGAACTCCTGCCCCAGGGTCATGGGAACCGCGTCCTGCAGGTGTGTTCTTCCGAGCTTGACCAGCTGGGAGAAGGCCTCTTCTTTCTTCCGGATTGTGGAGATTAGGTGCCGAAGGGAGGCAAAGAGCGGCTCGAGCTCCACACGGTTGGCGATGTGCACCGCCGTGGGGATCACGTCGTTGGAGGATTGCCCGCGGTTTACGTGGTCGTTCGGGTGGACTGGTTTTCGCGTTCCCCGGGGCTCCCCTAGAATCTCGTTTGCCCGATTCGCGATGAGCTCGTTCGTGTTCATGTTCCAGGAGGTTCCGCTCCCGGTCTGAAAGACGTCGATGGGAAAGTGATCGTCCCACTCTCCTCGCTGGATCTCTTCGGCGGCCTGGATAATGGCCCCGGCGAGCTTCTCATCCACCAGTCCCAGCCGGGCGTTAACCCGGGCTGCGTGCTTTTTGATAATGGCCAGGGCATGAATGAGGGGAGTCGGAATCCGAAGAGGGGAGACACCAAAGTTCTCCACCGCTCGCTGGGTCTGGGCACCCCAGTACGCCCACTCGGGGATCTTCACCTCACCCATGGAATCGGATTCACTCCGAAACTCCTGCTTGCTCATGTCGCGCTCCTTCTTTCGGGGTAATGACGATCTCTGATCTCGTTGCTTATATTACTGAGTGGAGTCAAATAATGGCAAATATTGGAATCATCGGATCAGGCAACGTGGGGGCCAATAGCGCCTTCTTTATTGCCGAGCGCAACATCGCTAACGTCTCTCTCTTTGACGTTCAGGATGGCCTAGCCTTTGGCAAGGCGCTCGACATGATGGAAGCGGCCCCGGTAAGAGGTTACCAGCGGCGGATCGCCGGGGTTAAAGCTATGGACGAGCTCCTGGGGCACGAGGCGGTGGTGCTTGCCGCCGGGGCGGTTCGCAGGCCAGGGATGAAGCGTGAGGAGCTCTTAGAGCAGAACGCTTCTATCATCGACGAGCTCGCGCAGGGGATGCAGAACTACACGGGGGTGGTAATTAACGCAGTCGAGCCGGTGGACCCGCTCACAGCGCGGTTCGTGGAGCGCTCCGGGCTTCCCTGGAACAAGGTTATCGGTCTCGGTGCCATCCTGGATGCAGCGAGGCTACGCTACCTCATCTCCGCGGAGACCGGGATCAGCGCGGAGAACATCTCCGCCATGGTTGTCGGTCGGCACAGCGACGCTATGATTCCCCTGGAAAACTACACCAAGATCTCCGGGGTTCCCCTCTCCCAGATTCTCCCGAACGAGAAGATCAAGAACATCTTTGGCGACCTGAAGAAGGCGGGAGACGTCATCGTCGACATGGCTCAGAGAGCGAGCGCCTACTACGGACCTTCGGCGGTGGTCGCCGACCTCGCCCGGGCGATCGCCTGGGATACCCGAGCTATTCTTCCGGTCTCTTTTGTCTGGCAGGGGCAGTTCGGCATTGACGGAGTGGCGATGGGCCTGCCGGCCATCGTCGGTAGGAGAGGCATCGAGCGGGTTCTCGAGCCGGAGCTCTCCTCGTCTCAGATAAAGACCCTCACCACTTCCGCGGAGACTCTGCGGGAGCTTGCGAAAGGAGTGTAGCACCATGCCGAAAGTATCAATAATCGGTGCCGGCAACGTCGGCGCTACCGCAGCGTACTACCTGGCTGAGAAGAACTTCGCGGACATTGTCATGGTGGACGTAGTGGAGGGGATGCCGCAGAGCAAAGCCCTCGACTTCTCTCACGCCGCCCCTTCCCGGGGGTACAACGTCACGATCGTGGGAAGCAACGACTACGAGGCGATCAAGGACTCCGACGTCGTCGTCCACACCGCCGGTATGCCGCGCAAGCCCGGGATGGACCGGATGGACCTGCTCAAGACCAACGTCGGTATCGCCAAGACCGCGGCGCAGAACATCAAGAAGCACGCCCCGAACTCGCTTGTCATCGCAGTGGCGAACCCCCTCGATGTGATCGCCATGGTCGCCCTCCGGGAAACCGGCTTCGACTCCCGCCGGGTCGTCGGCATGGCGGGTATTCTCGATTCCACCCGGTTCCGCTACTTCATCGCCGAAAAGCTCGGGGTGCTCCCGGAAGCGGTAATGGCGATGGTTCTCGGAGGCCACGGAGACACTATGGTTCCTCTGGTGAGCTACACCTCCGTCGGCGGCTTTCCCTTGCGGGATCTCATGGACGAGGAGACCATAGAGCAGCTCGTACAGCGAACCCGCAAAGGCGGCGGCGAGATCGTGAGCTACCTCAAGAAGGGGAGCGCCTACTACGCCCCGGCTGCCTCCGCGGCCAAGATGGTGGAAGCCCTTGTCCGGGACGAGAAACGGCTGGTCGCCGCGTCCGCCTATCTCACCGGCGAGTACGGCTATAACGACATCTTTCTCGGGGTCCCTGTGCTTCTCGGCAAAGGCGGGGTCGAAAAGGTTTACGAGCTCGACCTCACCAAGGAAGAAAAGGCCGCCCTGGACAACTCCGCGGAGCACGTAGCCGAGGGCGTAAAGACCCTGGAGAGTATCTACTCCCCCGGCTGACGCCCAATGCCTCCGGCCCGGGGCGGATGGCCCCCGGGCCCGGTCGCTCGCGTTGACCAGGCGGCGAGGGAGCGAAAAATCCACTATAGTAGTCAAAGTGGGGTACTACTTCGTAAAGCTCGGACCCGGTAATAGCCTCGCCGTCCCGCTACTGGAAGAAGACCGGCTCAGTCAGCCGACGGTGGTCGGGTTTTTTAGGGATGTTCGACTGCCGGCGATTCAAGACATCGGTCCTGACCAGCGACCTCGATTCAGTCAGCAGGCGGTGGATCTCTACCACTGGGCTGAGGGAGACCTGCCGGGTTATGCGGTGACCGTGGCTCAGGGGCGTCTCTGGGTTCTCGAGCCCACCGGTCCTATGTACGAGATGGAGCGGGAGCTCTTCGAAAAGACCGTCGGCTCCACACCCCACGACGACGACGTGCCGAAGCTCGTGCCGGTTCACGTGGCATACACGGACTCCCTCACCCATGTTCCAACTCTGTTGAGCCAGATCACCGCTAATCGGCGGCTTTCGAGCAGCACGTTCAAAGAGATCACCGACGACTTCGGGACGGAGCTCGCGATCGATCATGTTCTCTTCAAAGGGGGCTTGCAGGATAGCTATCCCCACAGCTCCGAGGAGAAGCGGACCCTCTTCAATTTGCTGCTCTGCCTTGCGGGCAACGAGCTTGTGGCCCTCATAGCCCGGCTCCTGGAAGAACAGGGGCTCCACGTGCCCGCACCGACCGGAGGCTTCGTCAAGAACGTGGACCTTTTCGCATACAACGACCATTGTTTTTCGAGACAGGTGGGCGAGATGGTGGTGCCGCCAAGGCAGAACTTTCGACCTGGGGCGGTGACGGTGCAGGTTCGGGGCAAGATGCAGGACTCCGAGCCCGAGGTGAGCCCGGAGGTGAGTTATCTCGTGCAGCTAAACGGCGCAGCCTCCGACCGTGTCCTCGGCTACGAGTGGATCGAGAGCGTCCTGCGATCCTCCCCCCGTACCAAGGCTTGGCTCGAGCGGCTGTTGCGCTGGGTCCCCTTTGCGGGCTGGATCCTAGGGCGGCTCTAGTCGCCGAGCATGTTGCCGAGGCGTCCGAGAAAGTTCCGTTCACCCCGGTTGTGGCCGGGTACCGCTCCGGAGGAGCGCAAAACTCGGTCCGCCATTCGAGAGAAGGGGAGGCTCTGAAGCCAGATCGTTCCATGGCCTCGCAGAGTCGCTAGAAAGAGCCCTTCCCCACCAAAGAGCATGGATTTGAGGTTTCCCGCCTGCTCGATGGAGTAGTCCAGGTCGCTGGTAAAGGCGGCGATACATCCGGTGTCCACCCGAATCACCTCGCCCTTGAGCTCTCGCTTGACTACGCTGCCGCCCACGTGAAAGAACGCTTTCCCATCGCCTCGAAGGCGCTGGAGGATAAAGCCCTCTCCACCGAAGAAACCGGCACCAATCCGTTTGTTCAGAACCACGTCGATCTGAGTGCCAAAGGCTGCGCAGAGGAAGGCATCTTTCTGGCAGATGAGCTCGCCACCGATCGTTGACAGATCAACGGGTATGATCTTTCCCGGATAAGGTGCGGCAAAGGCTACCCGCCGCTTTTCGTTGGCCTTGTTGGTGAAGTGAGTGAGAAAGATCGACTCCCCGCTGACCGCCCGCATACCCGCGGAGAACACCTTCTGGAACATCGTCTCTCCCGCACGGCTACCATCACCCATCCTCGCCTCGTAGGCGATACCGTCCTCCATGTAGTTCATGGCTCCGGCCTCGGCGATAACTACCTCCCCGGGGTCCAGCTCCACTTCGACGAGTTGCATGTCATCGCCAAAGATCTCGTAGTCTACTTCGTGGCTTTGCATCTGGTTCCTCCCGCGGCTGCTGTTGTTCTCAGTCAATAGTATAGGCGGACTCTCGGTTGTGTCACTGAAATTGTTGACTCCTCAGGAGATACCGCTCAGTTACACAAGCTTAGTGACCCAACTCGCGGTTCCACTGGCTCCGATGGTGTGGTATCGTTCGAGAGGGAGTGGAGCCATGCCGTACATCTCAATGGATCATCATCTGCTCACAAGAGGGGGCATCCCTTGTAACGGTTCCAGAGCATTGGAGCAGCTTCTCGGCGGTGAGATCGAACGATTCGAGGTGCCTTGGGCGCCGGAGTGGGTCGTTCTCCGGGGAGCCTCGTTCGCCGGTCTCCCTCAGAGTCGAGGCCCCGCCGTGGCGTGGCTGCCTCGATTGCTCTGGCCCGGGGACATTAGCCTCAGCTATGAGAACGACCTTCTCCAGCGAAAACTCGCCGGCCAGCGCTTTTCCGTCTGGGCCTTCGGAAACACTCCGGAGCTGGCGGATGAGCTCCTGGAGCTCGTTCTTGCGGGAACGAAGACCGCTACCTGCGGTTCGGTGGCTGCCTACGAGCTCGAAGAGGAGCCGTTGCCAAAGGTTGGGGATCTCTCCGTGGTGACTGACTCTCGGGGTGTCCCGGGCGCGCTAATTAGAACAACCGAGGCGGTAGTAAAACCTTTCGGTGAGGTGGACGAGCACTTCGCCCGGGACGAGGGAGAAGGCGACCGGAGCTACGAGTTCTGGCGGTCGGCGCACGAGCAGGTCTTCACCATGGAGGCCCAGGAGACCGGGGTTCCTTTCAGCTTGGACCTACCGCTGGTCTGCGAGCGCTTTGAGCTGATCGATCGTTTCGAGGAGGATTGACCGTGCAGTACAAGATTATCGTCTACGTCCCCGACGCCCAGGCGGAGCAGGTAAAGGACGCGTTGTTCGCCGCCGGCGCCGGCGGCTACGAGCTCTACGACAACTGCGCCTGGCAGACGAAAGGCACCGGCCAGTTCCGCCCACGAGAGGGGAGCAATCCTTTTCTCGGTAGCGTCGGAAAGGTGGAGTACGTTGCGGAGCTCAGGATAGAGATGATGTGCGATCCCGACCACATTCGCGGAGCCCTAGAGGCGCTTCTCGAGGCCCACCCTTATGAGGAACCCGCCTATGAGGTGATCGAGGTCCGGCAGGTGGGGGATTTTTCCTGATGGCGATCGGTCGCTTCGGTGTACGCCGCAACCCGAGCCAACTCAAGCGAGTCTTTGTGCTCGCTGGCGCCTTCCTCGTTTTCTCCGTCATCGCCTACGTGGTCGGCGGAGAGGGGCCCGGCATCGCGCTCCTCGGTATATCCGTCGTGATCCTGCTGTTTATCTATCTCGAT
>CAYZHV010000225.1:0-6547 GCA_964478055.1 uncultured Spirochaetaceae bacterium | reverse complement strand
ATTGTAAGCGGCCGATCCTGGAAGCTCCGAACTGAATGGCGGCGATCCATCGCCGCCTCGAGGCTCGTGTCGCTCTCCCGGTCGGGAGGGGGAAGCTCGATCATCTGGGCCATGAGAGTGACCTCCGTAAAAGAGAGAAAAAAGAAGAGAAGCAATGACCTCTGAAGGGAGCTTCGTCCGGTGGAGTGGCAGCGCATAGGACCTCCCGTTACCCCTTTCGAAAAGGTTAGTCCGGTGGGTCCCGCTCCGGCAAGGTTGGTTTGACGCTTTGTCCCAGGCCCGCCTACCTTCTACTTGAGCACGACGGCATGACTCATCTGCAGATCGAAGAGCCTCTTATTATTCTCGTTCTCGGAATCCTCCTGATCGGTTTTCTCCTGATCAATCGTGCCGCAAGGAGCGTCCGCATTCCCGGGCTCATCGGCTTCATCCTTCTCGGCTTTCTCATCCGGGCCTTGGACTCGGTGGCGCCGATTCTGAGCCGACCGCTGCTAAGCTTTCTTGACGTCCTGGGAAAGATCGGAGTGATCGTCCTCCTCTTTCGGATCGGCTTGGAGAGCGATCTTATGGGGTTGGTGGAAAAGCTCCGCTCCGCGGCAGTAGTCTGGATCGTGAGCGTTCTCGGAAGCGGCTTTGTAGGCTTCGCCGCGGCGTACTGGCTTCTATCTCAACCGTTTCTGCCAAGTCTCTTTGTGGGGATCGCCCTCACCGCCACGAGCGTCGGAGTGAGTCTCGGGGTCTGGACGGAGACAGGGCGCCATGACACGCCCACGGGGGAACTCCTTCTCGACGTAGTTGAGCTCGACGACATCAGCGGCGTCATTATGATGGCGATTCTTTTCGGCCTCACACCGATGCTCGCCGCCGGCTCGATCTCCGAGGTAGGAACAGCAGAGCTCCTCTCAACCGCGGGATTCGTCCTGCTAAAGCTCGCGGCGTTTCTGCTGGCGGGCTACCTTTTTCTCAAGTATCTCGAGCGCCCCTTTACTCGGTTTGTCAGCCGCGCCGGCCGTGGACCTCTGGCAATGCTCACAATGGTTGGCGTCACGTTCGTCATATCCGCTCTAGCCGGGCTCCTGGGCTTCTCCGTGGCCATTGGCGCCTTTTTCGCAGGTATTATCTTCAGTCAGGATCGTGAGGCAGTACGGATGGAGGGCTCTTTCGAGAACCTCTACCATTTCTTTATGCCCTTCTTCTTCATCTGGATCGGGATTTCCATTTCTCCCTCCGCGGTGAGCGGCACCCTTGGGACCGGGGCAATACTGCTTCTCGCGGCGGTGGGGGGCAAGTTTCTCTTTTCCTGGCTACCGTCGCTCCCGGTGGCATCCTCCCACAACGCGATGCTCATCGGGGTAAGCATGATCCCCCGGGCGGAGGTGTCCATGATTATCATGCAACACGGCCTGCGAAACGAGGCTATCGGAATTGGCGAGGAACTCTTTGGGGGGATGCTCCTGGTCGTCCTTGCCACCTGCCTCCTGGTGCCCCTCTTACTTCGGCGGCTCATGGGCAGCGAGGAAGGGTAATCTTTGGCGGCCAACAAGGCGGCGCATCGCGATCTGCCGGGCGGTCGGCGCCCGGTGACCTCGCCCCCGGCCGGGGCGGACTTGCGAGAAGGATCGCTACTTGTCCACCCTCGCCGCAGCGGAGAGCCAGTTCCGGGGTATGTAGAGCTCCCCTTTCTCGTCGGGCACCCCGTGCTCTTCGAGGCTCGGGCCAACGGCCTCGCTGAGAACGTCCGCTGCCACGTCAACGGGATAGCCGTGAAGGGCACCGGCGGCGTACTGGGAAAAGCCACTAATGCTCTCCCAGGCGGACTTGTAGAGCCGGGCGGCGATCTTCTTCATCTCCTGGACTGCGAAACCGGTCTGCTCCAGGAGTTTCTGATAGTACGCCTGATCTAGGAAGTTACTCGCCTCTACCCTCTTCTCTTTGGAATCGCGGCCGACGCCGAGGGCCTTGAGCTTTCTCACCGCCTTCGCGATTTGCGCCCGGTAGAACGGTAAGGTCTCCTCCGGTCGTGATTCAGCGTAGAAGGCGGAGTTGAAGAAGAACCACCCGCCGGGCTTGAGCACTCGTCGAACAGAGGTGAGAGCGTTGAGCTGTGCCTTTTCGTCCAGGTAGTGAATACCGTTGCCCCACATTGCTACGTCGACGCTGTTTTCCGGAAGGTCTAGCTCCTCGATAAGACTCTGTTTGAGCTGAAGATCCTCGACTTTGTTTTCGAGACGCCGCTTGGCCTGCTTCAACGCCTCGGCGCTCTGATCCACGCAGACGACCTGAGGCTGCTTATCACCTGTCGGGAAGTTTTTGAGAAAGACCTCCACCATCGTGCCGACTCCTGTTGCCAGGTCAAGGATACGATCTATCTGTCTCGTTCCGGTTTCGGTTATCATCCTGATCCAGCGCCGGATGATCTCCTGGTTTACCGCTCTATACTCAGCACTGTCCGCAAAGGGCTCGTATACATACTCACTCATAATTATCCTCCGTAGGTCCTAAAGGCGAGGCAGGAATTGTGCCCGCCAAATCCAAAAGAGTTTGAAAGCACCAGGCCGGCGCCAAGCTCCTGAGGTTCTCCCGCAATCACGTTGATATCGCATTCGGGATCGGGGTTCTCGTAATTGATTGTCGGGGGCATCCATCCGCTCTGGACGACCTTGGCACAGATTACCGCCTCCAATGCCCCCGCTGCTCCGCCGAGATGCCCTGTCATAGATTTCGTTGAGCTCACGGGCACGGAATTGCCGTTACCGTTAAAGATGCGGTTTATGACAAGGCTTTCCATCTGGTCGTTCAGCTTTGTCGAGGTGCCGTGGGCGTTTATGTAGCCCACCTCGGAAGGGTTGGCCCGGGCGTTTTCAAGCGCGATCTGGATCGCCCGAGTTGCGCCGCGCCCTTCCGGCTCCGGCGAGGTTATGTGGTAGCCGTCCGAGGCAGCTCCGTATCCGGCGAGCTCCCCGAGAATGGTGGCTCCCCGCTTACGAGCAAACTCTTCGTCCTCGAGCACAAGAATACCGGCTCCCTCGGAAAGGACAAAGCCGCTTCTTGTGGCGTCAAAGGGGCGGGACGCCTTAGCTGGGTTGTCGTTAGAGTCGGTGCAGAGGGCGTGGGCCTGCTCGAATCCGGCCACACAGATCGGCAGGATCGCAGCTTCGGATCCGCCGGTTATCATCGCCTTGGCCCGACCGTTTCTGATCATGTCATAGGCGACTCCCACGGAGTCAGCGGCGGAGGCGCAGGCTGAGACGGTGGCAAAGCCGGGCCCGAGAGCGCCGAGTTGGATGGAAATGAGACCGGAGGCAGCGTTCGGCATGAGCATCGGCACCGTGAACGGATTCACTCTCCGTCCATCCCGGAGAGCGTACGCCTGTTCCGTCAGAGTCGCCGCACCCCCGATACCTGAGGCGACGACCGTTCCTACGTCGTAGCGAGTCTCGTCGTCGAGCTCCAGACCTGACTGCTCGATCGCCTCTCGCGCCGCCAGGAGGGCAAGCTGGCTAAATCGGTCGAGCCTTCGAGCTTCTTTCTTTCCAATGATTTCTGCCGGATCAATTCCCTGAACCTCGCCGGCAACGTGTGTCCGCAACCCCCACTCCTCGGAATCGAAGGCAGTAATACGGCTCACGCCGCTTTTGCCCGCAAGAAGGGAGTCCCAGCTCTCGGAAACGCTATTTCCGACGGGATTGACCGTCCCCAATCCCGTGATGACTACTCTGCCAGGCATCTGCCGCACCTCCCTGCTCCATCCAGGGGCACACCCCCGGGTTGACTAGACCGACATGAAAGTCTATTTATCGGTCGCTGACCGATTTTGACAGAGATCGCCCATTAGTTGCAACAGTACGGGCCCGAAAGAGGAGGAGAAGGTGAGTCTACTTGAAGGAAAAACCGCCCTGGTGTTCGGTGTGGCAAATCATCGATCCATAGCCTGGGGCATCGCCCGGCAACTCAAAGCGCACGGGGCCCGCCTCGGCATCTCCTACGCCACGGATAGTCTCGAGCGCCATGTCGCCCCACTTGCCGAGGAGGTTGGCGCCGAGCTCATGACGAAGTGCGACGTTACCAAAGACGAGGAGATCGCCTCCGCTATGGAAAAGGCCCAGGAAGCCTTCGGCAGAATCGACATTCTCGTTCACGCTATCGCTTTTGCCAAAAAGGAGGACCTCTCCGGCGCCTTTAGCGAGACGAGCCGCCAGGGCTTCCATGTAGCCATGGATGTGAGCTGCTACTCCTTTGTGGCCCTGACGCACCACGCCCTCCCCTACATGGCCGAGGAGGCATCGATCATGACCGTCACCTACTATGGCGGCGAGAAAGTCGCTCCGAACTACAACGTCATGGGAGTGGCAAAGGCGGCCCTGGAGTCCTCCGCTCGCTACCTCGCCGCGGAGCTCGGCCCCCGGGGCATACGAGTGAACGCCATCTCCGCCGGCCCCTTGCGGACCCTCTCCGCCGCGGGGGTGAGCGGCTTCAAGGACATGTACAACGAGTTCGCCCACACCGCCCCGATGCGGCGCCACATCACCACCGAGGATGTGGGGGACGCGGCGGTATGGCTGGGATCGGATCTCTCGCGGAACACCACGGGGCAGGTGCTTTTTGTGGACGCGGGATATAACATCCTGGCCTAGCTCGCCGGCGCCGCCCCGGAAATGCCGGCCCCGCCCGGCTCGCCGCAGGCTCGGGAAGCACCGGCGCGAGGGCCTGAAAACAGCTACCGGCCGACCCCGAGAATCCCGACCCCAAGACCTCATGGCTTTCCACGGAAACCTGGGTTACCCTATCGTGTGGGCCCGTGGTATCGGGCGTACGACCGACAGGAGGTAAGGATGCGAGTACTTCAGGAGGCGGAAGGGAGACTCTTCGTCGATCCTGATCCGGATAAGGCGAGGGAATTCTTTCGAAGCAAGTCACGAAAAGCCACGAATAAGGTGACCGATCTCGCCGAAGCCGTGGCCACCTTTGTCCACGATGGGGACTATCTGGTTATCGGCGGCTTTGGCGCGGTCAGAACACCGATGGCGGCGGTGCACGAGATCGTCCGGCAGGGGCGCACGGGGCTTGCTTTTGCGGGGCATACCTCGACCCACGACATACAGGTCCTCACCGTCGGTAACTGCTACGACCGGGTGGACGCTGCCTACGTAGTCGGCCTGGAGGCTCGGGGGCTCTCAAAGGCGTGTCGCCGACGCTTCGAGAGCGGCGAGGTTGAGGTGGTGGAAGACTCAAACCACGGTCTCGCCCTTCGCTTTAAGGCAGCGGCGATGGGCGTCCCCTTCCTTCCCATGCGTAACACCATCGGCACCGACACCTTTCGCTACGGAAACGGCAAGGTCGTGGAGTGCCCTTATACCGGCAAGCAAATTGTCATAAAACCGGCGCTCTACGCGGATATCGCCTTCATTCACGTCCATGAGGCGGACGTCTACGGAAACGCCCGCTTCCGGGGAATTCAGGTCTCGGATCTCGATGTTGCCAACAGCGCCAAACGAGTGGTCCTCACCACCGAGCGTCTGGTCCCCCACGAGGAGCTCATTCAGTCTCCCGAAGGCATTCAGATCCCCTACTATCTGGTGGATGCGGTCTGCGAGGTTCCCTACGGCGCGTACCCAGGACTCATGCCGTATGAGTACTTCTCAGACGAACCCCACCTCAAGGAGTGGCTCCGGGTGGAAAATGAACCGGATGAATACAGCCGATTCGTCGAGGAGTACATCTACGGCTGCAAGAACCACGGGGAGTACGTGGACAAGTGCGGGGGCCGGGCGCGGATGATGGAGCTGCGCCGCATCGAGCTCAATATCGACAGGGAGGCGAGCCATGAGTAAGTACAACGAAATGGAGCTCATGATCGTGACCGCCGCCCGACAGCTCGAAGATGGATGCAGTGTCGGCGTCGGCACCGGGGCGCCCTGCGCGGCGGCGATGCTTGCCCAGAGGACCCATGCGCCGAACATCCTGATTATGTTCGAGGCGGGTGGCGTGGGGCCGGATCTGCGGCGTATGCCGATCTCCGTCGGCGACAGTCGCACCTACTTTCATGGAGTCAAAGCGGGAAGCATGGGGGACATCATGGAGCCCTGCGCCCGAGGTATGGTGGACTACACGTTTTTAGGTGGCGCGCAGATCGACGCCTACGGCAACCTCAACTCCACCATGGTCGGCTCCGACCACGCCAATCCGAAGGTGCGCTTTCCGGGAAGTGGCGGCGCCAACGACTACGCCTCCTACTGCTGGCGGACTATCGTCATGACGGTCCACGACACCCGCCGCTTTGTGGAAAAGCTCGACTATGTCACCACTCCGGGCTGGCTCTCAGGAGGGAACTCCCGAGAGGAGGCGGGCCTTCCTCCGGGCTCCGGTCCCTACCGGATCATTACCAACATGGCGGTCCTCGGTTTCGAGGAGGAGAGCAAACGGATGCAGGTGCTTTCCATCAATCCGGGACACACCCGGGAGGAGATCGAAGAGAACACCGGCTTCGACCTCCTCTGGGCGAAGGAGATTACCGAAACCGATCCTCCCAATCAGGAAGAGCTGCGGA
>CAYZHV010000224.1:0-6551 GCA_964478055.1 uncultured Spirochaetaceae bacterium | reverse complement strand
ACGCTCTAGTACGGAGGGATATGTAGAATGACGCCCCGATCCGCCTCGGACTCCCTTGAGCCCTACGGCAGCTTCGGAAACGGTAGCGCCATGCGTGTCTCCCCGGTGGGCTGCGCCTTCGACGTCACCTGCCGGAAGAGTATCTCCGGGTAATCGACGCCCTCGATGAACTCTAAGCCGGTCGCTCCGCCTTGACCGCCCCCAAAAACAGGAGGGCGCCGACCGCGGTGCAGAGTAACGCCGCCGCTCCATAGCCTCCGGTGAGATCTCGACCAAAGCTGTAGATGTAAGGCCCCACGGCGGTTCCCGCCACGGTAAGGGACATGGCGAAGCCGGAAATCGCACCGAGGTGCGGCCGCCCAAAGAAACGCGGCCAGGTGACATTGGATACGATCCCGAACATCCCCTGCATGATCCCCTGTCCGAGGATTAACAGGGTCACCATTGCCCCCGGACGAAGAAGGGCGATCGAGATGGTCAGTATCATCAGGCCGAAGAGTTGCAGCATGGCGAGGTACTTGAGTTTGATATAGTCAGAGAGATAGCTCCCGATGAACTCGAAGATCACCGCGACCACCGCCGCCGGGAGAAAGACTCCCACCGCCTGCTCTCGGCTCATGCCGGCGCTATCGAAGATAGAGACGATATGAAAGGTGTATGCCGTCAGAACCAGCCCCGCCATCATCAGGGTCAGGGCAAAAACCCAGAAGGTGTAGGTTCTTCTCGCCTCCGGGAGGGTAAAGGGGCGCCCCGCGATCGCCTCGGCGTGGGTTTTCTGGCTTCTTCCCCGCAGGGGCCCGTCCGGAAGGAGCCCGTGGGCTTCTGGTGTATCCCGGTAGAAGAGAAAGGCCAGGAGGGCGAAGATCGCGATAGCTCCTGCCACCGCTCTCCAGGCGCCCTGCCATCCGAGCCCCTGGATCAGGTCGTCAAACACTCTCGGGGCGTAGGAGAAACCAAAGGAGATGGAAATACCCATCACCGCGTTCGCGAGCCCCCGGCGCTCATCAAACCACTCCATCACCATGTTTCTCGAGCCGAGGGTCAGCATCCCCTGCCCCGAGAAGCGCAGTAGAAAGAATCCGATCGAGATTACCAGGAAGGCCATCACCGGGCCCCCGAGCAGATCCGAGAGAGCCGGGGTGAGGGTCATTCCTATGAGAACCAGGGCGAGTATCGCCCCGGCGCCGGTGGCAAGGACTCTGCCGCCAAAGTAGTCGTAGAGGGCTCCCGCCTTGGCGAGGAGCAGCGCGCTCCCCACCGTCCCGACCAGGTAGGCGAGACTCAGAAGCGTTCTACTCAGGGCGAGCTCCGCTATGAGATAGTCCGTGAAGACCGAAACGCCAATTGTCTGTCCCGGGGAGCTCATGACCATGCCGAGGGTCCCGAAGGCCAGGACGCCCCAGCCGTAGAAGAAGGGGACCTTTCCAGGGTTGAACGGAAAGTTGCGTATGCTCTTGGGTGAGCCTGGATGAGATTTGTGGCTTGTCATAGTTGCGCCATAGTACACGAGATGGGCAATAATGTGTCGCCACCGTCCGCGGAGGCGCTGGCCTGATCCGTCGGTTCACCCGTAGATTGAAAGTGAAACTATGGCAACGCCACTACTGACGGCACTCTACATTATCGTGGGGACCGCTGCGGTCTGGAAAGGAAGCGGCATACTCGAGGACTCCTCGGAGCAGCTCTCTCGGTACTACAGGCTCCCGCCGACGGTACACGGCGCCATAGTTGTCGCCGTGGGCTCCTCGTTTCCGGAACTGAGCAGCACGGTCCTGTCCACCCTCCTCCACGGGGAGTTCGAGCTCGGCCTGTCGGCGGTAGTGGGGTCGGCGATCTTCAATATTCTGGTGATCCCCGGGCTCTCAGCTCTCGTCGGAGGCCGGCTCAAGACCGGTCGTGACCTGGTTTTCAAGGAGGGGCAGTTCTATCTCATCTCCGTGGCGGTTCTCTTTCTTACCTTCTCCCTGGCGGTGCTCTACAATCCCCTGGAGAACGGCCGCCTCACCGGCGAGATCAGCCGCGGGCTGGCTCTGGTTCCGCTCCTGGTCTATCTCCTCTACCTCTTCATTCAGCAGCAGGATGTCCGGGAGTACGAGGGAGGAGAAGATGAAACGGGCCTTTCTCCGCTGAAGGAGTGGGCGAAACTCTCAGTGAGCCTGCTTCTTATTCTTGTCGGGGTTGAGGCGCTCGTACGGTCGGCGATCTCTCTGGGAATTCTCCTCGGTACACCAAGTTTTGTCTGGGGACTCACGGTTATCGCGATTGTAACAAGCCTTCCGGACGCATTTGTCAGCCTCCGCCTTGCCCGTCGCGGGGAGGGCGTGGTGAGCCTCTCCAACGTTTTGGGTAGCAACATCTTCGATCTTCTCGTGGCGGTGCCCGCGGGAATACTCATTGCCGGGGCCACTCCCGTTGACTTCGGAGTGGCTGCGCCGCTCATGGGGATGCTCACCCTGGCGACGGTGGTTCTCTTCGCGGCGATGCGCACGGACCTCCACCTGGACCGCTGGGAGGCGTGGCTACTCCTCGGGATGTATGGGGCGTTTCTGCTCTGGGTGGTACTCGAGACCTTCGGCGTAACCGGCCTCACCTGAATCCCACCGGGGGCGGTGGTTGTGCTAAGGGGTCAATCGGCCGGACCTAATGGCCCGGCCACGAGGGGGAGCCCGGCGAGAATGGCTATCACCGCGAACCACTGCGGTACCGCCAAGCTCTCAGAGAAGGCGATGAGGCCGCCAAGGATTGGAACCAAAATCTGCGCCGCGACAAAGGGCGGGACCACCCGCACGGAGTCCCCCCGGGCGTAGGCGACTTGGCTCGAGCCGAAGGCGAGGACCGTCGCCCCGATCCAAACGGCGCTTATCGGATTCAGCAGTATAGGAGCGTACTCGACGATGATCGGATGGAAACCGTTGAGCTCTCGTCCGAAGGCACGGCCCTGTTCGGTTGTTGCGGCTTCCTGAAAGAGCACCGAAATGCCAGCGAAGGAACCCGCCAGGGCACCGAGAATCCAGGCGTCCCGACCGGGGAGGCGGTATTTGATATACCAGATAAGCAGGAGCGCCAGGGGCGTTGCGATGGAGAGAACAATGAGGGTGCGAAAGTTCGCCGAGCCCGATGAGGCCTCCGAGGCGAAAAGTCCCACAACCGCGCCTCCCGCGAGGATAAGGCCGATGCCGAGAATCTGCCTTCGGTCAACCTCCTCTCCGAGGACGAAGTGCGAGAAGAGCGTCATTACCGGTAGCCCTGTCCCGGCCATTGCGCCCACGAGGGACACGTTTCCCATGTTTAGCGCCGCAAGAATCATAAAGAAGGGAATCGCCGTTCCTATGGTGCCTATCCACCAGACACTCCAGCCGTAGCCGCGCTTCTTTCGAATACGGTCGATACCGTCCTTCTGGGTCGCCTGGGAAACATTGAGGAGGGCGTAGGCTAAAAAAGCGAGCAAGACCGCGAAGAGGTTCTGCATTAGCTCCACCGCCGTCCAGAAAGCTCGACCGCGAGGCGCTCGGTACTCCGCGGAACCTTCGGAAGCCACTCCCCGATATACCAGCCGAAGCGCTTCCAGGCATCCTCTATGGCGCCTTCGATGCGGCGAACAGCCGGCGCTCTCGGCTCTTCGCCCTCGACCAGCTCCGGAGAAGCGGTGTCGAGCTCCACGTCCACCACCGACCGTTCTCGTCCGAGAGCCCGGACGGCGCCGTCAGGATAGATCCCGATGTACTGCTGCTCCTCGTATGGCCGATTGCGGGGACAAAAATAGAGACCCCAGTCCAGATCAACCTGAAAGGAGGAGCGGGTGGCAACCACCCAGAGTATTGCGCTCTTCGAACTCATATTCCTCTCTAGTATCTCAATCTCACCGGCGATGCGGCTACTATTCCTCCCTTTTGCGTCGCCGTGCAACCTTTTTCAGCATGGAGAACGCCGCATACGTGGTCCGTGGAAAGGGGCGATAGCGCTGCCGTATACGCTCCGGCAGCTCCGGGACCCGGGTAAGCCGAAGCAGCACGAAAAACAGAAGGACCCCTAAGGAGACCGCCATTAGATAGAAGAGCCCCTGTGGGCCGACCCTGCCCATCACCGGACCCCCGAGCAGAGGCCCCAGGGCGGAGCCGCTTCCGTAGAGAATGATGAGTGCCCCCGCGGCCTCAACCATTTCCTCCCGGTTGAGCTGATCGTTCATCAGGGCTATCGAGAGCGAGTAGATAGGCATCGAGAAACCACCAAAGAGGAGAATCAGAAGGTAGAGCAGGACGCCTCCGGGGCGAAAGAGAGCAACCAGCAACGCCGCGCCCAGGCCCACGCCGGAGGCGTAGAGGAGCGCCTGCCGCCGGTCTCTGCGATCCGAGAGCCAGCCGAGGGGCCATTGCATGGCGAGGGTCCCCAGGGAGAGGAGGAGCATGAGAAATCCGATTCCCACCTCGCTGAGTCCCTCCTGCTGACCGTACCTCGGTATGAGACTCCAGCTTGCCCCGAAGACAAAGCCGCTAATGACTACACCAGTTCCTGCCAGGGGAGAGCGCAGGAAGGTGTTGAGGATCTGAGGTCTTCGCTGTTTCACCTGCGGGGTTCCGGTGACCTGGGCCAGGGCCATGGGTACCAGCGATAGGGAGACCAGAATCGTAGTAATACCGAAGACCTCGTAGGTTGCCGGAGAGAATCGGCCGACAAGGGGCTGACCGATACCCATCGAGGCGAGATAGACCACGCTGTAAATGCTCAAGATGCGGCCGCGGTTATAGGTGGAGCTCGAGACGTTGAGCCAGCTCTCAATCACGACCAGCATGACCGAGAGGCAGAGTCCGTGAATGCCGCGAAGGATAATCCACGCCACGGGATGAATAATGAGTACATGCGCGAAGGCTGCGGCAGAGGCAATGGACGCGAAAGCGGCAAAGGAGCGTACATAGCCTACTGCACGAACCACCCGGGTCGAGAGAAAGGTACCCGCCGCGAGGCCGACATAGTAGATCGACATAATAAGACCGATCGAGGTCTCCGAGAACCCTTCGATCCCCGCCCGAAGGGCCAGCGCCGTACCTTGCAGGGCGGAGCCCGTGCCCATCAGGAGGACCGAGATCATGATTGTGGTTATAGTCGTGACCGATCCTTGATCCGCGTCGTTCCGTATACTAGTTGACTGCGCATTCATGAGACATACCTTTCTCCGGGCTCTCTTTGAAGGTACTAATGCGGGTTGTAGCTTTCCACCCAACCCACCGGTTCCGGTGGTGCGCCGGCTCTCAAGTTCGGGAGGGAGACGGCTTGCCGCAAAGAGCGCTATATTCAACGGATGAAGCGTGTATCTGCAAGGGTCCTTGCATTGGCGTCTCTTTTCATGCTCATACTCCTTCCCATCGAGGCGCCGAGTGCCGGCGGCTCCGGGGGCGGAGAAACGACCTACTCCTCCGAGAGAGCGCTGGTCGTTGGCTCCCTCAACGTCCACTACGTTGCCGAAGGGCAGGAACGACTCTCCTGGCAGAATCGGCGCGAGGCGGTCGCCGCCGCCATCCGAGAAGGAGGACCGGACCTCCTAGCGTTTCAGGAGATGGAAACCTTCGAGGGGGGCCACTTCAATAAGCAAAACGTGCAGCTCGCCTTTCTTCGAGAGCAGTTTCCCGACTACGAGTTTGCCGCGGTGGGTGACCCGACTGAGTACCCCTTCACCCAGCCGGTTATGTATCGAGCGTCGATGTTTGAGCCCCTGGAGCAGGGGTTCTTCTTCTTCTCCCCGACCCCGGATCTGATCTACGCCGACCCCTGGGACGGTCGGTATCCCGCCTTTTGCTCCTGGGTACGCTTTCGGCACAACGCGACCGGTGCCACCTTCTACCTCTACAACGTCCACTTCGACTACGGAAGCAGGGAGAATCGGCTCCGCTCCGCCCGGCTCGTGGTGGATCGGATCGAGAAGCGGGAGCATCAGGAGTCGGAAGTGCTCGTGGTGGGGGACCTCAACGCGCCCTGGTTCTCCCGGACTCTCAGGATTCTCCGGGATCGAGGGCTCCAGGTCGCCGATACCACCGGCAGCACTGTTCATTTCTATCGGGGGATCAATCTAGTGCCGGCGATCGACCATGTTCTTTACTCCGGTGGCTTCGCCCATAGGGAGACACGGGTTCTGCGAAAGAGATTCGACGGCGCCTGGCCCTCGGACCACTACCCTCTCTTTGTCACGCTCACTCTGGAGCGTTAGCGACTCTGCTGCGCAAATCGCAGAAGACCGAACGGTTTCTTCCGAGATGTTTTGCCCGGTAGAGCGCCGCGTCGGCGTGGCGCAAGAGCTCCTGGAGCCCCTCGCCAGTTACCCGCTGTCTACCGCAGACGCCGAAACTGGCGGTGAGACTCGCCTCCCGATCCCCAGCGGGAACTCGGATTTCACCGATTCTCCGCCGCAGGCGCTCGGCGAACTGCATTGCCGCCTCAGGGGTCGTTTCCGGAAGACAGAGGGCGAACTCTTCGCCGCCGTACCGGCCGATCACGTCCCCGGAGCGAACACTCTCCCGGAGGGTTGCGCCGGTCATCCTGAGCACTTCGTCCCCTACCGC
>CAYZHV010000223.1:0-6615 GCA_964478055.1 uncultured Spirochaetaceae bacterium | reverse complement strand
GAGGAGCTCAAAATCACGGGCCCCCTTACCTGCTGAGCCTGAAGAAAAGGGCCCCTTCCACCCGCTCATCGTAGATTGAAGGGGAACTCAGCTCCTCCCAGCTCAAGGACGTGGAGACCCCGGCGCGAAGGCCGAGTTGAGCGCGATACTTCCCGCTCCAGCTGAAAAGTATCGAGAGCTTCGGTGAGTGCTTCGGCTCCTCCCCGAGCTTCCGCTCCACGGACCAGGAGGGGTTGAGCCTGAGCTGCCCGAAGCGAACGGTGACGTCCAACCCGAAGTTCACTGTCGTTACAGGAGACTCCCCGGGCTCCCGCTCTTGTCCGACTCCAGTTGGAGCCAGGAATTTCACTGAACGGTCCTTCCTCCGGCCCTGCAGGCGAAGCTCCGGGCGCCCGGCGGCCTCCAGTTCCAGGCTCCGCTCCCCCTCGAGAAAGCTCTTTTCCTGTTTTGCCGATACATCCGCCGACCACCGTAACTCCGCCCGCTCCCAGGGCCCTGGGCGCCACCTCCAGTTCAACTCAGCCGAGGTGGCGAGCTCTCCCCCCTCGCCGGCTCCGGAGGCGCCGGTGCGCTTCCCGGAGACCGACCCTCCCAGCGTGTGCCCTCGCCGCACCCCGGGCTTGCGCATGAGAACAGCGGAGAGCCCCGGTGAACGAAGCTCGAGCGCGCCGTCCCGATACCCGGAGTCCAACCAGGCGAAGGAGACGCCCCAGGGACGCTGGGCGAGGCGGGTGGCGCTTACCGCCGCGAACCCCGGAGGGTCCAAGCGAGTCCCGGAAGCCCCAAAGAGCAGCCTTTGCTCCACCGCCCCGCCGTTGAAGCCTCCCCGCAGGGCGCCGTGAAACCCCTCTTCCGCCAAACGGGGCGGCTCGTCGAGAAACCACGGCTCGTCGGCAGGATCCGGCTCTGATAGAGACACGTCATGACTCACTATCAGCTCGCCCCAGAGCCCCGACTCCCGGGGGGCGCCGGCGCCAAGCACCGCGACCGTGCGACGGAGCTCTTCGTTACGCAGGTGGTGCAGCGAAGCCGGTCCCAGGGCGCCCCCCACTCCGAGGCGGCCCGGCGGGTCCCGACCGACACTCAGCTCAGTGCCACTCTCCGCGGCCCAGGAGCCGCTGAAGGGAGTCTGCTCCAGGGGACGCTCCAGCGCCGCAAGCCCCCCTTCCAGCGTTACGGGGCCGAACCAGAGCCAGGGGGAGGCGAAGCCAATTGTTGTCTCCCGAGGCGAGACAATGTCCCTGACGCGGTCTGCGGGTTGCCGGGGCGGCCGGAGCTCGGTAAAGGGCGAGACCGGCTCCTCCTCCGGAAAGAGTAAGTAATCCTGCGCCAGGAACCATCGCGTCCGGCCGTAGTCAACTACTAGGTGATAGGTCGCCTCGCCGGATTTTTCCACGTAGAGCTCCTGCCGATGACGCGTCTCAACTGCCTCAACGGAGTCGTTGGGCTCCTCAGCCCGGGGCGTGAAGAGGACCCCCAACAGAAGAAGAACTGGGACCCACGCCTTTCTTCTCACTGGCACCACGCCAACGGTGTACGGCGCAAGGAATCTCCTGCTTCAGGCAGCGGGAGTTGAGGATCAGATTAGTTGACCTGTGGAGCACCACCGGCTACACTATGGCTCACACGCGGCGGTCGTATAACGGTATTACCCGGGCTTCCCAAGCCCGTGACGCGGGTTCGACTCCCGTCCGCCGCTCTTCTAATCCCCAAGAGCATAGTCCATTGTACGCGTTCCCCTAAGCGAGCTCGAAGCCGCCCGAAGGCCCGATGTGAAGGACCCGGACCGCCGAGCGCCAGGCGCTGCACATATACCGTAAACTCAAGGTTGCCGGGAGGAAGGAGCTCTGCACGCTTCTATTCGAGGAGCTCCGAGAAGTTTCCCAATAATGGTGGCCACCATCGCTGGCCGGGTATTCGCTGCGCGAGCGCCTACCGTTTCGGCCAAGCAAGCATTTCTCTCGTAAGCAATTATATGGCGTTGTCGCGGACTCTCACCAGCTCGACAAAACCCGGAGTAGGACCTATACTGTCCCTATCCCCATTTCAGTGTGTTCAAAACTGAGAGCAGCACGATGGTGGACCAGCCTCGTTGGAAGTCAATCCTTGATATTCTCGCTGAAATGTCCGAGCGACCCAGTGTCGACGATACCCTCACGACCTTCACCGATCGAATCCTCGACGTTGTTGACGTCGACAGAGGTGCGGCCCTCTTTAGAATAGTGAACGGCCTCCCCGTCTGCATCCGATGGCCGGAGTACTCTGAACCGATGGTTGAGGAATTCAATACCCACTTCAACAACCGAATTCCGAACTACAAAGGGGAGACGGAAGTGGACTTTGGGCCGATCCGGTGGGAGAAGTACCGTGATACGGAGTACGTGGCTGACTTTATGCATCCCATAGGCGTGCGAACAAGTACCGGGGGCACCTTCGTAGATCGGTTCAGCGGCGATCGGTACATCGTCTGGGTGAATAGAAACGGCGGTTTCCAGGACTTTTCCGAGCTCGAGGCTGATTCGATTCGGCTGCTGTGCCGGTACACGGGGCAGATTGTTTCTCTTAGGAGTGAGTTGGACGCCACGGAGGATTCGTTGATCACCTATCCGGAGCTCGGCCCGGAGGCGGACATCCTGAGCCACCGGGAGGCGGAGGTGGCCCGCCTTCTCTGCCGCCGTCTCACCATGAAGGAGATCGCGGCTATCCTCAAACTGAGTCCCCGCACTGTGGAGCGCCACGCTCTCCACATTTATCGCAAGCTCAATGTGGACGGCAGAAAGGAACTGGCAAGGCTGCTTCTGAAGAGTTTGAAAGAGGCTGAAGAGTAGAAGCCTCGCTCCGGCAACTACGCTACCCCACCGCCGCCTCGAACCGCTCTCTGATTTCCCGCTGCAGGGCGATTTCCATGTACTGATATATGTCCGGGATTCCAAGAACGATGAACTCCACGTCCTCGCTCTCTTCGGGAAAGCGCCCGCGGATCTTCTCCCGATGGCGATTCTCCATGACGACTACCAGGTCCGCCCATTGCAGGTCTCCGGCGGTGACTTCGCGACCGAAAAGCGCCTCCGTCCCTGCGGATTTGACTTCGAACCGAGAATCCTCTGAATACATCCGCTCTGCCGTGGGACTACGCTGCTGATTGGCAGTGCAGACGAAGAGTACCTTCCGTCGCTTCTCCTTCATGCTTCTAAGCTACTGAATTCCCCGGCATTCGGGTCAACCAGGGCCCAGATGCACGACGAGCCTGCCATCGGGCTCCACCGAAACCTCCGGACCCGTGCCGTGATGAGTAAGAACGCTTCGAAGAAACCGAGACGCCTCATCGGAGACCCGCTCCAACCGCAAGCGACGTCTGCGAAACGGGATAGCCTCCATTCGCAGTAGGGCGCCCCGAGTTAGCTCAACGAGGTAGAGTAGCCCCAGGTCCGGCCGGTACTCCCGGTGCCCGCCTATTCCCTCGTAGTCGTTAATGAAGTCCCCAGCTCCGTAGACGATGCCCTTGTCGCGGTAAACCTCGACCTCCTTGGGATGATGAGACGAGTGCCCGAAAATGAAGTCTACCGCCTCACTCTCGAGAAGCGCCCGGGCAAAGCGGCGATGCCTTTCCGGGATCTCGTAGCCCCAGTTCGCGCCCCAATGAACCGAGAGGAGGCGAGGCGTCTCCTCTGGCACCGCCTTTAGAGCGTCTATCACGGCCTTGGCCGCTACCTCCCCGGGTTCCTCCAAAAAGAAGACCCCCGATGCCTGTTCCTCCGCCGCCCAGAGGTAGGGGACGCCGCTGTCCGGGAAGCAGACGGACAATACCGCCAGGGGCCCCACGCCGTCCCCGGGATCCGAGCCTCCGGGAGGGCCCGTGCTCTCGGTCTCGAGTATCTTAGCCTTCCGTGCCTCACCCCGGTTGGCCCCGGCGCCGACCACGGTAATTCCCGCGGACTCCAAATTGGAGAGCGTCTCCTCCAATCCCGGGCGCGAGAAATCCAGGGCGTGGTTGTTGGCAAGGCTGCAGCAGTCCACCCCGGCGGCCTGGAGAACCGCAACATTCTCCGGGTGCATGCGGTAGTGAATACCCTTCTCCGGCCAATACTCGCCGTCAGCGGTGACGTCAGTCTCGAGATTGACAACAAAGTGCCCCGCCCCTTCCTCCTCGAGCACCTGAGGGGCCTCGCCCCAGGGCTCCTCGGCACCGAGGGGAGCCCCCACGCTCCCGTTGGCGGACTCCGCGAGGTGAAGGTACTGCCGAGCGTCGGTGACATAGGGCTCCCGCAACTCGGGATCACAGGAGTGTTCGAGGGCCTGATCGACTCCGCGGCCGAGCATAACGTCCCCGGCAAGAAAAAGACGAACTGCATCTACAGAGGGGTCCATAGTTTGAAAGTAGAAATGTCACCGGAAGAAGACCAGTGAAGTCGCTGAGCACTCTGCTCCGGGCAGCCGGAGGCCGCTCCGAGTTTCGCCGGAATCTCCGGCTACCGGTAGAGCCTCTTGTAGAGCTCCTTGAATCGGCCGAAGTAATCGTCGATCCAGGATAGCCTCAAGGGCTCGATCCGCTCGAAGTTTTCCGCGAAGGTGAGCTCTTCGCCGATCGCCCGGGCTCCGGTGCGGGCGGCACCTCGAGCGGAGCCGTTGGTCATGTCGCTCCGGTGGAGAGGCCAGTTCAGCACCGAGGCGAGGAGGCGCGCCCAGTAGCCGTAGCGGGCGCTGCCCCCGACGAGGCGGATTCGTTCTACTCCCTCGGTGCCGAGAGTTTCCAAGCCCAGGCGCACCGAGGAGGCAACCCCCGCCATGGCGGCGAGGGCGAGATGGACCGGTTCATGGTGAAGAGAAAGCCCGACCCAGGCACCCCTGGCCTCGGGATTCATGTAGGGCGTGCGTTCACCACTCAGGTAGGGGAGGAACATCAGCTCCTCCGGAGGCAGGAGCTCCCGGGATTCAATCTCCGTGTATAGGGGCTTCCACTCGTAGCCGAGGCTTTTTCGCATCCACTCGAGGGCGAGGCCGCAGTTGAGCATAGCGGCGATGCGATAATGCAGTTCCGGGGTTGCACCCTCGAAATGGTTCAGACTCGGATGGAAGGTCGGAAGCGAATGGAGGGGCCGGCTCACCTGAGCGGCGGTACCAACACTGACCTGCACCTCTTCTTCCCGGGTCAGGTCACCCCCAAAAAGCGCCGCCGGCGTGTCCGCCGCTCCCACACCCACCGGCACTCCCGGAGGCAGGCCAAAGCGGGAGGCAGCAGACTCGGTAACCTCCCCGGCCTGATCGACGGCGCCCCGGATCTCCGGGAGCTTTTCCAAATCCAAGCCGAGGAAATCGATGAGTTCCCGGGACCAGCTCCGGCTTCGAAAATCGTAGAGGAGGCTGCCGCTGGCGTCGGAGTAATCCGTGGCGGCGACACCGGTAAGCTGCCACCGGACATAGTCTTTCGGGAAAAGAAAGAGGTCCGCCCGTCGGTAAATCTCCGGCACCTCCTCCTTGAGCCAGATAATAGAGGTGGCCGCCATCCCCGCCGCCGGGGGGTTGAGCACCTGCTCTTCGAGCAATCTCCGCGCCCCTTCGAGGCGGGGAAGGTATTTCTTTCCTCTGCTATCGGCCCAGATAATGGCCGGGTGGATCGCCCGCCCCTCGGAGAGAGAGACGGGAACGATGCCGTGCATCTGTCCGGAAAAACCGATCGACCGAACATCACCGAGAGAGGGAAACCGTGAGAGAGAAGAACGGATTGCGTCGAGCCAGCGCCCCGGATCCGTCTCGGCGAAGCCGGCTTTCGGCGAGTCAATTGGATAGCCTTCGGAGGCTTCCTGCTCAACGCCGCTCTTGTCTACGAGGAGCAGTTTGACAGAGCCAGATCCGAGATCGATTCCGAGATGCATGCCGATGCGAGGTCTCCCTCTTAGTCCTTGTTCCGGTTACGGATCCGCTCGATACCTACGGCCAGCACGATAACGATACCGCGAACAACGAGCTGCCAGAAGAAAGAGACGTTCATCAGGGTGAGTCCGTTGTTGAGAACCGCGATTATGAGCGCACCGATTAGGGTACCTGCGACACTACCGCTACCGCCGTTGATACTGGTGCCACCGAGGATGACCGCGGCTATGGCGTCGAGCTCGTATCCCTCACCAAGCAGTCCGGAGGCACTGTAGAGGCGGCTGGCGGTCATCACACCACCGAGACCGGATAGGAGGCCGCTCATGCTGTAGACGAAGGTGAGCACCATACCGACCTTGATACCGGTCAGGCGGGCAGCGGTGGCGTTTCCGCCAACGGCGTAGATGTGCACACCGAGGACGGTCTTTCGCAGAATAAACCAGAATATCCCTACCACCGAGAGTCCGAAAATGACGAGCCACGGAATCGGGCCGAGGTAGGCGTTGCCGATCCAGGCAAAATTAAGGTCGTTGTTGATAATGGTGGTACCGTCGGCAAAGAGGTACGCAGCACCGCGCCAGACGGTCATGCTACCGAGGGTGACTATAAAGAACGGCAGCTTTGCGTAAGCTATGAGCACGCCGTTGGCAAGCCCCATGGCGAGGCCCGCGGCCAACGGCGCCAAGAGCGTCGCCCACTGGAACCCCTCGATAACCGAAGTTTGGAGACCGATCACCGCCGTGG
>CAYZHV010000222.1:0-6626 GCA_964478055.1 uncultured Spirochaetaceae bacterium | reverse complement strand
AGCGAAGGCTTGGCACGCCTTGTTGCGGGCGAAGCCGAGCAACAAGCGTGACAGGGGTGCGTACCACAGCGTAGCGAGGAACGCGCCCTCTTCCGAAGCAACGGTCAGCTGGAACGCCTTGTTATGTTACCCCGGCTTCGTCGTTTGGAGGTTGGATCTTGCTTTTCGCGGTTTCGAACACCTTCCGTGCTAAGGTCACGAACCCCTGGACCTTAGAGAGGCTGGGCGCTTGTTCTGCGGCCGGCAGCTCATTCACCGGATATCGGTTGTCTATGTACGAATCATTGACTTGCCGGAGCTTCTCTTCGTCTACCGGAAACGAGCCCGATTCCTCCACGCGTTCGTGAAGCGTTACCAGGTCGTGGATACGCGGCACTGGCTGATCATGGAATACAAGAATAGCTTTGAACGATTTTTCGATGCATTGCTGGCAGAGAAATGCAGTAACGCCCGACACTTTGGAGTCCGATACCAGGTGTTCGGCGGCACTGAGGTATTGCTCGGCATAGCCTAGCCAGTGTTTAGCCAGCTTTCTCATATATGGTTTCGCCTTTGGCCTGGACTTCGTCTGCGAGAAAGCCTCCGTCCATGAGAAGCTCGGAGAACTCAGACTCTGTGTAGAGCAGAATATCGATGGGAATGGTGCGATTGATGTCTCTGATAGCCGCGCGAATCATAGACTTCGCTTCAAGTCTCTCATCGTAAGTGGAGAACTTGTCCGGGCTGCTAACAATCACTGCGAGATCCAGATCGCTGTCGGAACCGGTTGAGCCTTCGGCCGATGAACCGAATAGAATAATCCGAGAGATAGGAAAGCCCCGGAGACGGTTCACGATTTCACGGATGGCAATCTCTGTGTCGCGATTCTTCATACTCTGTTGCCATTGTAGGCTCATCGACAGCGATAGTCCAACGAGGACAAACGATGATGGGCTCGAGCAGAGACCCCGAAATCGGCAAACGGGGCAGTCAGTCAGGCTCCACGAAGATCCAGCAAGGGGAACATAACATCTTATCTCGCGAGTTTTCCCGCCAAGCTGCGCTCGGCACACCATCAGCGCTTTTGTCATTAGGAGCGGCTACGCCAATCTTACGCTTAGCTGAAGCGGCATAGGGCCCGAGCCGTACCTGCTTAGGTGTTTTCACAAAAAGTATGGAGGCGTATTCGGTATGGCTACTCAGCCTAAGAGAGCAAACGGGACGTATTCTTCCTACCTTGCCTTGGTTGGGGGCGTGGATAAGAGAGAGATCGACGACTATGTGCGGTGGGCCCGGGAGTTCCTTCGTCGCGGATACGGGCGTCTTGATGACCGGGATGAGGCGCTCAGGGGATTCTCAAAGGACCTCCAAAGCAACCAACCACCCTGGGAGTTGGCTCGAGCGGTCGCGGCGGTGCGGCACTACTGGTACTGGCTCGATCGCGCGAAACGGCGGGAATCGACGGCAGAAATCGGAAATGAAGAAACGGGCTCCGAGACGGAGACCGAACTACTCCACCGGTGTCGGGAAGTGTTGCGGCTTCAGCACAAGTCCTACCGTACTGAGCAAAGCTATCTTGGCTGGGTCCGGCGATTCTTGCGCTTCTACGGCGGGACGCCTCCGGAGAAGCTGGGAGCACCGGAGGCGCGCCACTACCTCACCAACTTGGCCATCGAACGGCGGGTCGCGGCGCAGACGCGAAAAAGGACAGACGTCAGTCTTTTCGAGAAAGCAGATTGTGGATATACTATATCGCATGTATCGGCAAATCGGGCACAAGGCGAGGCTCAGTCACGAGGTGGCGGATCACATCCTCATGCTCATCCAAGACGGGCAACTGAAGCCCGGCGATCAGCTTCCGAGCGAGCAGGAACTAACGCAACTCTTTGGACTCAGCAGGCCTACTATTCGTGAGGCGATTCATTCCCTGGTTGCACGGAACATCCTAGATGTCACCCATGGCCGGGGGACCTTCGTTAGTCAGAATCCGGGTGTCGAAACCGATCCTTTAGGGTTGAATACGCTCCCCGCTGAACAACTCCAAGACTCGCTGCCGGAGGCACGGCTGCTGATAGAGCCGGGAGTCGCGGGGCTTGCCGCCAAGAACGCTACGGAAGAGGACATCGAGGAAATCGAAACGCACCTGGCCGATATGGAGCAAATCGTCCAGGAGGGCGGGGTGAGCATGAGCATTGAGCTGGAGTTTCACCGAAGCATAGCCAACGCGAGCAAGAACGTGATTATCAGGCGCATTATCCCGATTATCATAGAGTCAATCATGCGGACATATAGCAACGCCCACCGCACCGGCGAGGAACATGCGATGGCGTTGGAAGAGCACAAACAAATCGTGGAGGCGATTCGCGATCGCAAGGTCCCGCAGGCGGAGCAGGCGATGCGCCGCCACCTCGAAAAAAGCAGCGCCCGGACGCTTGCAAAGCTGAAATCAGCAGAAGCGGGACAAGTAGGAAGAAACCCTTCGAGCGCTGCTACCGACTAACCCGGACCGGAGCTCCTGTCTCAGCGCTCTCATAGATGGCCAGGACGAGAGCCACGGCCTTTCGTGCTTCTAGGCCGTCCAGTTCCAACTGTCGACCGCTCTCGAGGGCTTGCACAAAATTTTCGAATTGTTTGCGGTGGCCTTCGGTTCCGATGGCGCCGGGATCGGAAGCGCCACCGCCGGTAGCGGTTTCGGAGGAGAATCGCTTGCGAATCTCTTCGTCTTCCGGCTCCTCGTTGCTAAACGTCCAGGTCTTGAGATCCTCCTCTTCGAGAATCGCGGAGCCCTTGGTACCTGAGATTTCGATGCGCTTTAGGAAGCCGGGAAATACCGCGGTTGATCCTTCCAGAACACCCATAGCCCCGTTTTCGAACTCCAGCGCCGCCACAGCCGTATCTTCCACTTCGATGCGTTCGTGACCTCGTACCCCTTTGAGAGCCTGCACCGATCTAACCGGCCCGGAAAACCACAACAGCAAGTCGATGGCGTGAATCGACTGATTCATGAGAGCGCCGCCACCATCCAGAGCGGCCGTACCCTTCCAACCGCCCTTGTCGTAGTACTCCTGCGGTCGAAACCACTTGACGTAGGCGTCCGCCAGCACAATATCTCCGAATCTGCCCGCGTCGACGGCGGATTTCAGGAGGCGAGACGCCTCGAAGAAGCGTGACTGGAACACTCCGCCGAGTTGTACTCCGTGTTTCTGCGCCGCATCGATTATTCGATCGCACCGCTCCAGGCTGATCTCCAGGGGCTTCTCAATAACGATGTGTTTGCCCGCCTCCGCGGCCGCTATCGCCGGTTCCATATGCGCCCCGGAGGGAGTGCAAATCGATACGATCTGCACCTCGGGATCGGCCAACATGGCGGAATAGTCGCCGTAACCTCTGCATCCAAACTCGTCGGCCATCCCTTGTGCACGTTCTTTCGATCGGCTTGCAAAAGCCACGACCCGCGCCCCCTCTACCGCCCCGATAGCCTTGGCGTGATGCTGCGCGATCATTCCCGTTCCAAGTATCCCGATTCCGTAGCTCATGGTTATTCTTTTCCTTCCTTGGCGTTATCAGTTCCAGCCGCGCTCTCCCGGTTGGCGCTCGTGGCAGCTCTTCTCTTTCTTAGATAGGGGCTGAGGAGGGAGTAGAGAAGAGATAGCACCGCAAGAACGTAGAAGAAGATCGCTATGCCCGAACGGAACAGTATGCTCCAATCACCTTTTGAGGTCACCAGTGCCCGGCCCAAGTACCCTTCAGCGAGGGGTCCGAGAATGACACCGATAATGAACGGAGCTGGGGGCAATCCGTTCTTCCGCATGAAATAGCCGACGACGCCGAAGATCAGTGCTACGAGCATGCCGTAGGGGCTGTTATTGAGTGAGAATGCGCCTATGAAGCAGAGGGCGAAGACGATCGGGAAGAGAATGGACGGCGGCGTCTTGAGCACCTTCGGCAGCACGCGAACACTCAGCAATCCGAGCCCGAGGATCAGGAACTGGGCAAATATAAGAGCCACGAAGAGTGAGTTGATCATTTCCGGGCTATCCCGGAACAGCATCGGTCCCGGGCGAATGCCGACGACCATAAGTGCACCAAGCATTACCGCGGTCATCACATCCCCGGGGATGCCCAGTGTGAGCAACGGCACCAGGGCGCCTCCGGTGGTTCCATTATTGGCCGCCTCCGGAGCCGCGACGCCGTGTATATTGCCGGTTCCGAAAGTTTCCGGGTTCTTGGAAAACCGCTTAACCTCTCCGTAAGCCCAGAACGACGCAATCGCTCCGCCGGTGCCAGGAACGAGGCCGAGGAACGTTCCAAGCACTGAGGCGGGAACGATTGTCTTGATAAGCCCCTTGAGCTCCGACCAACTAGGCAGGATGTTCTTCATCTTCTGGTCTGGAACCTTATAATCCTTCCCGACGTCTTGGAGCTGCATGAAGAGTTGGGAGATGGCAAAAACACCGATGAGTACCGCCAGCATCGGAAAGCCGCTCATGAGCCGAGGGATCCCGAAGGTCAGTCGGGAGTATCCGAGAAGTGGATCGAGGCCGACGGTTGCCACCAAAAGACCAAAGAATCCCGCGAGTAACCCCTTAATGAGCGAATCGGCGGAGACACTGGCAATGATGGTGAGGGCGAAACAAATGAGCGCAAAGAACTCAGGCGGACCGAAGCGTAATCCGAACCGGGCGAGCTGCGGTGCAATCAGAATGAGGAAGAGCATCGAGATGATTCCGCCGCTGGTGGAGGCGATCGTCGCTACGCCAATCGCCTTTCCGGCCTCCCCTTTCTGTGCCATGGGATAGCCGTCAAGCATCGTGGCGGCGGCAGAGGGTGTCCCGGGCGTGCCCACCAGTATGGAGGCGATAGATCCACCATATATTGCACCACAAAAGACGCCGCAGAGCATGATGAGTGCGTTTGCCGTATCCACGAAAAAGAGGAACGGCAGCAGTAGGATAATTCCGACGGATCCTGTTAATCCCGGAATGGCACCGACGACTATGCCACCAAACACACCAATGACGAGCAGCATGAAGTTGTACGGAGTGACCACGAATGTAAGCGCTTCAAGAAAAGCAGACATCTATTAACCTCTTTGCCATAGGTCTCAGTTACAACCCGAATACCGGCAGCGGCACTCGAAAGAGCGTTCTAAACACGTGAAAAAGGACGAAGCTCACGATAATAGGGATAAGGATGAGCCGGTACCATTTCTTCTGACCGAACAGCAGCATTGCTCCCAGAAGCAATCCTGGTGTCGCCACAAGATATCCCAGGTGATCGAAGACCTGCGTGTAGAGGATACCGAGGACGGTAAGGCCGGCGAAGCGCAACACGAAAGGCCTCAGGACCAGTTCCTTGATAGTAGGGCGAGGTGTGTCGCGCTCCGGTCGAACACCCTGGGACTTCATCGCCCGCACTCCCTTGCCTATCAAGAGAAGTGAGAGTGCCGCGATGACTGAGCTGACGATCAGCGGAAACTGCCGGATCGACAACTGTGCCAGCTCGTGGTCGGCGATCTGAAAAGTCTTGGCCAGGAAGAGGAGCGCGATGCCCAGAAACACGCATCCCGTGATGATATCCTTCTTCCCACTCTTGGCGTCTTGCATGTGCTTCCTCTTGCCCTGCAGATTGTACCCGACCGGCTAAGCGCCGGTCGGGCAGTGAGTGTTCAAATCCTTCTGTTCAACTCAGTGCGCGAGTTAGTACTTCTCTCCGAGCCCTTTCCGGCGCATGAGCCGCTCGAAGACCGCGTCCTGCTCCTGGATATGCTGCGCGAACTCCTCGGGCCCCATATACTTCAGGATCAGTCCCGCCTTCGCAGCCAGGGTCTGGAAGGTCTCATCCTCCATGGTCGCCTTGAACGCGTCATGAACGTGCTGAATGTACTCTTCCGGGGTGCCGAGGGGAGCCGCGAGGCCTCGCCACTGGGTCATCGCGAAATCCATGCCTTGCTCCTTGGCGGTTGGCTGGTCCGGAAGGATATCAAGACGATCCTCGGCGAGCACAGCCAGGCACCGGAGGTCACCGGCCTGGATCTGGGAGACCACTTCACTCGGTCCAACAACCGCGGCATCTATGTGACCGCCCATCGCTGCAGTTACCGCCGGTCCACCACCGTCGTGAGGAACGTGGTTAAACTCGAGTCCGAACTCGTCTTCGAAGGCGAGGGCGATGATGTGCTGGCCGCCGCCGTGCCCGCCGTTACCAAGGGCGACGTCGCCGGGGTTCTGCTCGGCGTCTTCGACCAGGTCACTAAGTGACTGGTATGGAGAGTCGTCGGCCACGACGATCACAACCGGAGCCTGAACCAGGTTAATAACAGGCTCGAAGCTATTTGCGTCGAAGGGAGTCTCCCGCATGTGGGTGACGGTGATCGAAGCGTTGTTCCATGCCAGGTAGAAATAGCCGGTTCCTTCTCTCTGCAGAGCGTCGGTGTACGCCGGTACGGTGGCTCCACCGGGCTGGTTGTCGATAATGATCGCAGTTCCGAGGTACTGAGGAACGACGCTGGCGAAGGTTCGGAACATCGTGTCCGTACCGCCTCCTGCGCTCCAGGGTACCATGACCTCGATCTCTCGGGCTGGGTAATCGTCCCCGCCTGCTTCGACCTGCCCCTCCGCCAGTGCGAAGGCCGGCAACAGAGCCAC
>CAYZHV010000221.1:0-6634 GCA_964478055.1 uncultured Spirochaetaceae bacterium | reverse complement strand
ACGGAGAATGTACCCCTGACCCACATTCGAAGGGGTGACGCTCTTCTCGTCCCCGAGAATGAAGGTAGCGGTTCTAACGTGGTCCGCAATTATCCGGATCGAACGGTCCTGGTCGCTTTCGCTTCCGCCGTAGGTCGCCCCGCTCACCTTCTCGATGGCGTGGATAATGGGCTGGAAGACCTCGGTGTCGTAGACAGACTTCTTGCCCTGGAGGATCGCTATGGTCCGCTCGATCCCCATCCCGGTGTCGACGCAGGTCCGCTCGAGCTTTGTATAGGTCCCGTCGGCCTGCTTGTTGTACTGCATAAAGACGTCATTCCAGATCTCTAGCCACTTGCCGTCGGATACGCCGGGGCGGCTCTCAGGACTGCCCTCGATTCCGGTGTCGACGAACATCTCCGAGTCCGGACCGCAGGGACCGGTCTGCCCCGCGGGCCCCCACCAGTTGTCCTTTCGACTCAGAAAATGGATCCGCTCTCGGGGTATCCCGAGGGACTCCCAGACGCTCGCGGACTCCTCGTCCGCGGGAACCTCCTCGTCCCCCGCAAAGACGGTCACCGAGATCTTATCCGGGGGAATACCGAGCCATTCCTCGGAGGTGAGGAACTCGTAACTCATTTTGATCGCCCCGTCCTTGAAGTAGTCTCCCAGGGACCAGTTTCCGAGCATTTCGAAAAACGTGAGGTGGCTGGTGTCACCAACTTCTTCGATGTCACCGGTCCGAATGCATTTCTGATAGTTTACGAGCCGATCCCCGGCGGGATGCTCCTGTCCCAGGATGTAGGGAACCAGGGGGTGCATCCCCGCGGTGGTAAATAGCACCGTCGGGTCATTTTCCGGAATGAGGGAAGCGCCGGATATCTCGGCATGTCCTTTCAACTTAAAGAACTCGATATACTTGCGGCGTAGTTCGTCTGCAGTCATAGCGCCCTATACTACGGAACCCTAGGCGCCGTTGTCAACTTGTCCGTGGGTAACTCAGAACTCCTCGAGGTCCGCCTGCGCCTCGGGGGTAAGAAAATCTGGTACCACGTATACGATGTGGCCCGAGCGCTTAACCTTGATCTCCGCAAAGCCCTCTCGCACCATCTTCTCCAAGTGCTCTCTCGCCTCCTCCGCGCTGCATCGCGCCTCGAGAGCGACTTGGGTCGGTGAGACCACTCCATCGCGCTCCTTGGCCATGCGGAGGATTATGTGCTCCAGGTCCTCCGGCTCGGGTGGACGAGAACCGCTCCTCCCTCCCCGGCTAACCCGAATCACGTAGTCGCCCTCTTCGTCATAGCCGAGGGGGCGGGCGAGACGGTCCTCGATTTCCGCCTCGCGAACCTGTGCTCCCATGGTTATGGCGTCATAGATAGTTCCAATACCGAAGAGTCCGCCGGTGAGAAGAAAGACCAGCCCGGAGATCGGTTTGCCGAGATAGAAGCGGTGAAGACCGGCAACACCAAAGAGCGAGGGTAGCCAGAACAGATATGCAGTAGAGAGGGAGCGTCGCACTATTTCCTCCGAGGCTCAAGTATAGTCGTCACCTCTCCAGGTGGCAACGATCTCACCCTCCTCGGCGAGGCGTTTCAGTAACTCTACGAAATCCTTGTTGGCCTGCTCCACATCACTCCGCCGCACCGGACCGAGGTTGTGGTACTCATCGACCACGATCCGCTGCCTTCGTTCAGAGAGGTTGCGCAACATCTTACCGCGAAAGCCCTCGGCCTTTCCCTTGAGCAGAAGGGCGATCTCCTGATCATCGACTCGACGGAGCACCCGTTCGAGCTGATCGTCGGCGAGATCGTGAATGATGTCGATGCTGTAGAGGCGCTGTTCCACCTGCTCGGCGATGTCTTCGTTGTCATCCCGGAGACTCTCGAGAAGGGAGCTCTCCTCCTGGGGCCCCATGTAACGAAGGATCTCCGCCAGTCGTTCCGCCCCGTCGAGCTCCTCGGTTACCGGAACACCGTCCTTACGGATCCGCTCCTTCAGGAGTTCTGCCACTCGTTCCAGCACTTCCGGCGAGAGATCTCCCATCTTGGCCAGCCTGACCGAAACAGATAGCTTTTCCTCGTCCGGGAGCCGGGAGAGGACCTGGGCGGAGAGCTGCGCGGGCAGGTGAGCCATGACCATTGCCCGGACCTGAATCGACTCCTTTCGAAGGAGATGCTCAACTTGATGGGGTTCCAGGTCTTGGAGAAAACTGAACCGTTCCCGGGGCGACACCGGGGCGCCCCGCCTGAGTAGCTCCTCCGCTTTCTCCTCTCCAAAGGCGTGGGTCAGCATCTCCCGTGCCCGATCCCGTCCACCGTGACGGTTAGAAATCTCCTGCCGGGAGCGGTAACCGAACTCAGCCAGAACCCGCCGGGCCTCGGTCATCGAGAGGTCCTCGGTCCGGGCGATCTCCGCAACGATGCGATCGACCTCCTCCTCCGGGAGGTGCTGGAGCACCTTCGCGGCCTCGTCGGTCCCGAGAAGCAGGAGAAAGCGGGCGACCCGGGAGATGCGAGTCTCACCTTTCGCGGTTGTCTTGAGCAAACCTTCCGCGGCGCCTGGGGCGGTGCCAGGTTTCGCGGGAGATGGGGTGTCTGCCGGTGCGGGCCGCTTTGGAGTCGCCTGGGGCGTCTCCCGCTCTGCTTCTCCCTTTGCACCCATGGCGCGCTGGTAAGCGCTTAAGGCCTTCTGGCGAATGTCCACTCTAGGACTCTACCCCCATGCGAATTCCTGCGTCAACCGTGTTGACAACCACCTATGTTTCGGGGTAGAACAGAGCTCCACAGGACATGCCGCTGTAGCTCAGGTGGTAGAGCAGGGGACTGAAAATCCCCGTGTCAACAGTTCGAATCTGTTCGGCGGCACCTAACGAGGGCCTTCGGTAATCCGGAGGCCCTCTTCTTTTTTCTTTTTCACTCCTCCACTCCAGCTTCTGACTCCATTGAAATGGCCCGGCCGCTCTACTAGACTTCTGTTTACTCCCTGCCCCGTTTCGGGTTAGGTTTCACCGTGCCTGTTAGTCGGTCGCTGGCCGATATTTCTCATTTCAGACAGGTAACTGGAGGCTACTATGAAGGCTAAAACCATACCTCAGCTCCTCAAGGAGCAAGCCGAAGCGTTTCCGGAGGTGGCGGCTCAGCTATCGAGGGAAGGGTCAGGAGATTTCGTGGCGCGAAGCTATCGGGATCTCTTCCAGGAGGTCAGAGCCTTTGCGGCGGGTCTCCACACCGTTGGCGTCCGCGAAGGCTCTCACGTCGGTCTCGTCTCCGAGAACCGCAAGGAGTGGCTCGTGGCGGACCTCTCGATTCTCTCCCTCGGCGCCGCGGATGTTCCCCGGGGCAATGACAGCATGGCCGAGGAGATCGCCTACATTCTCGGCTTCGCCGGGTGCGAGACGGTGCTCGTCGAGAACGAGGAACAACTACAAAAGGTGCTCTCAGTCCGGAAGAAGATCGATAGTCTGAAGTCGCTCATTGTACTCGACCCTGAGTTCGAAAAGGGCGACGTCCCCTTCGGACTCAAGCTCTACCGGTATGCAGAAGTCCGGCAGCGGGGGGAGGACCTCCTCGGGAAGAAGCCGGAGCTCGTGGATCGAATAATCGACTCCGGCGGCGCTGACGACACCGCCACGATTATCTTCACCTCCGGTACGACGGGAGTTCCGAAGGGTGTCATGATCAGTCACCAGAACTTTCTCCACCAGGTCAGCTGCATCCCGGACCGGGTCGACCTTACGCCAGGTGACATCTGGCTCTGTGTGCTCCCGGTCTGGCACTCCTTTGAACGGATCGTACAGTACATCGCTCTAGGTTCCGCCACAACCCTCGCCTACTCCAAACCGATCGGAAAGATAATGCTTCAGGACATGGCCGCAGTCCGTCCAAAGTGGATGGCCTCGGTTCCCCGGATCTGGGAGGCCGTCCGGGCCGGTATCTACCGAAACATCAAGAGCCAGGGCGGCGTGAAGCTCGCTCTCTTTTCCTTTTTTGTTGGCGTCGGAGGAATGCACAAGAGGCTCGCCGATATGCTGCGGGGGCTCACTCCGGACTTTCAGCCTCGCTCCCGCTTCCTGGACAAGGTGGTCGCGACTCTCCCCTATCTCCTGCTGCTGCCCCTGGGGGCACTGGGGAATATCCTCGTCTTTAACAAGATTCGGGACCGCCTCGGCGGACGCTTTGTGGCTGGCGTCTCCGGCGGTGGCGCGCTGCCACCGGCGGTGGATCAGTTCTTCGGTGCCGCGGGGGTGCTTCTCCTCGAGGGATACGGACTCACCGAGACCGCCCCGGTCCTGGCGGTGCGTCACCAGAAGGCTCCGGTACCAGGTACCGTTGGACAGCTCCTGCAGGATACGGAGTGCAAGATCCTCGGCGAGGACGGAACCGCACTGCCTCCTGGTGAAATGGGCGTAATCTACGTCCGGGGACCTCAGGTTATGAAAGGGTACTACAACCGGCCTGACGCGACCGCGGAGATCCTCGATGAGGAGGGCTGGCTCAATACCGGAGACCTCGGCATGCTCACCCACCGGGGAGAGCTAAAGATTACCGGGCGAGCAAAAGACACGATCGTCCTCCTCGGAGGAGAGAACATCGAACCCGCTCCGATAGAGCAGAAGGTCCAGGAGAGCGAGTTCATCGAACAGGCGGTGGTGGTGGGACAGGACCAGAAATACCTGGGGGTTCTCATCGTGCCGGCCCTGGAGGCGTTGGAGCACTACGCTAACGAGAACCACATACCGTATATGGATCGTTCGGATCTTATCGAAGACGACGCGGTTCGAGAGCTCATGGAAAATGAAATACACTCCCGGATTAATAGCCGCAACGGGTTCAAGAGTTTCGAGCAGATCTACCGCTTTGCCCTCCTCCACGACTCCTTTCAGGTGGGAGAGGAGCTCTCCGCCAAGCAGGAGATCAAACGACACGTGATCGCCCAGAAGTACGAAACCACAATCCGCGGGCTCTTCAAGTAGCCCGGTCGTCACCGGCACTGAGACCAGTTCCTACCCTGGCCGGGCTTGGGCTGCTCCTGGCCTCTTTCCGGGGCGGCGCCAGTTCAATAATGTGAGCAGAGATGAAAAAGGGGCTGCCTCAGAAAATCTGAGGCAGCCCCGCTTAGTTTAGGCCTTATTGGAAAAGGATCCTACTTCATCTTGCCGGTCTGAAATACCGACTGCGCAGCGGCGAGTCGGGCGATCGGAACACGGAAGGGAGAGCAGGATACATAGTTGAGCCCGGTCTTGAAGCAGAAGTCAATGGACTTCGGCTCACCGCCGTGCTCACCACAAATACCGACCTTCAGCTCCTTCTTGCTGGAGCGACCGCGCTCGACGCCGAGCTGTACCAGCTGGCCGACACCGGTCTGATCGAGAACCGCGAAGGGATCATCCTCGAGGATTCCCTCTTCCACATACTGTGGCAGGAAGGAACCTACGTCGTCTCGGGAGTACCCAAAGGTCATCTGGGTAAGGTCGTTGGTGCCGAAGGAGAAGAAATCCGCCTCCTTGGCAACATCGTCCGCGGTAAGAGCGGCCCGCGGAATCTCGATCATCGTACCGATCTTGTACGCGACCTCCCGGCCCTTTTCCTTGAAGACTTCCTGGACCACCTTCTCGGCGTTCTCCCTGAGAACGGAGAGCTCCTTGACGGTACCAATGAGGGGAATCATGATCTCCGGCTCCACCTCAATACCCTTTGCAGCGACCTCCACGGCGGCGAGCATAATCGCCTTGACCTGCATGTCGTAAACCTCGGGATAGGTGATGCCGAGGCGGCAGCCGCGGTGACCGAGCATCGGGTTGAGCTCAGCGAGTCCGTCGATCTTGGTCCGAAGCTTCTCCTCATCAATGTTGAGGGACTTGGCCAGGTCCTTGATCTGTGCGTCCTCGTGGGGAACAAACTCGTGCAGCGGCGGATCGAGAAGTCGAATGGTTACGGGGTAGCCGGCCATCGCCTCGAAAATGCCCGCAAAGTCCTCCTTCTGGTAGGGGAGGATCTTGTCGAGAGCCTTCTTTCGGGCCTCCTCGTTCTCGGCGACAATCATCTGCCGGAAAGACTGGATTCGCTCTTCCTCGAAGAACATATGCTCCGTTCGGCAGAGACCGATACCTTCGGCGCCGTGCTCACGGGCCGCTCGTGCGTCCTCTGGAGTGTCGGCGTTGGCCCGGACGGAGAACTTCTGCTCCACGAGACCGGGGCGATTTGCCTTCTCACGGACCTTGTCACACCAACCGAGGAAGGTAGCAACGTTTCCGGACACCTCAGGCTCAACGAGAGGAAGCTCGCCCTCGAAGATCTCGCCGGAAGCACCGTCGATGGTGATGAAGTCACCCTCGTTGTAGCTCTTGCCGGCAACGGTCATCTTGCCCTTGCCAACCTCAACGGCCTTGGCACCGGCGATACAGGGTCGACCCATACCGCGAGCAACAACCGCCGCGTGACTGGTCATACCACCGGTAGAGGTGAGGATACCCTTGGCGACGTGCATGCCGCCGATGTCCTCAGGAGAAGTCTCCTTACGAACCAGAATAACCTGCTTACCGTCCTTGACCCACGCCTCGGCGTCGTCAGCGGTAAAAACAATGTGTCCGGTTGCAGCGCCAGGAGAGGCGTTGAGCCCCTTGGCGATCGGCTTATGCTTCTTTTTCGCATCAGGC
>CAYZHV010000220.1:0-6666 GCA_964478055.1 uncultured Spirochaetaceae bacterium | reverse complement strand
CGCCGGCGGGGAAGAAGAGCAGCCCGATATCTCCGAGCGCCTCCGCTCCCGGCGGCCCTTCAGGAAGACCCTCTTGCTCCGGAGTTTCCTCCTCCGAGGACTCGCTCCCGGGAGCTCCCCGAAGCAGCTCTCGCACATGCGCTCCCGCGAGGAGGACTCGCTCCTCCAGCGCCTCTAGCTCTTGCCCCGCGGGCAGGAGCGGTAGCGTGAAGCTCCCCTCCCCGGAACGTCCGCCGAGGTCGAAAAGCTCTACTCGGTAGCGCCCTCGCGGTAGAGCCTCCTCTCCCGGAGAGGCGAGCCTCATGAGCCGTATCTCTCCCTCTGCCGGTCGGGTCTGCCAGCTCTCCGAGGGAAAATCCCAGAAGAGCTCCGCCTCATCCTGTACGACATAGACCCGGTCGAGCTCGCTAAAGCCGTCCTGGTCACGCACCTCCAGCTCCAGAACGAGCTCTTCCGATCGGGTTCCGTCGAGAGTGAGATAACGCAGCTCGAGGGTAGAGACCCCGAGGACTTCGGGTTCGTAGGCGCTACAGGCGGAGAGTAGAAGGGTGATAACAATCACCCCGGTGGTTGGGACAAGAAAAAGGCGGTGCACTATCTTCTGCACCGCCCTTGATATCGTCGTATTCTTAGTACTGCTTGGAGTTCTGCATCTTGCGAATCTTCTTCGCAATCTTTCGCTCCAGAGCCTTCTTCTTTCGATTTCGGATGGTCGAGGGCTTCTCGTAGTATTCACGCTTTTTCCATTCGCGAATAATGCCCTCTTTTTCTACCATCCGCTTGAATCGCTTGATAGCTTTTTCGAGATTTTCGCTATCATCAATACGGATATAGGCTATTGGAATCACCCCCCTTCGAATTACTCAGATACTGCACCGATTGCGCCGGGTGTGTCAACAAGGGGTGTTTCCAAAAACGGCCCCGGGTCCACCGAGACTCCGCCCACTCGCACCTCCCAGTGAAGGTGGGGTCCCGTGGAAACACCGGTGCTCCCGACGGTACCGATACGGGTTCCCGCCTCGACTTGCGCTCCGAGCTCCACGTTGATCTCGTCCAGGTGGTAGAAGAGGCCATACACCCCGGGGAAGTGCTCGATTACCACGGAGTTACCGGTAACGATCCGTTCCTCCGCGAAGACCACCTTCCCCGCGCCAGGAGCGTAGATCGGCGTGCCCGTGGGCGCAGCCAGATCGACGCCGTTGTGGATCGACCGCGCCTCAGCGCCGTCGGCGTAGATAAAGCGGCGCCGATCCCCGTACCGGGAGGTGCGACGGTTGCTCTCCAGGGGCATGGAGAAGCTGCCGGTCCAGAAAGTCGAGTCCCGGTGAAAGCTGTTGGTCAGGGCTATCATTTGCAGCGCCTGCTCCCGCTTTCTCGGGTCCTCCTCACGCCGCAGCTCCGTCAGCGTCATGGAGAGCGGAATATCCTCCTGAACAAAGCTGCGAGAACTGACCGTCACCGGACCCCGGTAGGCTGAGCTCCCCGGAGCCCCGTGAACCGCCACCTGATACTCGCCTTCCCGAATTGTGCTGGCGACGCCGAGGAGCACAACCCATCGCTGTCTCCCCTCCTCCGCTTCCTCGAGGAGGACCCCGTAGTTGCCGGAGAGCTCCTGGGTACCGTCTAGGAGGACGGCGGTGATATTTCTCAGAGGTTCCGCGGATTCCACGGAGAGGGCAAGGACACCACCCGGGGCAACCTGCTCCGGGTGGTCAACGGTGAGCCGCTCTTCCGACTGGGCGTTGAGGAGGCTCGTGAGAAGAAAAAGCAGGGTGAGGCCTATCAAGATGGGTGGAGGTGCGGTTATCCCCCGGTACCGCGACGTCGCTTCCTGGCCTGTTGAGAAACGGTGGCTCAACGCCTTACGGTTACCGTTCATCTGCCTGCCCCTCCCGAGCCATATCCACCACGCTGAGTTGCAGGGTCACCTGACCGTTGTAGTGGTTCTTATCGAGCTCGAAGACCACGTCCACGCTATCCCCAAGGGAGAAATCCCGATTCACCCGCTCCGCAGCGTTCCAGTAGACCGAGGGCCACTTGTACTTACCCCCGCGCAGGAGCAGCCGGAGGTGGTTCTGTTCTTTGCCGATGAACTCGATCTCCTCCACCGCCATACCGCGCTTGAGAAACCGAATAATCGGATTCTCCATGCCGTACGGCTCGAAACGGGCTATGAGCTCCTCCAGATTCGGACTCATGTATTTGTCCGGAAGCTCCGCGTCAACCTGAATAGTCTCAACCGCCTCGTCGAGACGAATGCTCTTGGCCGCGTCCCGGACCCGTCCCATAAAGGTGGGAAGATCCTCCGCGGCGAGATTGAAACCCGCCGCGGCGTCATGGCCACCCCAGTCTCTGAATATATCCTCGAACTGCCGCAAAAACTCCGTAGCTCCGAAGCCGCGGACGCTCCTGATCGAGCCGACGAGTCCGCTGTCCACGGCGGTAACCACCGCCGCCGGTGCCCGGAACTGCCGGCTGAGCCTCCCGGCGATAATGCCGGTTACCCCCCGGTGCACATCGTTGTCGTGGACGAGTATGAGCCGCTCTTCGAGCTCCTTGAAACTCTCGTCCGCCTTCGGGAGTACCCTCCGCCACGCCTCCTCGCCGACCTTCTTTCGCTTCCGGTTGAGAGAGACAACCCGGTCCGCCAGCTCCCGACGCTCGTTCTCGTCCCGACTCAGAAGCAGGCGCACCGCCGTGTCCGGTTCGCCCATACGCCCGGAGGCGTTTATGACCGGGGCGATTTGCCAACCGATCACCTTGGTGTTTATCGGCTTGCCCAGGAGGTTCTGCTTCTCCAGTAGGGTGCGAATCGGCGGCGAAGGGTCTACGTTGAGCTTTCGCAAGCCTTCGCGAACCAGTATCCGGTTCTCATTGCGGAGCGGCATCATATCCGCCAGGGTCCCGATGGCGACGAGGTCCGCCACGGAGCGATACGCATCCTTGATCTGGGGAAATCGACGCATCACAAAGGCACGATACAGTTGGGCCAGGGTGTCCACTTCGGTGAGCTCCCCCTCGGTGTACTTGGCCAGGCGTGAGCTGTCACGCATCCGGAGGAGGGTCTTGTTTCGAAGCACCGGAAAGGCATCCCAGATTTCCGGGGCCAGGTCGAAGAGGTGTATCTCCACGCTCCCCCCAAAAACCTGCCGAAAGAGCCGCTCCTGACCGGGAGCGTCGTAGACCAGGAGTTTCTGACCCAGGAGAAAGTCCGCCAGGCGACTGTGCTCGAGGTCCCCCAGGTCCGGGACGAGGGCCTCAGAGATTCTATCAACCTCCATGAGGTTCTCCAGCTTGATCGCGTCGACGATGACTGTGTCGTTTCCGGGACGAAGATTGAGCAGGCAGACTTGCTCGCGAAAGAGTTCGGTTCGTGCAAAAGCGAGGGCTGAGCGAACCTTCGAGGTTACGCCGCAGGCGCAGAGCCCCTGAAACGGATAACCCCGGTCACCCACTTTCGGGTTTATGATCGCCGCCGCCGGAGGGAGCTCATCCTGAGGATTGTGATGATCCACCACAATCGTATCAACGCCGAGCTCCTGACCCCGGGCGATCTCCGCTACGTTCGTGGTCCCGCAATCCACGGCGACGATGAGAGTACCGTCTCGAGAGGCGAACTCCTCCACCAGCTCCACCGAAAGACCGTAGGAGTCGTCTCCCATGGGGACTCTCCACTCCGGGTCGAGACCGAGCTCCCGGAGGGTTTCCACCATCACCGCGGTGCTCGTAATGCCGTCCACGTCGCGGTCACCAAAGACCAGGACCTTCTCTTCCTCCTCCGCCGCCTGGAGCAGCCGCTCGACGACGTCTTCCATCTCTTCGAAGAGGAACGGATTGTGGGCGTACTGCAGGTCCTCCTCGAGAAAGAAGAGCACCTCATCACTCTCGGTTACCCCTCGACGAACAAGAATGGAGGCACTGAGAAGATCGATATTGTACCGATCTACGATCTCCTTTACCCGTTCCTTGTCGAGGCTCGCCTTCTCCCAGGTCATAGAGTCGATATCTCCTCCAGAATCATCGATGGTTTTTCCTTCGCCTCGGGTTGCCCCTCTATGGTGATGCCGTCCTGAAATATCTTGAGGGCCTGGGAGAGATGCTCCTCTTCGTCCGCGTAGATCCGACCCACCGAATCCCCTGCCTCGACGGGTTCTCCGGGCTTCTTCAATAGCTCGATGCCGACGTCATAGCGCACCTTGTCCTCCGCGGTAGAGCGTCCCGCCCCGAGATAAACCCCGGCCATACCGGTCTTGTAGGCGTCAATCCCGGTAAGAACGCCGGAGACGCCGGCGGGCACCTCGTAATGCAGCGGCGCCCTTCGACTACCGAGCTGTCGCTTGAGCTCCTTCGTGTCGCCCCCTTGGAGTTCCACATTCTCGAGAAAGGTCTCCCAGGCGCGTCCGCTCTCCAGGTTGTCCCGGCAGATCCTCTCCCCTTCTTCCACGGAGGCGGCTTTACCCCCGGCCACGAGCATCCACGCCGCGAGGCGCAGGGTTACCTCCATGAGGTCGTCGGAGCGGGAGTCCGCCTTGAGCAGACCCTTCTCCGAGCTTCCTCGCAGACAGGCGCAGGACTCCTCGACTTCCACGAAATTTCCCACCATCGCACCGAGGGGGGATTCCATTCGGGTAATTACGGCGACGATTTTCTTACCGAGGCTCTTGCCGGTCTCCACCAGGGAGGAGGCGAGCTCTCTCGCCTCTTCGATGGTTTTCATGAACGCCCCGGCGCCGCATTTGACATCAAAGACCAGGGCATCCGCCCCCTCCGCAAACTTCTTGGAAAGAATGCTGCTGGTAATAAGGGGAACCGACTCCACCGTGCCGGTCACATCTCGAAGGGCGTAGAGAAGCCGGTCCGCCGGAACAATCTCTTTGCTCTGTCCGGTCATTCCGTAGCCGCACTGGGTTATGGCCGAGGAAAACTCTTCGGCGGTGATGACCGACCGATAGCCGGGAATCGAGTCGAGCTTGTCCAGGGTTCCGCCGGTATGCCCGAGGGCTCGCCCGCTCATCATCGGTACCTGAACACCCCCGGCGGCGACCAGGGGGGCGAGAATAAGGGAGACTTTGTCACCCACGCCGCCGGTGGAGTGCTTGTCTACAAGAGGGCCGGAGACGGAGGAAAGATCGATGGTTTCCCCGGAATCGATCATTACCTGCGTCAGGTATCCCGCTTCCCGCCGACTCATTCCCTGAAAATAGACTGCCATGAGAAAGGAGGAGACCTGATACTCCGGGATCTCGCCGGCAACGTATCCCTCGATGATGAATTCGAGCTCCTCCTTGGATAGCTCTCCTCCGTCTCGTTTTTTGATAATCAGATCCAGTGCGCGCATGGGTAGCCTCCAGTTTGGAGAGTAACATGATTCTATTCTTATGACAGCCTAGATCGGGCGCCCACTTCAGCCAAGCTTGACAGCGCCACTGCGGAGTCGGTAGCCTTTCCGCAGTAACAATGGGAGCCCTTTCCGTTCTCCTAGCCTCACCCGAATGGGCGCGCCTTCTCCTTGTAGGTATTCTCGGGATCTATCTCGGTTGGACCCATCGCATCTATCGGGTGCGTTGCGTCCGCTGCCTCGCTGCGGCGCTGATGATCCTTGCGATCCGACAGCCGGCGTATCTCTACCTTCCGCCTCTGCCACTGCTCCTGGGGACAGAGAGCCTCCTGCTTCTCCTCTACACCCGCTGGCTCTCCTCCTTCAATAGAGAAGGGTCTATCTACTACGGCGCCCACGCCGGAGCCGCGCTGACCATAGCAGCGGCCCTGGGTATCTATTTTGCTCAAGGGGGCGCGCAGCTAGGACTCACCATAGCGGCCTTTCTCCTCTTTCTCGGGCAGGGCGCTCTCCTCTTTGCAGCCTCTCTCTACGTCACCAAGTACAACAGCGACGAGGGGGAAGTCGTCGCCCTCCACCGGGTGCGGTTTGTTAGCTACCCCATTCTTTTCGTACTGGCGCTAATCATCTTTCCCGAAGAGGGGATATTCTTCCGGGCCCTGGTTCTGCCCCTCTTTCTCTCCTATCACGCCTCCTTTACCCGCCTCTACCACCAGTTCGGGAGGAACCGGCAAGAGCGGGAGCGGCAGTTCACCCGACGATATCTGGACTCCACCTTCGACTTCATGCGCACCATCGGGACCGCCATGAAAGAGCGAATAGAGGTGGACAGCGTTCTCGACTACGTGGTGGGGTCTCTCGTTGACTCTACGACCGCCGACGCCGGGGTAGTCTACCTCCGAAATCCAGGAGATCATCAGCTCTTGGTTCGCAGCGAGCGGGGCCATTTTCCTCCGCCATACCACGTCTCGCCCTCGGTGCGGTCTAAGGTGGGAGGCGTGGATCAGTACCTGCGAGCGACCCCCATAACTTTGGGCGAGGGGATCTTCGGGGAGGCGGTGGCAGAAAATCTGGAAATACGGCTCGAAGACGCGACTGAGGATAGTCGATTTCAGGAGATCATGGAGGATCGGGCGAGCACGATTACGTCGATTTACGCCGTACCGATCCAGGTAGGAGAAGAAGCGCGGGGACTTCTCTCTATAGCAACCACTACACCGAAGAAATACCTGGGGCGGCAGGACTGGGACCGTTGCAAGGTATTTGCCACCTACTGCTCACTTATGCTCGAGAGCCTTTTCAACTACCTGCAGCTCCTGGAGAAGCAG
>CAYZHV010000219.1:1013-6706 GCA_964478055.1 uncultured Spirochaetaceae bacterium | reverse complement strand
GCAGGAGCTGCAGGCTCACCGCGGTTAGGGAGCCCACCAGATCATCCCTGGCTGGGCGCGCCTCGATCCGATAGCTCTCATCTTCTTCGAGGCGGATTCTCAAGGTCTCCGCCAGCTCGATCTTGTCCAGATTGGAGCCGAGGACCGAACCGTTCTCATCGATCAGGTCAACGATCGTCGCGGTCCGGCCCTGCAGAGGCAGCCGGAAGAGGTAGATTCCACTGCTCTTCTGCTCTACCGGTAGAGTTACCGGCTCGCTCTTTAGAGCAAAGAGCACCGGCCCCTCCCCGGGACCGAGACTCGGTAACTCAAAGGCGCCGCCATCTTCTCCGCTTGGCAGCGAGAGCCGCAGATCACTGCCTCCCGCCCCGATCTCCAGATAGCTTCCGAACTGATCGATCACCCCGAGGCGCTCTTCGTTGCCGTAGAGAAAAGCGATCTCCTCGGGTCCCGTCTCCAGGAATCCCAGGAGCTCTCCCTGGGAGGAGACAGAGAGCAAGCTCCCGTCTCCCGAGGGAACCCATATTCGCCCCTGCCAGAATCTCGGTCTTCCGGCGATCCCCGGAGCCACTCCCTCGCTCCAGAGGAGCTCGGCCCTCGCCGTCGAGCGCGCTTCGAGGACGCCCTCTTCCCGGGGAAGAAAGAAACGGTCCTTTAGCAGAACCGGCCGCAAACTGAGGCGCTCTCCGGGCAGCTCCCAGATGAGCTCCCCCTCTTCGCCGGAGATCCCCGCAAAGCCGCCCTCGCTCTCAAGGAGGAGTACCGGCTCCTCGCCGCCAGAAAGGCTACCCCGGAGCAACCCCGGGGAGTCAAAGCGCCACCGGAGCTCCTGATCCCGACCGTACGCCTCCACCCCGTTGGCGGTGACGGCGTAGACCATCTCCGCCGCGAGGAGAAGCTCAGTAGCCGGGGCAGCGAGGTTTCTGCGACCGGTGACCCGACCGGTCTCGGAGGCTATCCAGAGCAGGCTCCGCCCCGCCGCAACGAGAACCGTCTCCCTCCGGGCCCGGAGATCCACCGGCTCGCTCTCCAGGGATACCCGCCAGAGCTCCTCTCCGGCCTGGAGACCCAGGGCGACCACACCTCGTTCCACCGCGACCACCACGGACTCCGCTCCGAGGCTCAGCAAGGGCAGCACCCCGGGGCGCTCCCAGCGAGGGGTTTCCGGGCCTCCTCCTGAGTCGCCGAAGACTGAGAGAACCCCTCCTCGGTCAACCTCCGCGAGAGTCCCCTCCCTTGCTACCATCGCCGCAGGGAGGTCACGAACCTTCCCGCGCCGGACGGAGAAGCTCGCGGTCGAATCCTCACCATCCTGGGATCCGAGAACACCGCTCTTACCGGGGTCCTCCGGCGAGAGGCTCGGCTGGGTAGCCCGCTCTTCAGGGATACCCTCTTCCTCCTCCACCACCGCCGGACCCGTTTGCTCCGTCCCCTCCTCGGACCCACAGCCCGGGAAGAGGAAGAGCGAGAGCAGGAGAAACGGGAGGAGAGGCAAAAGCGCTCGGTTTCCATGAGTCTTCTCGAGGCCGCAGCTACTCATCCGCTTCCTCCTCCCTCTGCAGCGCCTCCACACCAGCGGAGGAGAGCGCTCGGTAAAAGCGTTCCGCCCCGGAGCTAGTCAAAAGCCCCGCCTCTCTCCATCGTGCAGGAAGCTCCAGAGCGTCCCCGAGGCGATCGGTCGCAACGAGACGAGGTACCGCCGACTCTATCCAAGCGTCGTAAATGCCACCCTCCCCAACGTCCGAGGATAGCAGCTCGAGCTCCCGGAGGAGCTGAACTCTGCGCAGCTGCGCCTTTAGAAGCGCCGCCACTTGTATGAGCTCCCGGGGCCTCCCCTGCTCCGGCGCCAGCTTCAGCCGTTCCAGGAGTCCCGCGGTCGCCTCCGCCCGGCTTACGTTTCCGTAACGGCTCCGGGCGTCCTCGAGCGCGGATGCCCAGGCAAAGTGGGGAGGCAGAAGCTCCGTGTCCAGGAGAAAGGAGAGTGCGCCCTCAGTCTCAAAGAGGGTTCTCTCGCCGGCGAGAAAGCGGGAGACCTCCTCCGCGGCGAGGTGGAGCGCTGCGGGGACCCTGGGGTACATCCGTTCCGGCTTCGCCTCCCGAGCATCGCGAAGCCAGTCTCTCTGGGCGAAACTGATGCGCTGATAGCCGCGGTAGGCAAAGGGAAAGCCGCCCCGGGCTTCATCGGCCCGGGCTTCCTGGAGGAACCAGGGACGCAAATGGTCACGAAAACCGGGCCCGCTCCCGTCTCGCACTACCACCGGCTCGAAGTACTGCCCGTGGAGCATGGACCAGGCGGCCACGCCCTGCCCGGAAATTTCCTGATTCTGTTCCGGATTCGTCACAAGGTTGAAAGCGCGGTAGTACGCCTCGGAGAGCTGCTCCTCCAGGCTCGTCGCCACTTCCTCTTCCCCCGCCGGGAGAAGGCGAACGGTGATTATGCGATCGAAGGAGTCCGGGATCGGCGTGACCTCGTAGCTCCACTCCCGTATGCCGTGACGTCGGGCCACCAGAGAGACAAGGTCCCGGGCTCGGGTGTCCACTTCAGCATAGAGGGTCTCTACCCGGCGTCTCAGCTGCCCTCGGAGGCTCGCCTCTCCCTCCTGAAAGAGCACCATCTGCGCGTAGGGGTGCGAGAGGACCGAGAGCAGCGCCCACCGCTCCGCCTCGTCGTCATTCCTCCTCGCGCGCTCTTCGTATCGCCTCAGAACGTTAGTCGCCTCTCCGAGAAGCTGCTCCCGAAGCTCTTCGGCGCTACTCTGCCCCTCCCGGGGGAGAAGCTCCTCCCGGTGCTCCCGCAAGCGCCGCCGAAAGAGCTCCCGGTAGAGCTCGGTTTGCTTCTCCTCTAGGACAAAGAGAAGGGCCCCGAGCTCCGCGGCGTCTCCGGCGGGCGCAAGGGACCAGCGGTACTGATCAAAGAATGTTGCCGCCCCCAGGGCGACCTGCTCGTCCCAACGAAGCGCCATTTCCACCGACGCCGGATCCAGCGTTCTTAGAGTGGGGAGTAGCTCAGTCTCGCTTACACCGACCTGCAGCTCCGAGGACTCACCGATCGCCACGGTCTCATCATCCCCGGGAACACGAAACGCTTCCACCGCCCCGGCGGCCTTTAGAAAGAGCTCCTCAAAGAGCCCCCAGTTCTGTTCCTCTGATATGCCCTCTCTCATTTCTAGAAGGAGCGTCATAGCCTGCCGGGCACGGCCGGCGAGCTCCGCCTTCTCAGAGAGCGAGGAAGTTGTGAGCAGTACAACCTCCAGGCGTCGGAGCGCATCCAGGGCGCTGGTCTCGCCGGCCTCTCCTGCCTCTACACGATCCGGAGCAGTACCAAGGAGCTCCGCCACCAGGACCTGCTCCTCCGGCCCGCCGGTAACCGTGCCCAGGAGCCGCTCGTTCCCGGTTCTCTCCTTCCGGAGACGCTCAGAGGGTAGCCCCGCCCAGGCGCCGCGCTCGTAGAGGTAAGCCGCCACCGCCTCGTAGCGGTTCGAGGAGCGATGCACCCCCGAGCGAAGGAGCGCCTCACCCATGGACTCCACCGCGTCGAACCACGGTTGAGAGAGGGGGGAGAGGGGCGGGAGCCGGGATTCTTCCTCTTCGATCCGGGCAGCCAACTCGGCGACTCGGGGGTCCCCGAGAGAGTCGATCCAGTCGGAGGAAATCTCCTGTGCAAGGAGTGTGGTGGGTAGAAAGAAGAGGAAGATCATCAGTCTCGAGGCTATGCGCATACGTGCCGCTCCAGTTTACTCCATCCTTCTGCTTTTATCATCTCTATGCTACCTTTCTCACGTGGCTGACGGTAACCCCCTCTTCGAACCCAACCGGGAAAGCGCACCTCTGGCGGATCGCATGCGCCCGAGAAACCTCGACGAGTTCATCGGGCAGGAGCACATCGTCGGTCCCGGGCGCCTCCTTCGTCGGGCGATACAGGCCGACCAGCTCTCTTCTCTAATATTCTCGGGTCCTCCGGGAACCGGCAAGACCACCCTCGCCCGGGTCATCGCAAACAGCACCAAGAGCCGCTTCGCCTCGGTCAACGCCGTTCTCAGCGGCGTAAAGGAGCTCCGACAGGAGGTCTCCGCCGCCGAGGAGGCCCGCAACCTCTACGGAAGGCGCACCATTCTCTTCGTCGACGAAGTCCACCGGTGGAACAAAGCGCAGCAGGACGCCCTGCTCCCCTGGGTGGAAAACGGCACCCTCGTCTTGATTGGCGCAACCACGGAAAACCCCTTCTTCGAGGTGAACAAAGCCCTCGTCTCCCGGAGCCGGGTCTTTCTCCTAAAACCCCTCGCCGACGCCGATTTGCACCGGGTCCTCGACTTTGCTCTAGAAGATAGTGAACGGGGATACGGCGACTACTCCGTGAAGATAACCCAGGAAGCGAGGGAGCACCTGGTCAAAACCGCCGCCGGTGACGCAAGGACTCTTCTCAACGCCCTGGAGCTCGCGGTGGAGACCACCCCGGAGCGATTTCCCCCGCCGAAAGGCACCACCATCACCGTAGACCTTGGCATCGCCGAGGAGAGCATTCAGCAGCGGGCGGTCCTCTACGACAAGGAGGGGGACTACCACTTCGACACGATTTCCGCCTTTATCAAGTCCCTCCGAGGTTCGGACCCCGACGCCGCGCTCTACTGGCTCGCCAACATGGTAGCCGCCGGGGAGGACCCCCGTTTCATCTTTCGGAGGATGCTCATCTCCGCAGGCGAGGACGTGGGGCTGGCGGATCCCAACGCTCTCACCGTCGTCGCCTCCGCGGCGGCAGCCTTTGACCGGGTCGGTATGCCGGAGGGTAACTTTCACCTCACCCACGCGGCGCTCTACCTAGCCAACGCGCCGAAGTCGAACTCCGCTCTCGGCTTCTTCGACGCCCTGGAACAGGTCAAGTCCGAACGCTCCGGAGAGGTGCCGAACCATCTCAGGGACGCCAATCGAGACGCCAAGGGCTTCGGTCACGGTGAGGGATACCTCTACCCACACGCCTACCGGGACCACTGGGTCGCCCAGCAGTATCTGCCTGAGACCCTGCAGGGAGTGCTCTTCTATCAGCCCGGGGACCTCGGATGGGAAGGCTCGCGAAAAGGAGAGCTCCAGCGTCGACGGGAGCTGCAGCTCGCCGCTTTCCGGGAGAGCACCGAACGGCCGGAGGTGCTGAGCTACACCCCTGAGGAGCTCATGGGCAGCCCCGGTCGGCGACGCTGGGAGCGCAGAAATGAAGAAGAGGTGACCCGACGTCTCCGGGAGCTTCGAGAGGCGCTTCTGAGCAGGCTCAACCTCCCCCGCCACGGCCGCCTCCTCTTCTGCGGTACCCCGGCGGATCTCCTCCTCTGGGAGCTGCTCCGCCGCGTCCCGGAAGGGGAGACCCTCTTCGTCCCGACCAACGACGGAGAAGCCTCCCGAGTGGCCTCCGAGGCGGAGCGCCTCGACGAGCTCCACCGCCCCCGGATCGTCGCCCTCGGCGAGCTAAAGAGCGAAACCGCCGCCCCGCCGGAGGCGCTGGTCTTTCTCAACGCCCAGCCCGATATGGCCGCACAGCTGCTTTCCCGAGTGCCCGAGCCCGCTTCGGGAACGCAGCTCCTTCTCGCCATGCAGCTTCCCGCGGAAGGCACCAAGCTCTCGGACCTCCTCGACTCGACCAGCCCCGAGATGGCCCCTGCCACCGAGATCGACCAGCAGCGCGAGGAGCTCCGGGCCGTGGAAGC
>CAYZHV010000219.1:0-1003 GCA_964478055.1 uncultured Spirochaetaceae bacterium | reverse complement strand
AGCGATCCGCGCAAAGCTGTTATCCGTGTTCCGGCGCCGGCGGATGTTGAAAATCTGTTCAATGAAATTGCGGATGATCCGGTTATCCTCACCCTGACCGACGGGCAAGATGCCGTCGAGATTGTCTATGATTTCAATCATAGAGCTCTACCGCCCGAGCTATTCTGAGCTCCAAGCGCTCCTCTCAGATGCGGGCTTCTCGATTCGGGAGGCTCAGCGCCTCGAGCACACCGAGGAGCGCAGGATCACCGCCGCCCATCTCGAGCACTGGCTCGACCCCTCCCACCCCGGCTACGGCCGGGAGCTACGGGAGCGCTGGGGTGAAGAGTTCGACGCCCGGCGCCGAGACCTCCTGGCAGCACTAAAGGAAAGGCTCGTCGGCCGGGGTACTCAGACCGACGAAACAGCAAGCCACGGGCCGGGGATCCAGGCCCCCGAGACGGGAACCTCCGGCCCGGGTAACCAGGCCCCCGAGACCGATAGCCACGGCCCGGGTAACCAGGCCCCCGAGACCGATAGCCACGGGCCGGGGAGTCCGCGCTCCGGAGCAGCAGGTCACGGGCCGGGACGCCAGGCCGACGAGACCGGTAGTCCCGGCCCGGGTAACCAGGCCCCCGAGACAGCAAACCACGTCCCGGGACGCCAGGCCCCCGAGACAGGCAAAAACCGCTCCGAAACGACTCCCGAACCGCTCCAACACCGGGGGCTCATCCCCTGGAAACGGGTTGACATCATCGTTGATTGCAGGTACACAAGTGGGGCATCGGCGCCACCGGCGTAGCGGGTTCTCAACTCGGTATTGCGCTTGACAAAACCCCCGTGTTTGGGCATTATCCAAGTCCGCAAACATGGTGGATGTAGTTCAATTGGTAGAGCGCCAGATTGTGGTTCTGGTTGTTGCGGGTTCAAGTCCCGTCATCCACCCTGCAGGATGCGCCCGTAGCTCAGTTGGATAGAGCGTCGGACTTCGAATCCGCAGGTCGCAGGTTCGAATCCTGCCGGG
>CAYZHV010000218.1:0-6747 GCA_964478055.1 uncultured Spirochaetaceae bacterium | reverse complement strand
GGCGGTTGATCGAGCTCTTTCTTCGTCTCTTTAATGAGAAGTATGGTCGTTCGGTGACCGAGATCCCTGAGCCGGTGATGGAGGAGCTTCTCTTCTACCGATGGCCCGGCAACGCAAGAGAGCTCAAAAACGTCATGAGTCAGTCCGTGCTGCTGAGCAGTTCGGGCACCCTCGAGCTTTTTGGTCTCCCTTCGGCCACTTCCACAGCGACGATCAAGCCGATGTCCTCGGGTGAACCCAAGGGATCCGGGGACTACCATTCCCAGATGAGCGCGGCTACCGAAGGGGTAGGGCGGCAACTTGTCATTTCCGCCCTGCGACAAAGCAACGGAAATAAATCCGCCGCCGCCAGGATTCTCGGGGTGACCCGTAAGACCCTTCAACGTAAGATCGCCCGGTTTAACATTGATCCGCACGAGATAACCGGGTAGCCCGGTATCCACTCCCTGCATACCGAGGTACCCGATTTTGACCCGCCCTGGAGGTTGAGCGTCTTGGAGTGATTTGGAGTGTGCGTCCTAACTCAATACCAGATCGGTAGATACTTCTCGGACCGGTATCGGTAAAGCGTCTTGGCCCTTCTCTTGCATACAGAGTGTCAAACACATTTCCTAGAGGAGGTATGTATGAGGCGACTGATAGCAGTCTTGGTTATTCTCGTCCTTGCCGCTGGAGGGCTCTTTGCTTCAGGACAAAGCGAGGCAGAAGAGGAACTCCGGCTCGCGGGAATCGTATTTCAGAACGACCAGTTCATGAGAATCGTTCAGTTCGGAATGCAAGATGCCGCTGATGAGCTCGGTGTGGACCTGCTTCTCGGCAATAGCGACAACAGCCCCGCCCAAGAGATCGAGATGGTTAACAACTACATCTCTGCAGGGGTTGACGGAATCATGATTACCCCGTTGAGCGCGACCGCTTCGGTGCAGGCGCTTCGTAACGCGCATAACGAAGGCATTCAGGTCGTTACCTGGAACACGCGAATCAATGCCGACTTTCCCGTTGCCGCAGTGGAGTCCAGCCAGTTCCAGCTCGGTGAGTCCACCGGCGCCGTTGCTCGCGAGTACATTCAGAATGAGCTCGGTGGGCAGGCAAAGGTAGCCATCCTGGCTTTTGACTCTCTCGTTCCGGAGCAGAGTGGCGCGCGCGTCGATGGATTCCTGAGTCAAATCGAGGATCTTGACGGGGTGGAAATCGTCTCCAAGCAGGACGCGTGGCTCGCCGAGGACGCAGTGCCGGTTTCTGAGGACATCATCACTGCCAATCCCGATCTCGACATTATCTATGCCGCCAACGAGGGGGGCACAGTCGGCGCCGTACAGGGTGTCCGCAACGCCGGTGGTGCCGGAGAGATAGCGGTATTCGGAATCGACGCAAGCGAACAGCTCGCGGATTTCCTCCTGGCTGATGACGACATTCTCCAGGCGACTACCGGTCAACAACCCTATGAAATCGGCTACCAGAGCGTCGTCGTTTCGGTCGATGCCCTCAGCGGAGAAGAGGTCGAGAAAGACATTATCGTCCCCGGCGTCCTGTTGACCCGAGATAACCCCGAAGAGGTTCGGGAGTTCAAGTCCTGGTTAACGGACATCATTAACCGCTAGACGGGTAGCGATTGATGGAACAGGTACTTGCGTTTCAGGGTGTTCGAAAGGAATACCCCGGAACCGTAGCGTTAGATAACTTTTCCGCCGGGTTCTCCGGCGGAAAAGTTCACGCTCTGGTCGGAAAGAACGGATCCGGCAAGAGCACCACCATTAAGATACTCTCCGGTGCGGTAGCTCCCACAAAGGGGGAGCTCTTTCTCCAGGGCAAGGCGGTGGAGATTCAGTCTCCCCGGGATGCTCTGGAGAAGGGTATCGCCACGGTGTATCAGGAGCTCAGTCTCATACCCGAGCTCTCGGTAGCCGAGAACATCGCCGCGGGCAAGCTCCCTACTCGAGGCGGGGTCGTAAAGCGAGTTGACTGGCCCGGGGTCAGGAAGCACGCCGAGGAGGCACTTGCCACCATGGGAGTTTCCATACCGTTGGACGCTCCGGTTCGGACCCTCAGCGTCGGCCAGCAGCAGGTGGTCGAGATCGCCAAGGCGATGTCCTTTCGGCCGGAGATTCTCATACTCGATGAGCCGACCAGCGCCCTCGCCCAGCACGAGGTAGAAAGCCTTTTTGAGATCGTAAAGCGGCTACGAGATCGCGGCGTTACGGTTATCTATATCTCCCACCGCTTGCAGGAGCTCTATCAGATTGCCGACACAGTGACGGTCCTTAGGGATGGAAAGCACGTCGGTACGATCGATATCGAAGAAGCTACGACCGAGAAGATCGTCAACATGATGTTTGGCGAGGTAGTAACCTCTGCCCGACCTCATACGACCCCGACGGAAGAGCCCGTCCTGAGGGTAGAAGGGCTGACCCGGAAAGGTTGGTTCAAAGATGTCTCCTTCGTTCTCTATCGGGGCGAGGTTCTCGGAATCGCCGGGATGCTCGGGGCGGGACGCACCGAGCTACTGCGTTCTATTTACGGCGCGGACCCCTTGGATGCGGGGACCATACGCTTCGGCGAGCTCGAGAGTAACAGACCCTCCCCGGGTCGAATGAAAGCGCAAGGGATGGGGCTCACCCCGGAGAATAGAAAAGACGCGGGGCTTATTCAGATTCATACGGTTCACGAAAACCTCACCCTCGCGGCCCTCCGGCGCCTTTCTCCCACAGGTGTACGAAACCACCGAAAGGAAGAAGAGGCGGTTCGGAGACAGATAGAACGGCTGGAGATCGATCTCTATTCACCGGACGCGCTTGTTTCGAGCCTGAGCGGTGGTAACCAGCAGAAGGTAGTAATAGGTAACTGGCTTAACGACGAGCCGAAGGTGCTCTTTTTTGACGAGCCCTCTCGAGGTATCGACGTAGCCGCAAAGCAACACATATTTCGCATCATTTGGGATCTCAGCGCGGAGGGCATTAGCTCCATATTCGTTTCCACCGAACTCGAGGAGTTACTCGAAGTGTGTCACCGCATTCTGATTATGCGCGGTGGTCGCATTACCGAAGAGGTCGATCCCGAGAAGATCACACTGTCAGATCTGTACGCACGGTGCATGGAGGAGTAGAGAAGGTGTTTGGCAGCATATTGAAGAAGAAGGGCGGATTGCGGGGACAGAGCATTCTGGAGCTCGTTCTGCTCGCGATCTGCATTGTCTTGGCGGTTTCAGCTCCGGGTTTCTTCTCGGCCCGGAACATACTCAACATCATGCGCAACGTAGCGATGCAAGGGGTTATCGCCTTTGGCATGACCATGGTGATCATCTCCGGGGAGATCGACCTGAGTGTCGGCTCCGCCGTAGCCTTTGCCGGTTGTCTGGCGGCTCTCATAGTCCGCGCTCTCAACGGTCTCGGCCTCGGCCCAGCGGTGGCGGTAGCGATTGCCCTAGCGATTACGCTGTTAGTCGGTTTCGGTATCGGCAACTTTACCGCTTTTATCCGAACCCGTTTCGGTGTGCCCTCGTTCATTACTACTCTCGCGCTCATGACAATCCTTTCGGGGATAGCGAACCTCCTCACCGCGGGGTTCCCGATCAGCTCCTTCCCGCAGTGGTACAACTTTTTCGGCGGCGGTTACGTCTTCGGCATTCCCTTTCCGGCGATACTTTTCCTCGTTGTCTTCTTTTCAATCCAGTTTTTGATGAACCAGACCACCTTTGGTCGTTCCGTCTACGCCGTCGGAGGTAACGAGGAGGCGGCGCGACTCAACGGAATTAGTGTCCGTTTCGTAAAGCACATGGTAATCGGCATTACCGGTATGCTCGCCGCCATGAGCGGTATTATGGTCTCCGCCCAGATCATGTCCGGAACCCCCACGGTAGCGGAAGGATGGGAGCTCGAAGTCATTTCCGCTGTAATTATCGGTGGGACGAGTCTCTTTGGTGGTGCCGGCCGAATTTGGGGAACCTTTATCGGTGTCGTCTTTTTGGGTGTTATTATCAACGGTATGACGCTGCTCAATATTAGTCAGTACTGGCAGTACGTGGTACGCGGTATTCTCATTCTGGCAGCGGTACTTGTAAACAACCTCGGAGCGCGCCGGGCCAAGTAGGCGTCCGAACACCCAGCGTTCGCTAGAAGCGAGAAACGAAGAAAGCCGACCAGGAGGGAACAGCCCGTGCGCCGGTAGGGAAAACCCCCGGGACCGGGGCAACCCGCCCGCTTCCTGAATGGGAGGTCCTGAATGGGAGGCTTCTTTTTGGGTCGTTGGGGGCATCGACGAGACAATTGTGCAACCAAAACGACGTTTCCGTGTCTGTACCTGTATGGAAACGAGTAAGAAAAAGCCGAGCTGGCTTGGACAGCTCAAGGAATATGAAAAGCCCGTCACCTGGCGCGCCCTCTGGCAGCTAACCAACACGTTCATTCCGTACGCCGGTTTGGTGACCCTCATGTATTTGTCGATCCGAAGCGGCTATCCCGCCTGGGTTACCATCCTCCTGGCAATTCCCGCGGCGGCCTTCCTGGTTCGCCTCTTTGTCTTTTTTCACGATTGCTCCCACGGCTCCTTCTTTCCGAACCGAAAGGCAAATCGGATCGTGGGACACATTCTCGGTGTGATGACGTTTACCGCCTTTGGTTCGTGGCAGCATGGACACGGGGTGCATCACTCTACCAACGGAAACCTCGACCGGAGAACTATCGGTGAGGTCTGGACGTTGACTGCCAAAGAGTATGTTGACTCTCCCTGGTGGAAGAGGGCGGCCTATCGGATTTACAGAAACCCGGTATTTATGTTTGGCCTCGCCCCGCTGCTCTTGTTCCTTGTCGTGCAGCGCAAACCACACAAGCTGGACAACCAACGACAGCGGCGTAGCGTATGGATTACCAATGCGGCGATCGCAGGCGTAGTGCTCCTTGCAAGCGTCACGATAGGTCTTGGCACCTATTTGTTGATTCAGCTCCCGATCATGTACTTTGCGGGGATGGCGGGCATTTGGCTCTTCTACGTGCAGCACCAGTTCGACCCCGGTTACTGGAAGCGGGAAGAGGAGTGGCACAGTGTCGACGCGGCCATGGAGGGGAGCTCGTACTACAAATTGCCGCGGCTCCTGCAATGGTTCAGCGCGAACATCGGCCTCCACCACGTGCACCATTTGAAGCCGCGTATTCCGAACTATAACCTCCAGCGCTGTCTCAACGCGATTCCCGAGCTTAGACTGAAGGACCATCTCACTGTCAAAGAGAGCGTCCGCTCAATAAACATGAATCTCTGGGACGAGGTGAACGACAGACTGATTAGTTTCAGGACCTTGCGCAAAGCTACGCCCTCGGCCGCCTAGGCCGGGCCCTGCGCTACCGTCCCTCGAGCTGCTCTGACGGGAGCACCTGCCTCAGCTTCTGCTGCAACAGACGCCTGGCGCGATGGATGTTGGACTTCAACGTGTTAACAGGGGTCCCGGTGATCTCTTCGATCTCCCGGTACCTGAGGCCGACCAGAAAGAAGAGCTCCACGGATAGGGCGAGATGCCTCGGCAGGGCTCGGATGGCATCCAGTAGATCCTGCCGGAGCGTTTTTCGTTCCAGAATCCGCGGGGGCTCTTGCTCCCCGGAGAAGCCGCAGAGACGCTCGAGCAGTTCCGGCTCGGTGGAGTCTTCCGGAATCCCCCGCTGTGCCCGGTTGATGGCGGTGGTGGAGGCGATTCGCATGAGCCACGAGTAGAAGCGCCCTGATCCGGTGAACTGGCCCAGGCGCGTAAACGCCTTGGCAAAGACGTCCTGCACGAAGTCCCTGGCCTCCTCCGTGCTCCTCCTCAACCGCCGACCCATGGCCAACACCGCCGGCTGGTATTTCTCGACCAGCCTCCCGAAGGCGTTGTGATCCCCATCGAGGACCAGGCGAATGGTTGCGATGTCTTCCTGGTCTCTATCGGTGGGACGGATATTCATACTATACAACTCAAGTACAAGAGTATCGAACTCTGCTTCCGAAAGCCAGCCGTTCTGCTCGAAAGTTTGCAGAAACTATTCTGATAGGGGAGAGTTATGGCTGCGGGCTCACCATCATCCTAGGCGTAGTTGACCATTAGGACGAAGCGACCTCCGCCGGAAGCGCTATGACGAACACCGGGTGCCTGTTAGTTCCCACTTCGAACGTTCCTCCAAGCTGGTCGGTTACGATTTCTCTGATGAGTTGCGAGCCTAGTGTGTTGGTCTTCTCCACACTGAACCCCTCGGGAAGCGGTGGCCCGGAGTGTTCGATGGTCAAGCGCACGTATGACTCCCCGGTCTCGCTCTGCAGCGCTACGTAGAACCACGGCTCTTTCTCCGGACGGAAGGAGTACTTGACTGCATTGGTGGCAAGCTCGTTGAGCACGAGCCCCATAGAGACGGCGCTCTTGCTCGACATCCTCTGGGTCTTATCACCGTTGCCGAGGACTTCCACGGTGACCGAAACCGGCGACTCATGGAGGGAGGCAAACACCATTTCCAATAACCGCCGAAGGTAGGCAGGGAAATCGACCTCCATCACCTCTCCAGCTCTGGCGAGCTCCTCGTGGACAAGCTGAATCGCATCGATCCGAGACTGGAGATCCTCAAGTCCTCTACTATCTTCGCTGTTTATTGACTCGAGTCGCACGAGAGACGAAACAAGAGCAAGGTTGTTCTTTACCCGATGGTTCACCTCGTGGGCGATCATCTCTTGTTCCTTCAACGCATTCCGGAGCTTTTCCTGGCTTTCCCTAAGATTGCGAAAGACCATGTCAAAAGG
>CAYZHV010000217.1:0-6781 GCA_964478055.1 uncultured Spirochaetaceae bacterium | reverse complement strand
CCACCGAGGGAGAGACCGATCGAGAAGATCAGAAAACCGGTGACGAAGGGACCCATACCGGCATTGACGGTCTCCACGAGACCCTGGGCGCCGCCCATGGTGTGCCCGATACCGAGAATACCGAAAAGCAGCATCGCCGTACCGACGATCTCGGTGATGGTGTTCTTTCCGATGCTCCGGATTTCAGGACCGGTGGAGAAGACCGCCAGCTTGAGGGCCGCCTCGTCCGTCGCGTCGAAGTGATCCTTGTACGCAAGAAAGACGATTACCGCACCGATAAAGGCACCGATCATCTGGGCGATGATGTAGCCCGGAACCAGGGCCCAGTCGAATTGGCCGATCGACGCGAGGCCGATCGTTACCGCGGGGTTGATGTGCGCACCGGAGACCCAGCCCACGGAGTAAACCGCGAAAGCTACCGCGAGGCCCCATCCGGTGGTGATCACAATCCACCCACCAGCGTGGCCCTTGTTCTTATTGAGCACGACGTTGGCTACAACACCGTCTCCGAGAAGAACAAGAACCATCGTGCCGACGACTTCGGCAAAGTACATTTGGATCGGAGTAAAATCCATTTCCTACCTCCACAAAGGGATTTATATACGACCGGAATACCATCCCGGCTTCATTCCCGACCAGTTGTGTGATCTATCCTCGCGGCGAAGTGCGACCGACGCTTTGCATACGCTCCGGAGCCTAACCAAATATGAACATTTGTATATGGCTTAGGAACGTTTGATATGATCTCTTAGTCATTGATGCTAAACCCAGTTGTATCATCCGTCAATCGAAAATTCACGTATGATCATAATTCCGGTTGCGAACCGCATCGGAGGGGCTTATTGAAGTTAAAAGCGTTATTTGTTGCGGAAGAGCGCGCTTACCGGCTTAGTGGCGTGGGTTGGTGAACCAATGTTAATTCTTTGTTGACATGTGTCCAAACTGCGTCTACCCTGAGAAACCAGGAAATCCCTCACAACCCAAAGGAGTGGTACCATGGAGACCAGAAACTACGACGTGGTCATCATTGGCGCCGGCATCGTCGGCTCCATGGTGGCCCGGGCGTTATCAAAGTACAACCTGTCCATCGCCGTACTCGATCGGGAGGCGGATGTCGGCATGGGGCAGAGCACCGCGAACAGTGCTATTCTTCACTCCGGGCACGACCCCGTCCCGGGAACCATGAAAGCGATCATGAACAAGCGCGGCAACGAACTCTGGAGGGAGTACTCCAAGGAGCTCAACGTGCCCATTACCGAATCCGGAGCGATGATAGTCGCCGTTGGTCCGGAGGAGCAAAAGGGAATCGCGGAGCTTTACGAGCGCGCCCAGGAAAATGGGATCCCCGGCGTTGAGGTCTGGTCGCGAGAACAGGTGCTCGAGCAGGAGCCCCACCTCTCACCGGATGTCACCGGAGCGCTTTGGACCCCTACGGCGGGGGTTGTGGACCCTTTTGAGGGCGTTTTGGCCGCCGCGGAGAACGCCGCGATGAACGGCGCCGAGTTTCATCTGAACACGGAGGTCCAGGAGGTGATCGTCGAGAATGGTCGGCTTCTGGGTGTTCGGACGAACAACGGCGAGTTTCGCGGCAGGTGGGTGGTCAATGCAGCGGGCGTTCACTCCGACGAAATCATGCATATGGCCGGAGATCATCCGGAGTTTCAGATTACCGCCCGCCGGGGAGAGTATTTCATTTTCGACAAGGCGAAGGTTCACATCACCAACGTGCTCTTTCCGATGCCCACGGAAAAGGGCAAAGGGATCCTGGTCTCCGTCACGGCTCATGGCAACACCCTTATCGGTCCCAACGCTCTCGAGATTCGGGAGAAGGACGATACCTCGGTTACCAAGGAGGGGCTCAACGAGATTCTTACCAATTCCACGAAGCTCGTCCCCTCCCTGAGTCCTCGGGACGTCATCGCCACTTTTGCGGGGGTTCGCGCCACGGGCAACTACAAACCGGATGGAAAGAACAAGGACTTCCTCATAGAGATCTCCAAGAGCGTGGATGGCCTGATCAATCTCGCCGGTATCGAGTCTCCGGGCTACGTCTCCGCTCCGGCCATCGGCGAGGAGGTTGAACGGCTTCTCAAGGAAGAGGCTGGAGAGAACCTCGAGGTCAAAGAGGACTACAATCCGATTAGACCGGCCCGGGTCCACTTTGCAAAGATGGATCACGAGGAGCGGGCAGAGCTGATTGCCAAGAATCCCGCTTACGGCCGCATTGTCTGCCGCTGCGAGGAAGTGACGGAGGGAGAGATTGTCGATGCCATCCATTCTCCGGTGCCGGCGATCACCTACGACGCTATCAAACGGCGAACCTGGCTCGGTACCGGCCGCTGCCAGGGCAGCTTTGACTATCCGCGGACAATGGAAATCCTTGCCAGGGAACTCGATATGCCAATGACCGAAATAACGAAACGGGGTCCCGGTTCGGTTTTTCTCTATCGCCGAACCAAGGAAGTGGTCTGAGGAGGGGCGCTAGATGGAAGCTAAACAGTACGATGTAATCGTGATAGGCGGTGGTCCCGCAGGGATGGCCGCTGCTATCAAGGCGTATGAAGAGAATCGGGGAAGGGTGCTTGTCATCGAGCGCAACGACGCCCTGGGCGGCATACTTCCGCAGTGCATCCACAACGGCTTCGGAGCGGTGAACTTCGACCGGGATTACCCGGGACCACAGTACTCCCGGAAGTACGAAGAGGTGCTGCGATCCTACGACATCGATGTGCTCCTGGACACCATGGTGATGGATATGACCGCTGAGAAGGATGTCTACGCCATGAACTCCTCCGAAGGGTATCTCCACTTTCAGGCGAAGGCGATCGTCCTCGCCATGGGATGCCGGGAGCGAACCCGGGCGCAGATTCGACTACCGGGAACCCGAGCCGCGGGCATCTACACCGCCGGCACTGCCCAGCGACTGGTCAATATCGAAGGCTACATGCCGGGAGAGAAAATCGTCATCCTCGGTTCCGGGGACATCGGCATGATTATGGCGCGCCGCCTCACCGTGGAAGGTGCCAAGGTTTTGGCGGTTCTCGAGCTCCTGCCGTTCCTAACGGGACTGCGACGGAACTACGTGCAGTGCCTCCAGGACTACGATATCCCCCTGCACCTCTCCACCACGGTCAACAAGATTATGGGCGAGGACCGGGTCGAAGCGATCGAGACGATTCAGGTCGATCAGCAGCTCAACCCGATCGAGGGGACCGAAGAAACATTCGAGTGTGACACCCTGGTGCTCTCGGTCGGGTTGATCCCGGAGAACGAGCTCTCCCGAAAGGCGGGTGTGGAGCTCGACCGCAGGACTAACGGGCCGATCGTCGACAGTCATATGATGACCAACGTTCCCGGCATCTTTGCGGCGGGTAATGTGACCAGCATCTACGACCTCGTCGACTATGTCAGCCAGGCCGGTGAGGTGGCTGGGCGGAACGCCGCGCGCTACGCCAAAAGCCGGGAGCACGACTCCCAGCCGGGCATCGAAATCAAGCCCGGGGCGAATGTGGGCAATGTTATTCCGCAGAAGATTCGGCTCAACGGCGAGAAGGAGGGGGACATTTTCATTACGCTTCGACCCAACTCCCTTCTAGAGCGCATGGTCAAAGTCGAGCTCAAGAACGGCGATGAGACGGTGGTCTCCTTTAGAGAGCAGTACGCCCGGCCGGCGGAGATGATGGTGCATCGTCTCAAGGAGAAAGAGCTCGCTCGGCTCAGGGAGCTCAGAGAGGGTGAACTTACGGCGGTGATATCATGAGTGAAACAACGAACGTCAAACGAAGAATGGATATATGCCTCCGGTGCCCCCGAGGTTGCGAGATACACACGGTCCTCGATGAGAACGACGAGATTCTCAGCATGGAGGGCAACAAGTGCAAGCTCGGGCCGGAGTACGTCAAACAGGAGATCAAGGATCCCCGACGGGTGCTTCCCACCTCCGTGCGGGTCAAGAACGGAGTACGCCCTCTGGCGCCGGTATGGACCCCTCAACCCATACCCAAGAGCATGCTTCTCGAGCTGGCTGCGGCGAGCCGGGAGATCGAGCTCGAGGCTCCGGTACACGTGGGCGACATCGCCCTCAATAACTGGAAAGGACTTGGTATCGATCTAGTCGTAAGTGGAGAGGTTCCCCGAGCGAATGGATCGTAGGATGCTTCCTGGCGGAGGGCGCCGGCCCTCCGCCCTTTTCTTAACCTGCATCTCACATTAGTCCAACGAACGTGGACTTTTGTAATGTTTTTCTTGCGCTCAGGAGAAATAGGGCGTACCATTATTTCTTAGAAAAACCGTTATTCCTGAGAGGTGATCAATTATGAAGAAACTCATCAACAAAGCTGATGACGTTGTCGTTGAGGCCCTCCGTGGCATGGAGAAGGCGCATCCGGATCTGCTCAAGGTTCACTACGATCCTAACTTCGTAGTTAGAGCGGACGCGCCGGTAAAGGGCAAAGTCGCTATCGTCTCCGGCGGGGGTAGCGGCCACGAGCCCCTGCACGGTGGCTTCGTGGGCAAAGGCATGCTCGACGCCGCCTGTCCCGGCGAGGTCTTTACCTCTCCGACTCCGGATCAGATGGAGGAGGCAACCAAGGCGGTCTCCGGCGGCAAGGGCGTACTCCATATAGTCAAGAACTACTCTGGTGACGTCATGAATTTCGAGATGGCCGCGGACATCGCCGAGGGTGAGGGAATCGAGGTCGCCTCGGTTGTTATCGATGACGACGTCGCCGTTAAGGACAGCCTCTACACCGAGGGGCGCCGGGGCGTGGGCTCCACGGTCTTTGCCGAAAAGCTCTGCGGTGCCGCGGCCGAGAAGGGCATGAGCCTCAAAGAGGTGACGGACGTCGCGAACTGGGTCAAGAACAACGGCCGATCCATGGGCATGGCCCTCACAAGCTGCACAGTCCCCTCCGCCGGAAAGCCGACTTTCGAGCTCGGCCCGGATGAGATCGAGGTTGGTATCGGCATCCACGGGGAGCCCGGCCGGGAGCGAATGAAGCAGAAGAGCGCGAAGGAGCTCGTGGAAATGATGGGCGAGGCCGTAGTCTCGGACATCCCGTTCAAGAGCGGGGACGATCTCATCGTTATGGTAAACGGCATGGGTGGAACTCCGCTTATCGAGCTCTACCTCCTCTACAACGAAGTGGCGGAGTTTGCAAAGGCCAAGGGATTCAAGATTGCTCGCAACCTGGTAGGTAACTACATCACTTCCCTCGAAATGCAGGGCTACTCCCTTACCATGATGAAGGCGGACAGCCGGATGCTCGAGCTCTGGGACGCACCGGTGCTGACACCGGCTCTCAAATGGGGCTGAGCTAATGGTCGGACTCGATGATGTTCTCGCATGGCTCAAAGCTGTGCGAGAACGGATGGAAGAGAATAAGGAGTACCTTACCGAGCTCGACTCCGCCATCGGCGACGCCGACCACGGTATCAACATGAGCCGAGGGTTCAACGCGGCCCTGGCCGAGCTAGAGGAAAAGGCGCCGGCGGATATTGCCGGCGCTCTCAAGGCTGTCTCCATGAGCCTTATTAAGAAGGTTGGGGGAGCCTCGGGCCCGCTCTACGGCACGTTTTTTCTCAAAGCGAGCGCCGCGACCTCCGGCAAGGGGGAGCTCGACGCCGAAGGTGTCCTCGAGCTGTTCAAAGCCGGAGTTGAGGGGCTCAAGCAGCGGGGCAAAGCGCAGCAGGGCGACAAGACCATGCTCGACGCGTGGATTCCCGCTGTTGAGGCGATGGAAGGGGCAAAGAGCGACGGCGTGGCCACTATGTTGGAGGCCGGCGTTGCCGCCGCGGAAGGTGGTATGAAGGCCACCATACCCCTGGTCGCTCGAAAAGGCCGGGCAAGCTACCTTGGCGAGCGGAGCAAAGATCACCAGGACCCGGGCGCAACCTCGACCCACTTGATACTGCAGGCCGCCGCGGAACACTGGAACTAATCCCCCCGCGCCCCGACTAAGGTCGGGGCGCTTCCTGCGAGGCTCACTATGGTTGGACTCGTTCTCGTATCGCACAGTCATACCCTCGCCCAGGCAGCTCGGGAGCTGGCGCTTCAGGTCGCGGAGGCCGCGGAGCTGCCCGTTGCAGCCTGCGGCGGTGTCGGAGATGACCACGAGGAGCTCGGCACCGATGCCACGGAGATCATGGAAGCAGTAGAATCGGTGAGCTCCGAGGATGGGGTGCTGCTGCTCATGGATCTCGGAAGCGCCATCCTCAGCGCCGAGATGGCCGTCGAGCTCCTCGGCGAGGAGCCTCTCGTGCGGCTCTGTTCCGCTCCTCTAGTGGAGGGAGCGGTGGCCGCGGCGGTGCAGATCTCTCTCGGAAGCGATCTGGAGACTGTCTATCAGGAGGCGTTGAGCGCCCTGGAGCCGAAACGAGAGCAGCTCGGCGATGAAATCGCGGAATCCAGGGGCCCTGAAGACGAGGCGGCTGGAGACCACGCCGCCGCCGCGGGCTCGGAAGCGCGAGATCCCAGCGACGCGGTTGCGGAAACTCAGCCCCCCGGGGCCGAAAACTACGTACAGAGAAGCTACAAGATCACGACGCCCCACGGACTCCACGCGCGCCCGGCGGCGCAGTTCGTCCGGGCCGTGGCGGCTTCGGAAGCCGAGGCGGAGGCAGCCCATGAGGAGCGTCCGGACCGATGGGTAAACGCCCGAAGTCTCAACCGGGTGGCGACTCTGGCGGTGCGATCCGGGGAGCGGGTGCTGCTGAGAGCCCCCGCAGGGCCCGCGGCGGAGGATCTCTTTTCGCGAATAGAGACTCTTGTTGGCCAGAACTT
>CAYZHV010000216.1:0-6810 GCA_964478055.1 uncultured Spirochaetaceae bacterium | reverse complement strand
GGCGAGATCGCCATCGAGGGGGTGACGCTCGACGGCGTGCAGCTGAGCCTGGAGCGCGACGAGGCGGGGCAGGGCAATTGGGAGCCGCTGCTCGAGCGCCTGGCGTCGCAGCGTGAGTCCGCCGAATCGGCGCTCGCACCGGCCAGTGCCGGCATCAACCCCATCGGCGACAGCAACCTCGCCGTGGCGCTCAACACGGAGGTGGAGGTCTTTGAGCTCAAACGGCAAATCTCCACCCGTGTACAGAAGCGGATGGAAAAGGGACAGCGGGACTACTACCTCAAGGAACAGGTCAAGGAGCTCAACAAGGAGCTCGGCCAGGATGAGGAAGAGGACCTTACCGGCGCCAAGGAGATCGAGAACGCCCTCAAGAAGAAGAAGCTCCCCGAGGCGGTGCGGGAGCGGGTGGAAAAGGAGCTCGGGCGGTTGCGAAAGCTGCAGCCCATATCTCCCGAGGCGGGTATCATTCGCACTTACCTCGACTGGCTTACCGAGCTCCCCTGGTTCGAGAAGAGCGAGGAGCAGCTCGACATCGCCGCGGCCACCAAGATCCTCGACGAGGATCACTACGACATGCGCAAGCCGAAGGATCGCATCCTCGACTATATAGCGGTGCGCAAGCTAAATGGCCATCTCAAGGGACCGATCCTCTGTTTTGTTGGACCTCCCGGTACCGGTAAGACTTCCCTCGGCCAGTCCCTCGCCCGCGCCCTGGGCCGGGAGTTCGTACGTATCTCCCTCGGCGGCGTCCGGGACGAGGCGGAGATCCGCGGCCACCGGAGGACCTATGTGGGCGCTCTCCCGGGCAAGATCATTCAGTCCATCCGAAAGGCAAAGACCCGGAACCCCCTCTTTCTCCTGGACGAAATAGACAAGATGAGCTCGGACTTTCGCGGAGACCCGGCGAGCGCCATGCTCGAGGTCCTCGACCCGGAGCAGAACAAGACCTTCGTGGATCACTATCTGGAGCTCCCCTACGACCTCTCGGAGGTGCTCTTCGTCACCACCGCCAACTCCCTGCACACCATCCCCTGGCCCTTGCGGGACAGGATGGAAGTGATCGAAATCCCCGGCTACTCGGAGATCGAGAAGCTCCACATCGCCAATCAGTTTATCGTGCCCAAGCAGCTGCGGGAGCACGGCCTGGAAAAGGCGCACATTACCTTTCAGAGAAACGCCCTCCTCGACATCATACGCAACTACACCATGGAGTCCGGGGTCCGAAACCTGGAGCGGGAGATTTCCGGTGTTATTCGCAAGCTCGCCCGAAAGGCGTCGGCGGCGGAGAAGATCGACGTGGAGGCGTTCAAGAAGCAAGTGACGCCAAAGCTCGTCAAGCAGAGCCTCGGCAACCCGAAGTACGAGCGCTCCCTCCTCTACGCCGAGCCCCGGATCGGCCTGGCCAACGGCCTCGCCTGGACCGAGATGGGCGGCATGCTCCTGCCCATAGAAACGGTGCTCTACAAGGGAAAGGGAGAGCTCATCCTTACCGGCAACCTCGGAGAGGTGATGAAGGAGAGCGCCCGGACCGCCCTCTCCTACCTGCGCTCCTGTCGGGAGTACTTTAGTAACGAGATCCCAAGCCTCGCCTCCCGGGACATACACATTCACGTTCCCGAGGGCGCCATCCCCAAGGACGGGCCCTCCGCCGGAATCACCCTGGTCATCTCCATTCTCTCAGCCCTCGTTGGAGAGGTCCCCAAGGGTGATTTCGCCATGACTGGAGAGATAACCCTTACCGGAAGGGTGCTCCCCGTGGGGGGTATCAAGGAGAAGTGCCTCGCCGCCCACAGGCACAACGTCAGCAATATCCTTCTGCCCAGGGTCAACTGGAAGGACGTGGATGAGCTTCCCCGCGAGGTAGCCAAGCAGCTCCAATTCCACTATGCTGACACCGTCCTGGAAGCCCTTCAACTCCTCTTTCCTGAGGCGATGTTCTTTCCCAGCAGGAAGCGGAGACGGAGCATCGTGCCGGGACAAATCCATCTATTCACAGAGGGCGCAAAGAGTGAAACTTCAGGGTAGATCATTGCTCACTCTCGCTGAGTACAGCCGAGAGGAAGTAGAGTATCTTATTGAGCTGGCAGAGCAGGTCAAGAAGGAATCCGTAGAGGGTAACCGGCGCCGCCGCTTCGAGGGGCTCTCCATAGCCCTCCTTTTCGAGAAACGCTCAACCCGTACCCGCTGCGCCTTCGAGACCGCTTTTGGGGAGGAAGGCGGTCATCCGGTCTTTCTCTCCAACGCGGATATTCAACTCGGTGCCAAAGAGACCATCGAGGACACCGCCCGGGTCCTGGGACGCATGTTTGATTGCATTCAGTTTCGAGGATTCGAGCAGAAGACCGTGGAAACCCTGGCGACCTACTCCGGGGTGCCGGTCTACAACGGCCTCACGGACCTCTACCATCCCACGCAGGCCCTGGCGGATCTCATGACCCTCAAAGAGGAAGTGGGCAAGCTCGAAGGGGCAAAGCTCACCTTTGTCGGCGATGGGCGAAACAATGTGGCAAACTCCCTGCTGATCGCCTGTTCCCTCACAGGGGTCAATATCGCCGTGGCCGCCCCCAAGGAGCTGCAGCCGGAAACGCCCCTGGTAAAACTCGCCGAAGAGTACGCCAAGGCCTCCGGGGCATCGGTAGAGATCACCACGGATGTGGACAGCGCCGTAGAGGGCGCAGACGCCATATACACCGACGTCTGGTACTCCATGGGTGAGGAGTCGAAAGAAAAGGAGCGACGAGCCCTTCTCGGTCCCTATCAGGTGACCAAAGAGCTCTTCGAAGGCTCCAATCCACCGATTTTCCTGCACTGCCTGCCGGCGGTCCGGGGAAATGAAGTAACCCCCGAGGTAATCGACGGCCCCCGCTCCAGAGTCTGGGACGAGGCGGAGAACCGAAAGCACACCATTAAGGCGGTTATGCTCGCGACCCTTGGACGAGTTTAGTTGCGTCCTGGTCGATCTTTCCGTATACTTCAATCAGAAGAGTCACAGGAGGCATTGATGCGACACCGTCTACTCTTAGTTCTACTCGTCCTCGTCATCGCCGCTGGAGTGGCGTTCACTCAGGAAGCGGAGACCACGGACGGCGAAGATCCCGTAATCTACCCCATGACGGTCTACCTCAATACAGTCTATCGACATAGCCTGGGATACAAGATCGAGTACAACGATAGCGAGCTCTATTTTCAGGAAGCGTACCTTCCGGGAAGATGGTTTACCGAAGCTGCAGGGATGGCGGAGATTGTCTACAGCATAGACAAGACCGTTCCCTACATGGTGGTCTACTATGTAAACGGAGAGTTCAGCCATCTTCGCCTCTTTGTTCCGGAAAGCCCCTTCCATTCGGCCTGGGACCAACTCCCCGCCGGGCTCGACCTGCAGGAAGCGTTTTCCGTTGAGAGCCTCGACTTAGAGTACTGACCGCTTCGGGCGGGGCCCATTTCCCACTCCTGGATCCACCGATAAGAGAATGCGACGCAAGCCCGTCCCGGAAGAGCTACTACAGTTCCTCCGGGACTTTGACCATTTTTACATACTCGGGCACATCGAGCCGGACGGAGACTGCATCGGCTCCCAGATCGCCCTCGGCCTCTTTCTCAGTCGAATCGGAAACAGCTCTACCCTGGTGAACCCGGGCCCCTTCGAGCGCACGGAGGTGCGCCACTTCGCTCCCCGCTTCTCCCGGGAGCTCCCGAAACGCAGGAGTGAAAAGGAAGCGATTATCATCGTCGACTGCTCCACCCTCGATCGCATCGGCGATCTCGCCGAGCAACTCGACGGGAGACCCGTGGCGGTAATCGACCACCACGCCTCGGGAGAGCTCTTCGGGGATGTCCGGTTCGTTGACGCCTCGATCCCCGCCACAACGCTACTGGTTCAGGCCGTGATCGAAACTCTTGGGGAAGCTCCGGCCCCGGACGAGGCAAAGATGCTCTTCTTCGGTCTTGCCACGGACACCGGCTTCTTCCGCTTTCTCGACGAGAATAGCGGCGACGTCTTCCACGCCGCCGCCCGCCTCGCGGAGACCGGCGCCTCGCCGAGAGAGACCAGCGCTCTCATTAGCAGCGGTCGCACCTTCGCCTCCAGAAAGCTCATCGGTCGCCTCCTCGAACGAGCCAAACCGTACGCGGATGGGCGCTTCATTCTCACCTATATGACCGCCGAAGAGCGCAGCGAGTTCGGCAAGGAGAATCGCGACTCCGACGCCCTCTACCAGCTGCTTCTCAGCATAGAAGGGTGCGAGGTTATCGCCTTTTTGCGGGAGGAGTCCGAGGCCGTCTGCAAAGGGAGCCTCCGGGCTACCAGCGAGATCGACGTGGGAGAGATCGCTACCCATGTCGGCGGCGGCGGCCATCAGAAGGCCGCGGGATTTCTCAATCGCGCTTCCTTACAGGAGACCCGCGAAAAAGTAATCCGTCTGGTCACCGAACGACTGGAAAGCCAGGACGGCTACCCACCGAGCCCTACCCAGGCAGCGCAATTGTAACAAAGTGTAACAGCTGAGCTCCCTTTCGGCCCGAGTTCCTCTCCTCCCCAGCAAACGACACCACTCCTTCCGTCAAGCCATCCTGACACCAATCTAGCGCATTCCTACCCGAAGCGAGCCCGCGCTCCCGCCGGGAGCGGAAGAGAGATTCTGTCTACTACTTGGCAGACGCCTTGCATTGGCCTCAGTTACCCCAAACGGTAAGGAGGAGGGCCGTGGCACGCCGGAGTCTCACGGAGCAGGTAGTCGCTTTCAAGAAGGGAAAAGCCCCTTTGGAGGCGACGGTCAACCTAGTCTGGACCGCCGTCTGGCGCAGCGTTAGAAGCCTGGAGGAGGATGAGCGGAGCGAGTTCGCCCTCTTCTTCCACCGACGAATCCGCAGCTTGATCCGAAGGTACAATCCGGACCTCGGCAGCTTCGAGGCGTATCTCGCCACCTCGATCCGATACCAGCTCAAGAGCTTCGCCTCGAGGCGAGTGCGAGAGCGGTTTCGCCGTGAGCTCCCGGAGGATCCCGGCTTTTGGCGGCAGGGAGGCGTGGAACTGCCCGGCGCCACGGAGCCCCAGGAGGAGGAAGAGCGAGCGCATCTGCCGGTCACCGTGCTCAAGGAGGCCGCCGCGGCGTACCGCTCTCACAACCAGCGCGCCCATCCACAGGCGTTCAAGCAGCGGCTCCTCTACGTCACCCTCAAGTGTTCCCTCTACGCCTCCGAGGAAACCCTTGGAGAAATGGCATCCTTCCTCGAGATCGATCAGCCCAGGCTCCTGGAGCTCACCCGGGAGCTCTCGGCTACCCTGCAACCCCGGGTAAGCCGGCGGCGGGCCCTTCAGGAACGGCAGAACGAAGTCACCTGCCGCCTCCACACCTTGAGAAAGCAGCTCGAAGCAACTCCGGAGGAACCGCGCCGCAGTCGGCTCCTCCGGTTGATACACCTACAAGAAGAACGGTCCCGGGCCCTCACCAAGGAGATCGACCACGTCCCGGACTACGTTACCAATCGCGAAATAGCCAAAGTCCTCGACATCCCAAAAGGAAGCGTCGACTCAGGGATCTTTTATGTTCGCTCCGTGCTCAGGAGCCAGAGCAGCCGGGAGGCCGTCGCCGAGGAGTGCCAGTCGGTTGAAAGGGATCGCCCTTTCCCATAGGATCGCTAGGTCATGGAGATAGTACTCGCAACCGCTAACGAGCATAAGCGCATCGAGCTCTCAGAGATCCTCAAGGAACACACCCTCTTGCTGCCGCGGGATCTCGGCTTTCAGTATGACTACGACGAGACCGGCCTCACCTTTGCCGACAACAGCTTCGGAAAAGCCTATGGCCTCTACCGATTGTTGAAGGGTATCGCCGAGGACGGCGTGGAAAGCTCCCTACCCCCGCAGCAGATCGCGGCCAAGGGTCGGGTTCTGCCGGTCATAGCCGATGATTCGGGCCTCGCCGTCCGAGCCCTCCAAGGACGCCCCGGGGTCTTCTCCGCCCGTTACGGAGAGGCAGAAGAAGGAAGAAAACTCTCGGACAGCGAGAAGAACCAGCGCCTCCTCGGGGAGCTCGAGGGCGCGGAAGATCGGAGCGCCTACTACGTCTGCTCCATGACTCTCATCCTCGGAGAGAGCCGCTTCGTCCAGGCCCAGGAAACCTGGGAGGGCGAAATCGCCCATAGCCCCTCGTCGGGCACCACCGGCTTCGGGTACGACCCGATATTCTATCTCCCCGAGCGGGGACTATGCGTCGCTGATATTGAACCGGAAGAAAAGAACCTCGTCAGCCACCGCGGAAAGGCGGCAATGAGGATTGAAGGGGCCCTCTCACTCATGTAGCTTGCCGGGAACCAGGGCGCCGGCCTTCCAGGCCTCGGGGCCGACAATCACGGCCCGGCGCGCGGCGTCAACCTCCGACGCCGTGGAACCACGGGCCCGCAGTTAACCGCCTACTTATTGGCCTCCGCCTCCAGGGGCTCTTCACTTTCCTCTATTGGGAACGCCACGTCATAGGTCTTCTTGGAGGCGTCGATAATTTCGAGGGCCTTCTCCCGATCGAGGATTGTTTTGACCGAGGTCTCCGAGTGCTCCAGGGCCTTATACACCTCGAAGAAGTGGGAGATCTCATGGAGCACGTGCTGCGGCAGGGTTGAAACGTCACGATATCCCGAGTAGACCGGGTCGCGGAACGGGATCGCGATGATCTTCTCGTCCACCTCCTGGTTGTCCACCATCTTGACCACCCCGATCGGGTAGCACTCCACCATCGTCAGCGGATCGAGTATTTCCGAGCAGAGGACCAGCACATCCAGGGGGTCGTTGTCATCCGCCAGGGTCCGAGGAATAAA
>CAYZHV010000215.1:0-6812 GCA_964478055.1 uncultured Spirochaetaceae bacterium | reverse complement strand
GCAACTCAGTCTCGGCGAAAAAGGGCTTTCCTACGACTCTATGGAGCTTCTTACCGCCGCGGGGGTGGTAAACGAGTTCTTCCACCTCCATGAGAGTGGTGTGGAGGATTACCTCCTTCGTCGGCGGAAGGTCGGTGACTGGGCCGAGATTGTCGGGCACGCCCTCAACGACGGTGTGAAATCCGTCACCTTTCGCACCTCCGGAACCTCCGGGAGCCCGAAACTCGTATCCCACACCTGGGCGGAACTGCTGCAGGAGACCGAGTTTCTCTCGCAGCTGTTGGAGTGCAGGAACCGGGTGCTCTCCACCGTTCCCGCACACCATATCTACGGCTTTCTCTTTACCGTCCTCTTGCCGGAGACAACAGGGCTCCCGGTTCTTGTTCTCCCCTGGGAGCGACTCGGGGAGCTCTCGGAGAGCCTGGAGCTGAAGGACCTAATAGTATCCCATCCCGCCCTCTGGCAGTATCTGCGGCGGAGCGTCGGTACCTGGCCTTCGTCGATTTGGGGCGTCTCCTCCACCGCTCCCCTGCCCGAAGAGCTGCACCAGGGGCTCTACGAGTCTGGTATAGATCGGCTCTTAGAGGTGTACGGGTCCACCGAGACCGGAGGCGTCGGATTCAGAGAGCGTCCGGGAGAGCCGTTTACCCTCTTTCCCTATTATCGCCGCTACACCGGAGAGTCTGGCGCGGAAGTAGAGCGGCTGAGTCCGGATGGAGCTCGCTGGGAGCCCGTGGAGATCATGGACAGGCTTTCCTGGCTCGATAGTCGTAGATTTCTACCGGTGGGGCGGAAGGACCGGATCGTGCAGGTTGGCGGTGAGAATGTCTCTCTTGCCCGGGTGGAGGCGGTCATTGCCGAGGTCCCGGAGGTCGAGGCCGTTACGGTGCGGCTCACCGGCACCGGCCCGGAGGCGAGGCTCAAGGCGTTCGTTGTTCCGGCTGAGGGCGCCCATCTCGACGCGGACCGGCTCGCCGAGCTCTGTCAAAGCCGGCTTCGACCAGTTGAGCAGCCTCGCTCCTTTACCCTTGGTGAGGAGCTGCCCAGAAATCCTCTGGGCAAGGTCATGGACTGGCCCGTATAATGTACAAACCCCAGGACAGAGGAAGGTGCGGATGGCCAAGACACATAGCGACTTCGGAAGTGTCCTTGCGGAGATTCCAGAGTATAGGGACCGAATCCGGGAGCTAAACGAGATTCTGCTTACCAACCTAGTCATGGTGAGCGAAATCCCCGCTCCCACCTTTGGCGAGCAGCGTCGGTGCGAGTTCGTCATGGAGCGGTTTAACGAGTACGACCTGCAGAACACCTCTACCGACGAGGCGGGTAACGCCCTCGGTATTCTCCCCGGTGCCGACGGTGATCGCAACATCCTTATCGTGGCCCACATGGACACGATCTTTCCCGAAAAGATCGACCACACCGTTCAGGTCGAGCCGGGCTACGTGAGTGGCGCGGGCATCGGGGACGACAGTCTCGGGGTGGCGGGACTTATTACCCTGCCTCTCATTCTCGAGCATCTCGGTATTCGACTTCAGTCCAATCTCGTTCTCATGGGCTCCGCCCGAAGCCTCGGCAAGGGAGACATCGAGGGAGTGCGCTTCTTTCTCAACAACAAGGAGCTTCCTATCGATCAAGGTATCTGTGTCGAAGGGTACCAGCTCGGGCGGTTGAGCTACGCCTCCATCGGTATGCTCCGGGGAGAGATTACGTACTCCGTTCCTGAAGAGTACGACTGGACCCGCTTCGGTGCAGGGGGAGCCATAGTCAATATCAACGAGGTGATCAACCGAATCCTCGAAATACCCCTGCCCAGAAGACCTCGAACCTCTATCGTGCTCAACAGTCTCGAATCCGGGGCGAGCTTCAACACTATACCGACCCAGGCCAAGCTTCAGTTTGAAGTTCGAAGCGAATCCGGGGAGATCGTCGAGAACCTCGGAAACGAGATCGCCGACATTGGCGCGGAGGTCTCCTCCCAAACCGGGGCGGAGGTGCTCTTTAACGTTCTTGCCCGACGTCAGCCCGGGGGAATCAGCTTTTCTCATCCCCTGGCGGTACACGCCCGGGAGATACTCAAGCAGCTCCGCATCAATCCGCGAATTTCCCCTTCAACTTCCGAGCTCTCCGCCTTTATCGACCGGCAGATCCCGGCAGTTACCATCGGGCTGACCAAGGGAGAGCGATATTCCGAACCTGATGAGCGGCTCGAGATCGAGCCGGTAAATGAGGGCCTCGCTCAGCTCTTGGGGCTCGTCCTTGCCATCGACCGGGGGTACTGCGATGAACATAAATGAGTGGCTCAAGACCAACACCTTTCACCACTCCCAGTTTCGGGATCTCAAGGCGCTCTGCGAGGAAAAGGAGAAGCAGGGACTCACTGTTTCCCTCTGCATCCCGACCCTGAACGAAGAGAGCACCATCGGCAAGGAGATTGTCATCTTTCGCTCGGAGCTCATGCTTCGGTACCCGCTCTTGGACGAGATCGCCGTTATCGACTCCGGCTCCACCGACCGCACTCTGGAGGTCGCTGCCTCCTTTGGTGCCGATACCTACCTCGCCGCGGATATCATGCCGGAGCTCGAGGAGAAGCGCGGCAAGGGAGAAAACCTCTGGAAGGCGATCTACCAGCTCAAAGGGGATGTGATCGTCTACATCGACGCCGATATCAAGAACATCCATCCCCGCTTTGTCTACGGTCTCGTGGCGCCCCTCATATACCGCCCGGAGATCACCTACGTGAAGGCGTTCTACGACCGCCCCCTCGCCTTTTCCCAAGGAGTGCGCCCCAGCGGCGGCGGCAGGGTAACGGAGATCCTTATTCGCCCCCTCTTTTCGCTCTTCTTTCCGGAACTCACGGCGATCATCCAGCCCCTATCCGGGGAGTACGCGGTCCGGCGAAACGTCCTCGAGGAGATACCCTTTCCCATCGGCTACGGTGTAGAAACCTCTCACCTCATAGACGTCTATACCCGGTATGGCCTCAAGGCGTTCGGCCAGACCGACCTGGATCAGCGGGTCCATCGGAACCAGCCGACGCGGAGCCTCGGTAAGATGGCCTTCGGCATACTCCAGACCTTTCTCTCCCGGGCGCAGAAACTCGACATTGTTCCGGAGCTTCCGGAGCTCAGCACGGTGCTGCGGCAGTTTCAGGCGCACGACCAGACCTTCGAGACCGTGGAGTACCAGATCGTCGAGGAAGAGCGTCCGCCTATGAACAGACTTGACGCTTACAAAGAACGAAGGGCATCTCTAGAAAATGAGTGATAACGCTCCCATACGATTCGACTCGGTTACCTTTACCTATCCCCCAGAGGATGGGGACGAGGCAGTCACCGTCTTCGAGAACCTCTCCCTGCATATCCCCTCGGGAGTAACCACCCTTGTGGGACCCAACGGCGTGGGCAAGTCCACGCTCATGCTCCTCGCCGGGGGGCGACTCATGCCGGACCAGGGGCGGGTACTACTCCTCGGTGAGGACACCACGCAGTTCGCCGACGCTCAGCCGAGCCCGGAGCTCGAGGCGCGGCGTAACCAGGTGGCTTCCTTCATTTACCAGAACATGGAGTTCGAAACAGACGAGCCCGTCGGGGAGCTTCTGCAGTTCGTCCTGGAGGCGGGCAATGCTGACGGCGATGCCGGGGAGTTCCTCGGTGACATCCAGGAGGCTCTGGAGCTGGAGAACTGCCTCGATCGAAAGACCCAGGAGCTCAGCAAAGGGGAGCTCCAAAGAACCATTATCGCCTTCAGTCTTCTCTACGGATCTCCGGTGATACTCATGGACGAACCGGTTTTTGCGCTGGAGGAGCCGCAGAAGGACCGAGTCTTTTCCTTTCTCATGGAGTACGCTCGGAGCAACGACCTCACCGTGCTCTATTCAGCGCATAACATCGATCTTTCGGCAAAGTACAGCGATCAGACGCTGCTCTTCTACAAAGGGGGCGAAGCGACACTCGGCCCAACGCCGGAGGTCTTTCTGAAAGAGAAGTTGGAAGAGGCGTTTCAGGCGCCCTACGACACCCTTTACCAGAGGCAGTCACTCTATCGGGACGTGCTTAACCGTCTTGGCACCAAGCAGCAGGAGGAGTAGCCTCCCGGGATAAGGGAGGCTTTCCAGATCGAGCCCTTCCAGGGCGCGTCGCAGTACCTCAGGGTCTTCCGCCGCGACCCGCTCCAGCTCCCTCACCAGAATCATCCGCGCCGCGGACCTCCCGTCGCCGCCGTCCTGCACGGCGCGTTCACCCTCGGTTACCTCCAGGAGCGCCTCGGCCACATCACCATCCCCCGCCGGAAGAAGCTCGAGCACTTCCTCTCTCGCCTCCCGGGGACTTCGCGTGAATCGGCCGTAAAGGTGATAGAACCAGGTGCCCAATCCGAGGAGAGCTGCCGCATCGATAACGAGCTCATCCGCCACATAACTGTCGAGCTCTTTCCGGGCGAGAGCGAGAAAGAGCCAGCGCAGCCCCCGCCGCTCCTCGTAGAGTCGGAGGGCCGCGGCGGCGTGGATAACCACCAGGGGATTCTCGGAGCTCTGAACGATTTCCCCGATTGTCGGTAGAGACTCCCGGTCCCTCAGGCGAGCCAGGGCTACCGCCGCCTTCGCCCGTAGCAGGTAGTCCCCCGATCTCAGGGCTCGACGGAGCGGCGCGATCGCCCTTGGCGTGCCCCGCTTGCCGAGCATCCGCGCGGCGGCGTTGGCGGTGGTAAACTCGTTGCGACTCAGTTCTTCGATGAGCGCCTCCTCGACTCCATCATCCCAGGGGACATTCGCCAGGGCGTAGATCGCTTCGTTTCTGATGACGAAACTCGGGGAGTCCAGGGATTTCAGAATCTCACGGGTGGCGATGGTGGACTCCGTCGCTCCAAGCCGTTGAAGCGCGCGCCTCCCGGCTCCGATGCTCTCGGTTTCGTCGAGACGGTTAACGAGGTTGATCGCCCGCAGGTCCCTAAGGGAGAAGAGCACTCCCAGGGCGCCACGAAAGCTATAGGCACCCATCCGCTCCAGCCGGGAAAAGAGGAGGAAGGCCAGAAGCAGCAGTAGGAGAGAACCGGCAAAGAAGATTCTGAAAGCTAGGTCGATCCCCAATCCGAGACCGAGGGTGAGTCCGTCCAGGACCGCGCCGCCCAGGGCCGAGCCCAGGGTACCTCCGCTGCCGAGAGCTATAAAGAAAAAGAGCCCGAGCTCGAGCCGCTCCTTCGGCGATGTCAGGGCGAGAAAGTACGCCTGTGCCGTCGTTTCTCCACCGGTGACCCCGAGCATTACCGTGAAAAAGAGCGCCCCCATGAGGAGGATGCCCGGTAAACCCACCAGGGGGGGAAGCATGATGAGAGGAATCGTTCCCAGGCCGATGACGCCAACAAAAACCAGGGTCATCGGTTTTGCCCCGATACGGTCCGTCAGGAGTCGACTCATGAGTCCCATAGTAAGGGTGCCCAGGAAACCAATCACCGTGAGCAGGTAGGCGGTTCTGTCAGAGAAACCGTAGACCTGTTTTGCCGTAACCACGAGAAAACTCCGGTAGACACCATTGGCCACGGCAAAGACCGTAAAGGCGAGAAAAAAGCGGTGCAGCTGCTTCTCCCCAAGGGCCCTTCGAAAAGCTCCCATCAGACTGCCGCTCTTGTGCCCCACGCCGAGCCCTGGGGGTTCCGGCAATGCCGCCAGCAGAGCCGCCGCGACCATCCCGAGAAGGATCCCGGTTCCCAGGAGCAGGGCGTAGCGCGCCAGGGACGCTTCGGGGTCCACGAAAAGGACTATCAGCAGCCCCGTCAGGGTCGAGGAGATCGCAATCCGTATTTGAAAGCGGCTCAGAAAAGCGCCGCGATCAGGCCCATCCGAGAGGCTACCGATGACCGGAGAGTTTGCTACCAGACCCAGGCCGCGAAAGAAGTGAAATCCCAGCGAGCCGACCCCTACGGCGAAGATCGCCGGCGCCGCTCCGAAGTTGAGCAGAATCAAAGGCGCCGCCGCCGCCGGTAGCATCAGCAAGTAGCGAAAAAGCCAGGCCAGACTGAAAAGCCGGATCAGTCCGAAGAGCGGTACAAGTCTACGCCCCAGGAGACTCACAAAGAACGCCGCGAAGGAAAATGAAGCTATCACACCTACCACCGTTCGGGAGGCGTCCAGACGAAGGAGGTAGAGGGTGATCAGGTTTCCTGTGAGAAGGTTAAAGGAGGCCGCGTTGAAGACCCCGAACCAGAGAAAGCGGCGACGCCCCTCCAGTCGCTCATTGCGCGTTAAGACCGATGCACCCTCAGACACAGAGATAGCATAGCAGAATCCCGAGGGCCCTGCATGGGCGCCGGCTCCTTACTCGCGGCGCCCGGGCCAGAGCGGCGATAGATCCTTCGAGGCGTGCCTCAGGGCTGTCGATCTCTCCAGAGCTCGTCAGTCTTCGCGGCCATGACAAAGTCGTTGCCGTGGAGCCCTTTAATCTTGTGCGTCCACCAGTCCACGGTTACTGAGCCCCATTCCGTAACGATGCGAGGATGGTGGCGCTCTTCTTCCGCAAGCTCCCCGACTTTGTTGGTGAAGGCGAGAGCCTGGGCAAAGTTTTTGAAGGAAAAGCTTCTGCGTAAAAAAGGGACCCCCTCGTTCTCATGCAGCTTCCAGTCCGGAACTTTCGTGAGCTTCTGCTCTATTTCCTCCGCCCCGAGCGGCGGTTCGCCCCCTCTGCAGGGCACGCAACTCTGTTTCGCCAGATCACTCATGGCACAAAGGTAGTAATCTATTCGCCAAAGCGCAAACGCTCCTAACCATCACCGCTGCCGGGATTTATTGACACTCATCCCCCTACGTGGTAGTCTCTCAT
>CAYZHV010000214.1:0-6832 GCA_964478055.1 uncultured Spirochaetaceae bacterium | reverse complement strand
ATCGAATAAGCTTCATGGTTTCGGAGAATTCAGGTCCCTAACCACGCATCCAAGCTGACCATTACCCTTTCGTGCCTTCGTGATCCAATTCAAACACGAATCACAAGAGCGCGAAAGGACGAAATCACGAACAAGAAGGTGGGCGTCTACAACACGACTCCCTTGACGACGAGCGTGGGAGAATAGAAGTTCATCAAGAGGCCAACGTGCAGTCGCGTGGCCTTGAGGTACGAACGAACCTGTGCGAAATGGATGTCGTCCAAAGCCTTTATCGCCTTCAGTTCTACAACGATCTCTCCAGCTACGGTCGAGCCGATGGATGCCCACCTCCTCCCCTTCGAAGAACACCGTCACCTCTTTCTGGGCTTCGTAAACGATGCCACGATGCCGGAGGGCCATCTTCATGGCGCTCTCGTAAACCGATTCGAGGAATCCCGGGCCCAATTCGCGATGCACGGCAATCGCGGCCTCGATGACCTGCCCGGACAGTGGCTCGAACTCATGTCCCATCGCAATTCCCCTCTCGTATCCTCAAGAGATGCCGGTCACGCTTCCCACGTCCTTTCGTGTCTTCGGTCTTTCGTGCTTTCGTGATTCGTTCTTCAATCAGATCCCGAAAACGCCAAAGGACGAAAATGCGAAAAGCCTGAACAATGGCTATTGCTTACCCAACACCCGCGAGAAGAGCGCATGAATGCTCTGCGCCACCGCGTCCCACGACGGCACGCCGCGGCGCACTTCGGCCGGGTCCCAGGAGCGGTCGAGTACGCGGTTGAGAGCGGCCGCAAGGGCGTCGGCATCGCGCACGGGCACAATCTCGCCGTTGCGGCCGGGCTCGATGATGTCGGGCACGGCGCCCACGTCGGTGGCCACCATCGGGCGGCCACAGGCGAGACATTCCAGCACGGCGTTCGGGCAGCCTTCGCGGTACGAGGCCAGCAGGCCGGCGTCGGCCGCAGCGAAGTAGTCGGGCACGCGGTCCGGCGGCTGGTTGCCGGCCAGCAGCAGCCGGTCGCCCACGCCCAACGACGCGGCCAGGCGACGCAGCCGGGCCGCATCGCCCCGGTGCAGCTCACCGCCTACCAGTACCAATCGCACGTCGTCGGGCAGGCGTGCCAAGGCGGCAATCGCCTCGCGGTGTCCCTTGCGCACGCCCAGATGCGCCACGGTTACCAGCAGCGGGCCCTGCTCGGGTAATCCGAGCCGCCTGCGCGCATCCGGACGATCGGCCGGTTGGAACCGGTCGAGGTCGACGCCGTTGGGAATGACTGACACCCGGTCCGGCGGCACGCCCAACTCGCACGCGATGCGTGCCATGCGCGCGTCGACGCTGATGACCGCCGCCGCACCGCGCAGCGCCTCGGCACACTGCCGCCGCTGCGACGGCACTTCGAGGCACGGGTAGATCTTTCCCCGCAGCGTGATTACGTAAGGCAGCCCGAACCACCCGGCAAGCCGCGCCACGCCCACCCCATCCGGCCAAACGAAATGCGCGTCGAGTATATCGGGCCGACTGTGGCACGACTCTCCGAGTCGTTGACCTTCACTGTAGCACGACTCTCCGAGTCGTATCTTCCCACCGGCTTCCAGCGCTCCGAGCCGTCCTTTGTCCCCACTGTCCGGCTTTGCCGGATCAACGACTCGGAGAGTCGTGCTACAGTGAGCGTCCATCCATCGCCGCAGCCCGCGCGCATAAAGCCGCCCGTCGAGCGACTTCAGCACACCGGGCACGCAGAAGAATCGCGGCCGATGCACGGTAAGCCCGTGCCATTGCTCCCGGGCCGGCACAGCGCCGAAAAGCCACTGGCGGAGCCGATGCAAAGGGGACAGTCCCATTTTCGCGGCGGAAAGGTTGGGCGACGGAATCCCTTCTCCCGTGTGCCGCGAAAATTGGGACAGTCCCCTCTCCCCGGGCCCGCGGCGAAACCGCGTGACCACCGGAAAGCTGGGCACCGGCGCCACCACCTGCAGCTCGGCGCCCGGCCGGCGCCGGAGCGCCGCCAGCCGCCGCTCGACGAACACGCCCCAGTTCGGCGCCGCCGCGTGGGGGAAACAGTAGGAGAAGGAGAGAATGTTCAAGAAGTCAGGAGTCGGATATCAGTCAAGATAATGCGCCGGGTATGCGGTGCTCTGCGCGGAAATCGCGGTCGAAGTTGGCCAAACTCTTCCCCTCACCGTGTTCCATCTGCTCCAATGCTCGCCGAACCGCCGCCACACTGTCGTCTAGTTCCTCCGGACTTGTCTGTTCAGCCCGCCATATGCGCAGACACTCCTCGGGCGTCCAATCGGCCCCTCCGGCAAGGTGCTTTTCAATGAAACGGTGAAATGTGGCTAGTTCGCTCGAATTACTTTCCATGATCCATGACCTCCCATTGCCTCAGGCATCAGCCGATCTACCCCCCCACAACTAATTCTACCGCAGGCGAGCCGGAACTGAAAGCCGGGATCGCGCGTTCTGCATGACTTCGCCTTCCCAAGCGATCCCTACCAACGCTACGGCAAGGACGCATTTCAAAGGCCAAAGAGCGGCACAAGAACAAGACCCGGAATCTTGACCTAGCACTCTCTATTTCCCACCTCCCGGTACAACGCCTCATACGCCGCCAGCATCACCTCAAGGCTATAGTGGCAGCAAGTGCGCTCCCGGGCGAGTTGCCCGAGGCGGCGGCGAAGGTCGGGCTCGGCGGCCAAGTCGGTCAGGGCGGCGGTGAGGGCCGCCACGTCGCCCGGGGCCACAATGCGGCCGCAACGCCCGCCGTCGAGCAACTCATCGACGCAGCCCACGCGGGTGGCCACGCACGGCAGCCCGCAGGCCATCGCCTCATTCAGCGCATTCGGATGCTGTTCGCTGTCGCTGGTCAACGCGAACTGGTCGAGTTCCCGGAGGAAGCCGGGCACGTCGTCCACACGGCCGAACAGGCGGAGCCGATCGCGCAGGCCGGCCGATTCGGCAAGCGCGAGCAGCCGGTCGCGCTCCTCGCCCTCGCCGGCGATGCGCAGTTCCACGTCGACCCCGGCCGCCGCCATTCGCCCGCACGCCTCGACAAGCATCGCCTGGTTCTTCACCGGCCGCAGGTTGCCTACCGTGCCGACGACCAGCGGGCCGTTGCGCTCGGGCCGGTCGACCGGGGTGAAGCGGTCCGTATCGACTCCGTTGGGAATGACCCGGGTTTTCGCGGCGGGCCAGCCCCAGCGCTCGACCATCAGGCGTTTCGACTCCTCGCTCACAGTGAACAGCGCCGCGGCCAGGCGCGCCAGCAGGAAGGAGGCCGCCCGCCGCCGCCAAGGCATATACCCTGCCCGCCCCAGCCCGTGGAAGCTGAGCACCACCGGCACCCGCGGCCGCACCAGCAGGCTTGCGGTCACGGTATCGGGCCACGCTCCCCAGTTGCGCGCGTGCACGACGTCGGGCCGGTCCTGCCGCAAGAGCCTTGCCAGCCGCACCGGCAAGCGCAGCTCGTTCGGCGGCGAGTGCATCGCATGTACCCGCACTTCCGCCGGCAGCCGATCGGCCACTTCCGCCTCCTCGCGGAGCGCCACCACCGTATGGCGCATCACGCGCCCGCTCAAGCCCGCGATGACCCGCGCCATCGTCAGTTCCATCCCCCCGGCCAGCAAGCCCGGAACGACATGGAGGATGTGGAGCATGATAGGTGTCAGGTGAGAGTTGGGAGATGGAAGTTGGGAGATGGGTGACGCGCTGTTGCGGCTGTTCATTTACGAAAGTGTTTCCCTATCTCCCATTTCCTTCCGCAGAAACGCCTCAAACATCAACAGCGACCAAATGGAGCCGGTGTGCTCGCTCCGGCCTCGTTGGCTTTCATCGATCAGGTGAGCAATGAACCGGTCGTTGAAGAAGCCGCAATCGGCCATGACACCGCCCAGCAACGCAATCTTTACCTTTTCCTTCAGCGGACCCATGAACCAGTTACGCAAGGGCACGGAGAATCCCTTCTTGGGCCGGTATAGAATGTCGTCGGGCAGGTGCGCCTCCAACGCCCTCTTGAAGATGTATTTGCCCTCCCGCTCCTTCAGTTTCAGATTCGGCGGCAGCGTGGCGATCCACTCCACCAATTCATGATCGAGCAACGGCACGCGCACCTCCAGCGAATGGGCCATACTGGCGCGGTCGACCTTGGTGAGGATGTCGCCCGGCAGATAGGTCTTCAGATCGAGGTACTGCGCGAGCGATTGCGCGTCGCGGTGCGGCCCGTTGCTTGCGTGACGCTCGAACACCTCGACCGCCCGATAGCCCTGCAACTCGCGCCGGAGCCGCTCGCTGAACAGGCGGCGGCGGACGGCGTCGGAGTTGACCGCCATGCTGTGGAAATAGCCCTCCAGCGATCCCCGGGCGATCGACTGCAGGGTCTTCCGTGCGCGCAAGGGGCCGGGAACCCACGCCCCCTCCGGGTAAAGCCGCGCAAGCAAGCCCACAAGCGGCCTGCGCAGCGCGTCGGGCAGCACGCGGCGCAGCCCATCCTCCTGGCGGTGCCAGCGGTAGCGCGGGTAGCCGGCCAGGTTCTCGTCGCCGCCGTCGCCGGAAAGGGCCACGGTCACGTGCCGCCGCGTCAGCTCACACAGCCGATACGTGGGCAAGGCGGAACTGTCGGCGTACGGTTCGTCGTACAGGCCGCTCAGGCGATCGACCAGGTCGAAAGCGTCCGGGTCGACCTGCTCGACCCGGTGCGCCGTCGCGTAACGCTCGGCCACCAGGTGGGCATAGCCGGCTTCGTTGAACGCCGGATCGCCGAACGAAATGGAGCACGTATTGACCGGCTGCTCGGACAGGCCCGCCATCATGGCCACCACCGCGCTGGAGTCGACGCCACCAGAAAGGAACGCGCCCAAGGGTACGTCGGCCACCATGTGCAGCCCGACGGCCTCGCGCAGCCGCTCGATCAATTCCGCGGCAAGGTCCCGCTCGCTGCCCGGCGTACGCGCGTCAAATTGGACATCCCAGTACCGGCGCGGCCGGCAGCCGGTTTGCCCGCGGGTGAGCGTGAGCGTGTGGCCCGGCTCCAGTTTGAAGACGTTGCGGAAGATGCTCTTGGGCTCGGGAATGTAACCGAAACCGAAATAATCCTCCACCGCCGTAGGGTCGATCTGAGCCGGGAACTGGGGATGGCACCGCAACGCCTTCAGTTCCGAGCCGAACAGGAATTGTCCGTCGGGCAACAGGGTGTAGTACAGCGGTTTGATGCCCAAGCGGTCGCGTGCCAGGAAGAGGGTTTGCCCGACACGATCCCAAACCGCAAAGGCGAACATGCCGCGCAACCGCTCGACGCACGCCTCCCCCCACGCTTGCCACGCGGCCAGCAGCACTTCGGTATCGGATGTCGTGTGGAACGCATACCCCAGCGGCTCCAGTTCCTTCCGCAATTGCCGGAAATTGTAGATTTCGCCGTTGTAAGTGAGCACCGCGTTGCCGTCGGCGCTGTGCATCGGCTGGCGGCCGCCGGACAGGTCGATGATCGACAGCCGCCGGTGCCCGAGCCCCAGCCCGGGTTCGACATGCAGCCCGCCCTCGTCCGGCCCGCGATGAAGCTGGCGTTCGTTCATCCGCGCGAGCAGCGCCCGGTCGACCGCGCGCCGCCCGGTCGTATCGAATATGCCGACAATGCCGCACACGATTAGGTGCTAGTTGGGCGTTGGGAGTTGGGAGTTGGGAGTTGGGCGCGAATCGGAGATGTCGAATTTCCGAGTCCACATTGCTGACACTTGAGACTTGACATCTGAGACCTATCGCCGGACAACTATTTCCGGAACAACGCACCCACCGAAGGCGCGGGCGGCAGGGTGCCAAGCCGCTCGTTGTCTACGATTCGCCGCAGGCAGACGGGCAGCATGAGGAACCACCAGATGAACTCGGTGTACAACAGGGTATGCGTGAGCGAGACCGCCATAATAACCGCTAGCGAGCACATGAGGCCGAACGCGACGAGCATGACGTCGTTTTGCCGTTCCTCCGAGAGTCCGAGTTGCTCGTGCCGCATGCGATACAGCATCCACAGCGCACTGCCGAACAGAGCCATGAACACCACGAACCCCTGAGTGCCCAGTTCCGTCAAGCAGCGGATATACGCATTGTGCGCGTCGCGGCCGGCGCGCCTATGGTCGTAACTGCCGACAGTCTGGTGGAAATTGCCCGCGCCGATTCCCCATGGACGCCTGCTCCAAATGCGCAAACCGATTTTCACGTATTCAATCCGGCCTTGCGCCGAGGCATCACGTTCACGTTCATCGGCGGTGATGGTAGACGCACGTTGAAGGAATCGTTCGTCGGTCAGGTAGTAGAACCCCGCTCCGCCGACGACCAGTCCCAGCGCAATGTACAGCCGGAACCTTTTTGGCGCCATGAGCAGGGCCATGAGGCCGCCGGCCACGAGCCCGACTACCGCCCCGCGGCTTCGCGTAAGGATGACGGCGTTGGCGGTGAAGCCGCCAGCCAGGAAACAGACGATCTTACCCCACCACCCGCTGCGCAGGAACTGGACGCCAATGGGCCATAGCATCGCCGCCATGAAGCCGGCGAAGTAGTTCGAGTTGGAGAAGTCGGGCCCGCCCACGTTGTCCAAACGCCCTCGGACAAACGAGCTGTAAGGCGTGTCCCACGCCTGCATGCCCAGGATCATGGCACAGAGAATCAGGACCCACAGGAGCCGGTCCAGGCTCTTGAAGTCGGTCACCACGTGCGTGAGCATCAAAGTGAACAGAATCACTTTGGTCATCTTGACCGACACGTGGTCGGTGTGAACATACCGCCCCTCGGTAGGCGGTCCGATGAGCACCGAAAGCCAAATCGCGCCGAGGAACAGCAGCAGTAGCACTTCGT
>CAYZHV010000213.1:0-6878 GCA_964478055.1 uncultured Spirochaetaceae bacterium | reverse complement strand
AATCGATAGTAAGGAGCATTTGGATGGGGAAAGATCTCCGTGCAATGATTGGCGAGCTCGGGAAGCTCGCCACGGACAAGATGTACCTCAACGACTTTCTTCTCACCTGGGAGAAGAGCGATGAGGAGATTCAGGCCACCTTTCTCGTGGCCGACGCCCTTAGGGCCCTGCGGGAAGAGAATATCTCGAGCAAGCTCTTCGACTCAGGGCTCGCAATAAGCCTCTTCCGGGACAACTCGACGCGGACCCGCTTTAGCTTTGCCAGTGCCTGTAACCTCCTGGGGCTCGAGGTCCAGGATCTCGATGAAGGAAAGAGCCAGATCGCCCACGGTGAGACCGTTCGGGAGACCGCGAACATGATCTCCTTTATGGCCGACGTCATCGGCATTCGGGACGACATGTACATCGGCAAGGGTAACGCCTACATGCGGGAGGTCTCCAAGGCCGTCGCCGAGGGTCACGCCGACGGAGTTCTCGAGCAACGCCCAACCCTGGTCAACCTGCAGTGCGACATAGACCATCCTACGCAGACCATGGCGGACTTCAACCATCTCATCCACCATTTCGGTGGTGTGGAAAACCTCCGGGGTAAGAAGGTCGCTATGACCTGGGCGTATAGCCCATCCTACGGCAAGCCTCTCTCGGTGCCGCAGGGCGTGGTGGGACTGATGAGCCGCTTCGGTATGGAGGTTGTTCTCGCCCATCCCGAGGGGTACGAGATCATGCCTGAGGTGGAGGATCTCGCGGCCAAGCAGTCCAAGGAGTCCGGCGGGAGCTTCTCCCGGGCCAACAGCATGGCCGAGGCCTTCGAAGGCGCGGACATCGTCTATCCCAAGAGCTGGGCACCCTTTGCCGCCATGGAGAAACGGACCAAGCTCTTCGGGGAACGGGACGAGGCAGGCATCAAGGCGCTGGAGAAGGAGCTCCTCGCTCAGAACAAGGAGCACATGGACTGGGAGTGCACCGAGGAGCTCATGGGCAAAACGAAGCAAGGCAAGGCGCTCTACATGCACTGCCTCCCGGCGGACATTAGCGGCGTGAGCACCGACCGCGGCGAGGTGGCGGCCTCCGTCTTCGATCGCTATCGGGTGCCTCTCTATAAGCAAGCGAGCTACAAGCCGTACATCATAGCGGCGATGATATTTCTGAGCCGGTTCTCAGATCCCGCCAGTAAGCTCGACCAGCTCTTCGAGGCAGCAAAGCCCCGGGTGGGCTGAACCGGGCCGTCGGGCTCTTCCGGCTCCCGGCCAATTGCCTTAAGGGCCATTCATCTGTATCTTATCACCGCCTGCCCCGACTCCGGGGCGGGCTCATTCTTCATTTTTACAACGACTTATACATCTAACGCGGAGGAACCATACTATGGCCAAGCACCAGTTCCAGACCGAAGTGAATCAGCTCCTGCAGCTGATTATTCACAGTCTCTACTCTCACCGGGAAATCTTCCTGCGAGAGCTCATTTCAAACTCGTCCGACGCCCTGGACAAGCTCAAATACCTTACCCTTACCGACGACGCCTATAAGAAGCTCGACTTCTCCCCACGAGTCGATATCGAGTTCGACGAGTCCGACCATTCCTGGATGGTAGTCAAAGACAACGGTATCGGGATGAACGGCGATGAGCTTATCGAGAACCTCGGTACCATCGCGAAGAGCGGGACCAAGAGCTTTCTCGCTCAGCTTACCGGAGACAAGCAGAAGGACTCCAATCTGATCGGGCAGTTCGGTGTGGGGTTCTACTCAGCCTTTATGGTGGCGGACAAGATCGAGGTCATCAGTCGAAAGGCCGGAGAGGATAAGGCGTACCAGTGGGTCTCCGACGGCAAAGGCGAGTACGAGGTTACCGACGCAACCCGGGAGGAGCAGGGAACCACCGTCACCCTTCACTTGAGCGAAGAGGGCAAGGAGTTCGCCAACCGGTGGCAAATCGAGGAGATCATTCGCAAGTACTCCAACCACATCGCCTTTCCGATCTATCTCCACTACACCAAGACCGAGTATGACGATAAGGGCAAGGAGAAGTCCAAAGAGCCCACCACAGAGCAGGCGAACGCCGCCACCGCCCTCTGGAAGCAGCCGAAGAGCGAGCTGAAGGAAGAGGACTACAACGAGTTCTACCGCGCCATTAGCCACGACACCGAGGATCCCCTCTTCTACCTGCACACCCAGGCCGAAGGGACCATGGAGTACACCACCCTCTTCTACGTGCCCAAGAAGGCGCCCTTCGACATGTACCAGGTGGACTACAAGCCCGGAGTCAAACTCTACGTGAAGCGGGTCTTTATCACCGATGACGAGAAGGAGCTCATGCCTCCCTATCTCCGCTTTCTGCGCGGGGTCATCGATTCCGAAGACCTTCCTCTCAACGTGAGCCGGGAGATCCTTCAGCAGAACCGTATTCTCAACAACATCAAGAGCAGCTCCGTCAAGAAGATCCTCGGCGAGTTTGAAAAGATGGCGGAGAAGGAGCCGGAGAAGTACGAGCAGTTTATCGACCAGTACAACCGTCCCCTCAAAGAGGGGATCTACTCGGACTTCGCCAACCGGGAGACCCTCCTGGAGCTGGTTCGCTTCAAGTCCACCAAAGTCGACGGCTACACCAGCTTCTCCGAGTACAAGAAGCGAATGCAGCCCGGGCAGAAGGCGATTTACTACATCTCCGGTGACAACGAGGCGCGGCTGCGCCATTCTCCCCTCCTGGAGGCGTACAAGAAGAAAGACATCGAAGTCCTCATCATGGACGACGAGGTCGATGAGCTGGTCATTCCGACCATTGGACAGTACGCCGAGACGGACCTCAAGTCGGTAAATCGCTCCGACGCCGGAGAGGACCTCAAGGAGAAGAAGGACGAGAAGAAAGAAGCGGAGCTCAAGCCGGTCCTGGAGAAGATCAAGAACGCCCTCGGCGACCGGGTAAAGGACGTGGTCTCTTCCATCCGTCTCTCCGAGTCTCCGAGCTGTATCGTCGTGGATGAGAACGATCCCACCATGAAGATGCAGCAAATGATGAAGGCCCTCGGCCAGGCTGACCTGCCGGAGGTCAAACCGATTCTCGAAATCAATCCCGACCACGCCATCGTAACCCGCCTCAAGGCGAGCGAGGACGATGCGGTTATCAACGACATCAGTCAGCTCCTGCTGGAGCAGGCGATGCTTGTGGAAGGGATGCAGCTCAAGGATCCCGCGGAGTTTGTCTCCCGAATGAACCGGTACCTCGAGAAAGCCGTCTAGGGTTTCGCGCCGGACGGTCGCCGGCCACGGTACGGGCGGCGGTAGGGCTCAGAACCGTCCCAAGCTACAGGACCCCGTCAACTGGGCCCTCAGTCGAGGGCCCACCTCTTCTCGAGTATACCCGCTTTGACTCAGCTACGCAGATCGAGTAGTGTTCTACACATGGCCCTACACACGAAAAAGCGCACTAACGTAAGTATAGATCCCGCGCTTCTGGAGGCGGCGAGATCCCGAGGCATTAAGCTTTCTCCCCTGTTGGAAGAGGCGATCCGCGAACGGTTGCGTCAGGAGCGAGCAGAAGAGTGGCGAGAGGAGAACCGAGAGTCCATCGAGGCGTATAACCGAGAAGTCCGGGAACACGGTGTCTTCTCTGATGGGCTCAGAAGCTTCTAGTGGCTCAGTTCGACATCTATTTTAACAGTGACGAGAGTACCCGCGACCGAACGCCCTATCTCCTCGATGTGCAGGCGGATCTCCTTGCGGATCTTGCCACAAGAGTTGTGATTCCCCTGAGAGCCGGGAGCGACGAGGAGCCCTGGGCAATCTCACGGTTGCACCCGGTCATCGTCCTGGAGGAACAGCCGTATCTTGCGGTGGTGTCCGAATTGGCTGCGGTCCCCGGAAGTATACTGGGCCGAAAGGTTGGAGACGCTCGGCGGTACCGTACGGAGATTCTGGCGGCGATTGACTTGCTGATCACGGGCTTCTGAAGATCTTTATGTCTCGAGTGCCGGTTACTTGAGCGGTTCGATATCCGTGAGGATCCTTTGGTAGCTCACCGCTCGGATCTGCTCGGTTAGCGGAAAGCTCGACTCCCCTGCGTGGACCACGTCTATGGAGTCTAACCCAAGGTCTTTGAGAGCCGAGCGCATCGAGGGAGTGACCCGGGGTGTCGTCGTGCGCTTGATCTCGAAACCCCGCCGAGTGGTTCCACGGACAATGAGCAGATCGAGCTCGGCTCCTGCGTGGGTCGCCCAGAAGTAGCACTCCTCGGGAGCAGCACCAAGAAGGTGAAGGAGTTGCTCGATGATAAACCCTTCCCAGGAGGCTCCGACTTTAGGGTGGGATTCAACCTCCTCCTCGCCTCTCAGGTTGAGTAGAGAGTGGACCAGCCCGCTGTCGATTATGTAAACCTTGGGCGATTTGACCTGCCGCTTTCTCAGATTTTCATACCACGGCTGAAGCTGCCGGATCACCAGTGCGTCCGTTAGCGTATTGAGGTAGCCTCGCACGGTGGTATCGGCAACGCCGAAGGAACGGGCAAACTCGGAGGCGTTCCACACCTGTCCGTGATAGTGCGCAAGCATGGTCCAAAACCGACGGAGCGTGGTAAAGGGAATCCGGACGCCGAGCTCTGCTAAGTCTCGTTCGAGGAACGTCCGGACAAAGCTCCTCCTCCAGACCATACTTGACTCGTCGTCAGGTGCAAGAAACGAACGGGGAAACCCACCCCGAACCCAGAGCCGGTTCCATTCCCTCGGCTCCACCTCATCACAGTGGAAGCCGCCGAGCTGGTGATAGGTGATCCTCCCCGCCAGACTTTCGGAAGTCTGTCTGAGCAGCTCCGGGGAGGCACTACCGAGAAGCAGAAATCGGCGCTTCTCTTCCCTGTCTATGAGAACTCGGATCGTTGAGAAAAGATCCGGCTGCCGTTGAATTTCGTCGATCACCACTAACCCGCGAACCGACCGGAGTGCCAACATAGGATCGGATAGGCGCGCCTGATCCTCAGGCGATTCCAGGTCAAACCACTCAACCGTCTGTTCGTACTTCTTCGCGACCATCTTTGCCAAAGTGGTCTTGCCCACCTGCCGGGCCCCTCAATCCGGAGTGTCTCAAGTGCGAGCACATCGACCAGGTCAAGGCGCGCAAGGCCCTCGAGCAGTGGCGGGCGGTGTAGAAAACAGTGTTTGAAAATATAACACATCGTGGTATATTTTCATAAGTGATAAGTCGTGTTTTCCATGCCTATCTCGAGGAGTTACTCAAGCTCTTCCCCGTAGTCGCCTTGGTAGGGCCGAGGCAGGTGGGCAAGTCGACACTCGTTAGAGCGGAACCCTTTGTCTCGAATCGATCATATGTAACTCTCGACGCCGTGGCGAGCCGGTCTCTCGCCCAGAGTGATCCTGTTTCCGTCCTGGATGTTGACGGTCCGGTGACGATAGACGAAGTCCAGCTTGTTCCCTCGCTGCTTCGGGACATAAAGCTGCGGGTTGATCGGGATCGCATCCCCGGGCGCTTTCTTATCACCGGGTCCGCGGACCTCAACTACGCCGCGGATCTCTCCCACGTACTCGCCGGTCGCGTGGGGGTAGTCTCACTGCCCCCGATTACCGAACACGAGCTTACCGAGACCACGGATGCGCCGCTATGGACACGACTGCTGCAAGAACCCTTTGAACCACCGGGACGGAGCAGTGGTCAAGGGTATCGCTGGGAGAGACTTGCGATCGGCGGTTTTCCCTTGAGCATACTCGCCCGGGACGATCGAGAGCGAGCCCTCTGGATGGACTCCTTTCGAACCACCTATCTCGAGCGGGACTTGCGGCGTCTTTCCGACATCAGCCACCTATCAGAGTTCTCCCGGCTTATGGAACTGACGGCCGCACGCTCCGGAACCCTTCTCAACCAGGCAAGCCTCGCTCGGGACTCCGGTCTCACGCCACAGACAATAGGCCGTTATCTTAGTATTCTCGAAGCGAGCCTTCTCATTACCCGCCTTCAACCGTGGTACACCAACATTGGAAAACGAGTCGTCAAGTCGCCCAAGCTCTACTGGAGAGACACTGGATTGGCTGCTCATCTTATCGGAGTTCAGGCTGACCAGATCGAAAGCCACTCAGGTCGAGGAGCGTTGTTCGAGACGGCTGTGGTGAACGAGGTTTCCGCCCTTATTCCTCTATTTGCGACCGGCGCGGAGCTGTTTCATCTGCGGACCCACGACGGGCTCGAAATTGACCTGATAATCCGTCATCGAGGACGGCTCATTCCGATCGAGATCAAGGCACGACGCACCGTCCGTCCTGACGACGCAAGCTCTATGGAAAAATGGATAGATCTTGCCCGCAACGCTCCGGGGCCGGAACGGGTTGCCGATGTCGGAGCGGTACTCTATGCGGGAAAGGAAGTGGTGCGTCTCTCCCGCCATGTCTGGGGGCTTCCCTTCTCGTAATTGCCTGCGGCGCTGTTGCACCGGCGAGACTCCTTGGCATACGACCGTGATCCTGGGGAAGCTACTCCCCGAGACGCTCCAGATCAGAGAGATCCTGGGTGCGGCCGGTGGCGCGTTTGTTTCGTATCAACTCCTCTCTCCCGAGAAAGCGAACCGAAACTGACCCTAGCTCTCCGGTCACCGCGCCGGAGTCTGCCTCTTCCCAACTCACGCCGGTAATCGACGTGAGTATGTCCACTCGGGACGGCGGATTTCCGAGCTGAATAACCTGGTCCGGCGCGGTGAAATCTTCTTCGGTGAGACCGAGCCCCCCAAAACCGAAGTCGACCAACGCCTCCACAATTCTACCTGCGTTTTGGTTTTCGGCCTCGACAAGCAGATCCAGGTCACCGGTAAAGCGCGGCACGCCGTGAAACGCCAGGGCGTGGGCTCCCACGACAATGAAGTTAACCTGCCGAGAGAGAAACAATTCGAG
>CAYZHV010000212.1:470-6882 GCA_964478055.1 uncultured Spirochaetaceae bacterium | reverse complement strand
CTACCGGAGCGTCGAACTCTCCGAGTTGCTTTGTCTCTCCCGAGAGGAGCTCCACCTCGAGGTCCGGAAGCCGCTCGTACTGAGCGCCGCCTGCGGAGAGAAATGAGGTGGCGAGTCCCGCGGCGGCTATTAGGACCAGGAGGTACGCCCCGGCGGCGCCAAAGAGGAGTGGTCTGCCGTGCGGCTTGCGGTAGAGGCTAGCCGCGGCGAAGCCCAAGCCCACGAGAATCGCCGCAACGGTGATCCAGGGCCCGCCGGGGACGAGAAGCAGGGTAATCGGTGATTCTATGACTCGCCCCGGCATGGAAAAGAGGGGGCCGAGCTTCCAGATGACGAGGGCTACAAGAGTTCCCCGACCGAGAGCGTCCTCCACAATTGTTCGCAAGTTCGCCTGACGACGAAGGCGCAGACGAAAGAGAAGGGAGACGAGAACGAGAGAAATGAGAAGCGCCAGCGCTCCTCGGGGAATGGCGAGAGGCCCGAGGAAGATCGGTTCGGTGATGGCGCCGATCATCCCTTTCCTCGGTACCTAATCGACCGGACTCGTTCCATGGTTACCAGTCCTTCCGTGACCACCTCGTCCAGAAAGGGAAGGAGCTCCTGAATCTTCTCTTCGCGGTCGACAATCTCCACGACCAGGGGCAAGTCTTCAGAGAGGGTGAGCAATTTCTCCGCGTGCCAATGGCTGTCGGCTCCGAAACCCGCGACCCCACGAAGAACCGTCGCTCCGGCGATTCCTCGAGCACGAGCCTCTCTTAGGATCGCCTCGTACAGGGGGTGGTGCCCGTGGCGGTCGTGCTGGCCAACATAGATCCGCAGGAGCGTTGCTTCTTCCGCCGCTTTCATTTCAATCTCCCCCTTTTCGCTACCGTAGCAGGAACCTGGCCAGAACGATACCAAAGAGACTCGCACCAAGACCAATTATCACTGAGCCTCCGGCGTTGATAATGGCTGCCCCGTACTGATAGTCGCGGACAAGATTAATCGTTTCCAGGGAAAAAGTAGAGAAGGTAGTGAAGGATCCGAGGAAACCAATTGCTACCAATGCTCGAAGCTCCGGTGAGACAATGCGCTCCGAGGCGACCTCGAAGAAAAGTCCTAGGAGGAAGGCACCGATGAGATTTACTCCGATAGTTCCCAGAGGCAAGAGCCATCGGCCCGCCTGATGGATCTGCCGGGAGACCAGAAATCGAGCCACCGCACCCACTGCGCCGCCGGCTCCTACCATGATGAGCTCCCTCAATTTTCTTCTCCCAGTGCGAGCTCCCACCGCTGGATTCCCTGTCTAACGGAGCGGTCCATCTCTCGAGAGAACTGGGCGGTGAACTTTTTGAGGTAGTAGTGCTGTCCCATGTTCTCCGCCCCTGGATAGAACTTCCCGCCCTCGAAATAGTGGCTCCTAAGAGGTTCAAAGGCGTCCTCGATCTCCTCCGCCGGAATCCGGCGATAGGTATCGGTGTGTACTACCGTCTCCAACGCGAGGCGGGGCGTTTCTTGGGGTCTTCGATCCTTGGGATGGCCCAGGCAAAGCATAGTAACCGGCATTGCCAGGGGTGGAAGGGAGAGGAGCTCCTGATGCTCCTCGTAATTTTCCAGGATGTCTCCGACATAGCAGGAACCGAGTCCCAGAGACTCCGCGGCGATTGCGGCGGTCTGGGCGGCAATGATTGCGTCCGAGGCTGCGAGCATCAGGTCTCCCATGCCAGGTTCTCGCGTCCCAACCCCTGCAGCCGTTGCCGCTTCTGGTGCTTCCTGCTCCCGGAAAAAGTCCATCCACCGCTGATAATCCGCACAGAAGATCAGCACCATCGGTGCCGTTGCTATCCATGGCTGGTTATCGCAGCTCACTGCCAGGCGTTCTTTCGTCTTCCGGGAGCGCACGTCGATCACCGTGTAGAGCATCATGTTTCCTGCCGTCGGTGCTCGGAGGGTCGCCTCCAGAATCCTCTTACGGCTCTCTTCGGATACCGGTCTGTCGGCGAAGGCGCGGATCGACCGGCGGTTCCGGATCGTCTCGAGGGTGTGGTTATGCTGCATCGTCCCGTTTCCTCTGCTCCGTGGCTACCTGAAGCCACTGCATGAGAAGCTGTGTTGCTCTCGGTCGTCGCTCCAGAAAGAGAAGGGCGAGCTCATTGTGCTTTGCCCAGGGATAATAGAGAAGAGCCGGAGTTCGGCCAAATCGCTCTTCGTAACTGCGAGCGAAGGCTGTGGTCACCTCGGGCGGAACAATCCGGTCTTCCTCTCCGTGTATCAGGAGTGCCGGGATCGGGTGGCGAGCCGTCTCAATGGCTGCTCGGGCGTCTGCCCTGAGGCGGAGCGCCGGCTCGGCGGCGGTGTTCTTGATGAGCCCTTCCAGGTAGCGCCAGCCGGCGCGCTCAAAGGAGAGAACGCCGCTTATCGAGACAAAACCGATAACCTCCGGAGCAGGGAGGGACGTTCCCGACGGAAGGGAGGAGTAGGCGAGATGGGCGCCCAGATGGCCACCAGCGGATTGTCCAACCACGATCACACTCCTCGGTCGACTTCGTGTAGCCCAGGAGGAATCGAGAAACCTGCGCAGCCCTTCCCGCAGGTCCCAGAGCTGGTCGTCGAATTGAGCGGATGGTCCGAGCCTGTAGCCCAGCAGAAGAACGGGATAGCCATGCCTCGCCAGAAATCGACCCACAAATCGAAAATACTTTGGGTGCCCTCGGCGCCAACCACCCCCGTGGACAAAGACAATAAGCGGACGTCTCGGTTGGTCCGGGTCCGGGCGGAGAAAATACGCCTCCTGATGTCGATCGTCCCCATAGGTGAGGCGCGTCGCCGGTCGTCGGTGGCGGAGGCGATCTAGAAACGCGGCGGTGGCGATTTCTGGGAAGTGGAGATATTCAGCGTAGCGATACATGGGGACTCCAGGGAGGCCAGGATATCTCAAAAAGCCGGTAGTGTCACCCAACGTTGGGATGCCGGCGCCTTAGAATTGCTTCATCCGCGCCTTGGGCGACACTATGGTTTTGTTGCCGGCGTTTCGGGGGCATGGTATAGTTGCACGCCATGATTTCCCGAAACCTCAGCTGGAATTGGGCCCGATTTCTCGCGGTCTCTCTTTTCTTTGTCATTCTTACTCCGCTTTTTGGGGTGGATATCACCAACGGTCAGAAGATGTATCGTTACGGATCGCCGGAGTATGAGGCGATCCGCACCCTCTACATAGAGCAGCGTCTGGGACTTCCGTTCAGCTCTGGACCCTTCTCCGAGGCGGAGCTTCGCCTGGCTTTGCAGCGACTCGACCCTGATGAGCTCTCCGATCCCGGTTTGGAGCTCTACCGGTGGGTTCGGAGCCGGTTCGAAAAGGACCCGGACTACGTCGAGGAGAACGGAAACTTCGCCTTTGACGCGAGCGCCGAGATCAATCTCGAGAGCTACGTGCACACGGACGCGGAGAATCCCTTCTGGGAGTACGCATGGGAAGAGCGAAAACCGCTGTTGAACTTTCCCTTGGAGATGTGGGTTACCGACCACGCCTACGGGGTGATGGAGCTGGACTTCGGAAAGAGTATTCCGGATTTCTCACTGTACCCCACCTACGACGATGACGGGCGAATCGACATGGAAACCTCCGAGGAGGACCCTTTCACCAACGTTCCCTACAATGTGTCCACCATGCGAATGCAGTTCCCCCACCGGGGGTTTCTCTCGGTGGGAGGGGCGCGCTGGAATCTCCAGGCCGGTCGGGACTATCTGGACTGGGGAAATGGCCGCACCGGCAACCTCTACGTGAGCGCCTATAGCGGGCCTCATGACTACGCCCGCGTGACTACCTTCTGGGACAACTTCAAGTTCTCGGCCCTCTGGCTCAATCTGGATCCTCATATCACCGATGCGGAGCGGGAGTTCGAACGGCAAGGGTATGACACCGACGGAGACGACGACCCGGACTATCCCTACGATGAGAACCCCGGGGATTTGGCAGATCCTGTGTTCGAAGCTGACGAGGAGCAAAAAAGCCTTGTCGCTCACAGGATCGAGGTGAGGCTATGGGACCGGCTGACGCTGGCAGCGAGCGAGGGGGTGGTCATCGGGAGACAGAACCTGCAGTTGCGGCATCTCAACCCTTTCTACGTCTACCACAACCTCTACGCCAACACCCTGGACCAGGGAAACACTCACATGAGCTACGAGTTCGATCTCGCCCTGGCCCGGGGTCTGAACCTCTACGCCGCTCTGAGCCCTGACCAGTGGACCTCTCCCCTGGAGCCGGGGACGGACCTCGGTAAGGAACCGAACGCCGTAATCTATCTCGCGGGATTGGACTACCGAATGCCCCTTGGTCGCGGCATTCTCCAAACGACCCTGGAAGGGGTCTACTCCACCAAGTGGATGTACATTCACAATCATCCGCTTACAAGCATTACCTCTCGGAAGTATATCCAAGCCGAGCATGGCAAGGACCGCACCTTTGTCTGGATCGATAAGCCCCTGGGCCACTACGGCGGAAACGATTACGCCCTGATCTGGCTCGAGGTGAGCCATAGGGTGCCGAATCGGTACACGATCGGAGCGAGAACGTACTACGAAGGGGACGGTGAAAACCCGATCAACGCCCTCCTCGCCTCGAAGGAAGACGATCGTAGGCCGGTGATGAGCGAAAGTGAGGCGGAGGAGCAGGCCCCCTCAGGCGACTCCCCTCAGTGGCGGGGAGTGGTTACGCTCTTTGGCGAGATTCAACCGTGGAACCTGGAAGGGTACAACCGGGCCGGGAAGCCGTCGCTCTCTCTTGGTAGTGAGCTCTCCGGACAGTTCATGAAGAACCGGTACGCCTCGATTACCCCGTACGGTGTCACCGAGGGTGTTGATGAGGACTGGAACTTCGACCTGCAGTGGGTCCTCTCGGTGAGCCTGGGCTGGTAACGGCGGCCGAGACGCTCTGCCGGGCCGACCGGTGGTGTGCTCTCGCCGAGGCGCCACGGCGAGGGGGCGCGGTGTTTCGCCTTCGGCAATCGGCTGGTATACTTACGCCCCATGACCGTTGCTTTTGCTTTTGAGATTTTCTACCCCACGGTTAACGGTGTTATTACCTCCTCGGTAAACCTGGCGGAGAATCTGATCGCCCGGGGGCACCGAGTAGTGTTCATAGCTCCCAAGACAAAGGATTTCCAGGAGCCCTTTATTCACGGGGTCATACCGGTCTACTACATCGACTCCAGTGAGTCGATGATCTATCCGGGTATGCGGACGAGTCTCCCTTGGAGCCGGCACGTGGTGACGGTGCTCAAGAAGGAAGAGGTAGACGTTGTCCACATTACTGGTCCCTGGCTTCTCTGTGCGGCGGCGATTCGGGGAGCGAGAAAGCTCGACCTTCCGATCGTGCACACCTTTCATACGATGCTGCACGAGCCGACCTACATAAAATACTTTGCGAAGTTCAATCTTCTGGTTCCGGTCTTTCAGGCGATCGCCTGGGAGTACTTCAAACCGTATATCAGGCGCAGCGACGTGATGACCGGACCGAGCAGGTACGCCTGCGAGGAACTGGAGGAGCACTATCCCGGCGCGGATATTCGCCACATTTCCAACGGTGTGGATATCTCTCGATTCGAAAAGTACGCAACCTTCCAGGAGACGATGCAGAACTTTCCTCCCTACAACAATCGTTCGTTCCTCTTCGTGGGACGCCTGGGGGCGGAAAAATCTGTGGACCAGCTTATCTCGGCAATGCACTGCGTGATGCAGCAGGTTCCGGACGCCCATCTCTTTATCGTTGGAACGGGACCTGGTCAGGAGCGTTTCGAGAATCAGACTCGTCGTCTCAAACTGCGCAAGCACGTTCATTTCCTTGGTCGCATACCTCATGAGGAGCTACTTCAGAGCGGACTGATTCAGCACGCCCGGGCCTTTGTTACCGCCTCGGTGACTGAGAACCAGCCGATGACGGTAATAGAGGCGATCTGCTCCGGGGTACCGATCGTCGTTCCGGATGTCCGAGGGATTCGTGAGCTTCTCGATGGCAACGGCTTGCTCTTTCCCCGGGCGGATGTGGAGAGTTTGGCGGCGAATATGGTTCGTATCGCCTTGGACGATGAGCTCTACGGCGAGTTCAGGAGCAGGTCCTTTGAGTTCCGTGATCGTTTTGACGGACGCAATGTCGCGAAAGAGTTTGAGGCGGTCTATCGTGAACTCATCGAGCGCCACCCTTGACCGCCTAGGCCAATTGGCCTATTCTCCTTGTTAGAGTTTTTTTGTAACCGACAGAGCTGTACCCCACCCATATAACAATCAGGAACTGCCTATGAGTCACGGCCTCTGGCTTGGCTTGGATGTCGGCTCTACCACCGTGAAGGCGGCGGTGGTCGATCCGAGAAATAGATCACTCACGTTTTCGACGTACATGCGCCACGGTGCCCGACAGGCCGATACCCTTCGAGGGCTC
>CAYZHV010000212.1:0-460 GCA_964478055.1 uncultured Spirochaetaceae bacterium | reverse complement strand
CACATATCTGCGACACGGGGCTCAGCAAGCGGAGACCGTTCGGGGCCTCTTGGAAGAGGTTCACCGGCGATTCCCCGATGCAGAGCTTCGCTGTGCGGTGTGCGGGAGCGGCGGCCGCGGGATAGCGGAGGCTATCGGCGCCTTCTACATCCAGGAAGTCGTGGCAAACAGTATCGCCGTGCGGGAATTCTATCCCGAGACCCGGGTCGCTATTGAGCTCGGCGGGCAGGACGCCAAAGTGGTCTTCTTTCACTACGATCCGGAGAGCCGGCAACTCATTGCCTCGGACATGCGGATGAACGGCAGCTGTGCCGGGGGAACTGGAGCGTTTATCGATGAGGTCGCCTCGCTCCTGCAGATTCCTGTGGAGGAGTTCGACGGGTATGCAGCCCGGGGAACCCGAGTCTACGACATCTCCGGTCGCTGCGGCGTATTTGCAAAGAGCGACATCCAGCCTCTT
>CAYZHV010000211.1:0-6896 GCA_964478055.1 uncultured Spirochaetaceae bacterium | reverse complement strand
TCCTGGAGAGGTCAATGGAGGAGATCTGGAGTGACCACTACCGGGAGATCGGGTTCGAGGAGATCCTCAGCTCCACCGACGGTGGTGGGACCTTTCAAAAGGATCTTAGATACGTAACCGGGGAGAAAGAGTCGCTCTGGGTCGAGGTCCGTACCCAGAACGTGGAGACCGGCGAAGGGCTCACCTACATTCTCCTCCTGCAGGACGATATCAGCGAACGGAAGGCCCAGGAGGAGCGGCTCCGCCGCGCTTTGGACGAGAAGAGCGTGCTCCTACAAGAGGTACATCACCGGGTCAAAAACAACTTGCAGGTCATCGGGAGCATGCTCAGTATCGAGGCGGGAGAAGAGGAGAACCGGCAGGTTCGGGAGTTCCTGGACGCGAGTCAGCGGAGGATACGAGCCATGGCTCTGGTACACGACGCCCTCTACCATTCGGACACCCAGGCCCGCCTCGATCTCTCCTCCTATCTCAATCAGGTGATCGACGGTGTCACCCACTCCTCAAACCGCCATGTCCACGTTGATCGGGAGCTGCCGGAGAGCTGCCACGTGGAGCTGAGTTTCGCCATCCTCTTTGGCCTGGTGGTTAACGAGCTCCTGGGCTACGCTCTCAGAAACGTCCCCGCCACAGAGACGCCGCGGATTGTGCTCAGACTGCAGGTCAATGAGGAGATGGTACTGCGAGTCTCCGGGGCGGGCTGGGGTGCCAGCCCCGACGCCAGCGCCGGGGTCCTCATCGTCAGGGCTCTCGCGGGACAGCTCGAGGGAGATCTCTCCTTCGAGCCGGACGGTGACGTGCTCTTTACCCTGCCTGCGCCCTAGAGGAGCTCGAACTCCGCCCGGCGATCCTCCACCGAGACGGACTTGATCTTCGCCTTGACCTGGCCCCCGAGTTGATACACCTTGCCGCTCTTCTCACCGACGTAACGAAAGTTCTCCTGGTCGAACTTGTAGAAGTCGTCCTTGAGTCCCTTGAGCGGTACAAGCCCCTCTATGAGATAGCGACTGAGCTCAACAAAGATACCAAAGCTCGTCACCCCGGAAATGACCCCGTCGTAGCTATTGCCGATGCGCCGTGAGAGAAACTCCAGAGACTTGATCTTGGTGTACTCCCGCTCCGCGGCTACGGCCACTCGCTCCCGCTGGGAGCTGTGGGAGCAGGCGATGTCGAGGAACTTCTGTAAGCCCTTTCCGATGGTGGGGCCTTTGGAGCGCCCCTCCCTTTCTGCCGCGAGGTAGCGCTTGAGAAGGCGGTGGACCAGGAGGTCCGGGTATCGTCGTATGGGCGAGGTGAAGTGGGTGTAGGCGTCAAAGGCGAGGCCGAAGTGGCCACGGTTCTCTGTAGAGTAGACAGCCTTGGTCATGGAGGAGAGGGCGATCTGCTCCACGAACTCCTTCTGTTCCAGATTCTCAAAGGTGCGAAGAATATTGCGATAGTCTTCAGGACCGATCTTATCACCCACTCGGTACCGTATTCCGAGGTTGGAGACCGCCTGGAGAAAAGACTGCACGTCCTCCTCGCTCGGAGTTTCGTGCACCCGAAAGACAAAGGGCAGCTCACGACCCCACTTCTCTCGCATCTTTAGGACCCGAGTTGCCACCATTCGATTCGCCAGAAGCATGAGCTCCTCGATAAGCCGATGAGCACTGAGCCGTTCTTTCGGCTTTACCTGCCTCGGAATGCCTTCACGGTCCAGGGTGATGTGCTGCTCGGTCATATCGAAGTCGATACTCCCCTCCTCCGAACGCCGCTGCCTTAGAACCGACGCCATCAACTGGAGCATATGTATCTCTCGGGCCCACTTGTGCCCCGACCCTTTGAGAATGCCCTCAGCCTCCTCGTAGGCCAGGCGCTGCCTGCTCCGGATGACGCTCTCGGTTATCTCCACCTCATGGACCTCGCCGAGAGAGTCGAGTTGCATCAGCACCGAAAAGGCGAGGCGATCCTCCTGCGGCCGCAGGCTGCAGAGATCGTTGGAGAGCCGTTCCGGCAACATAGGAATGACGCTCTTCACGAAATAGACCGAGGTGCCCCGCTCAAAGGCCTCCTTGTCTATGGTGTCATCTTCTTCCACAAAGGCACTCACGTCGGCTATATGGACGCCCACCTCGAAGAGGCCGTTGGCAAGCTGCCGAATTGAGACCGCGTCATCAAAATCCCGGGCGTCTTTCGGATCTATGGTGAAGCAGGGTAGATCCCTGAGATCCCGTCTCCCGTTCATCTCTTTCGAAAGATCAGGAAGCGAAAGCTTCTCTGCCGCCTTCTCCACATCTCCGGGGAACGTAAGGGGAAGGCCGTTGCTTCTGGCGACGATCTTGAGATCCATCCCCGGATCTTCCTGGCTGCCGAGAACCTCGAGAACCGTGCCGAGTGGTTTTTCCTTTGGATCGGTCCACTTTTTGAGTTGGGCGACGACCACCCGGCCGTCGTCGAGCTCCTTGTTCTTGCGCACCTCCTGGTTGGAGATACGCAGGGACGAGGGGAGCTTCTGATCCTCGGGATAGACCTTTCCTCCTTCCCCATCGGTGTGAAAAACGCCGACGATGTTTCGCCCGGAGCGCTCCACGATGTCAACGATGCGCCCCGCGGGCTTGCCCTTGGAGCTGGAGGGGAAGATCTCCACTTTGACACGGTCCCCATCCATACCGGTGCCACGATTTTCGTAGTCCACAAAAACGTCGGGTCCCTCAGGATTGCGGACAAAGCCGAATCCTTTAGCCGAAAGGGTGAGAGTCCCGGTCAGTTGTTCTTTTCTTTTTTTGCTCATGAGTTCTAGGTAGAATGTACAGGTAACGAGGCGATAAACAAAAGCCCCGGCGCCAGCTATGCAGGCGCCCGGACCGGCGTCAGGCGACCTTGCCGAACCAGAGGAGTGATAGTAGTGCGGCCACCACCGCCAGGGCTGCTCCGAGCGCGGCAAAGATAAAGGTAATCTCGGTCTCTTCTCGCTCCTCGGTCAGTTGGGTACCGATGGAACGGTAGATGTCCACGAGCCCCCTCTCCGAGTCCGCCCGAAAATACGCCCCTCTCGTCCGTTCGGCAATCTCTTCCAAGGTCTCCTCGTCGAGCTGTACCCGCATCCGCCGTCCAAAAAAGCTGATAATCGACCCTTCCTCGGTCCCGAGGCCGACGGTGTAAACCCGCACGCCGAGGTTTGCCGCCAGATCCGCCGCCTGCAGCGGGTCCGGGCCTGTGGTGGTCTGACCGTCGGTGAGGAGAATAATGACCGCGGACTTGTAACTTCCCGGCTCCACGGGCTCGAAACCGGAGCTCTCGATATCCCGTATCATTCCGAAGGGGTTGTCTCTGCTTCCTCGGGGATCCGGCGGGAGGATCTCGATCTGGAGCTCCGATTCTTCGAAGACGGTCATCAGAGAGGTGAGTAGGCCGCTACCCACGGCGGTGGCCTGCTGAAACTGGAATCGGTCTATGGCGTCAAAGATCTCGCCCCGATCAAAGGTTGGCGCCTGAACGACCGAAGAAGTGCCCGCGAAGGCGACCACGCCAATTCTGATGTCCCTCGGCTGCGCCTCTACGAAAGCTCGAGCTGCTACCTGTGACGCCTCCAGGCGGTTTGGCATTACATCCGTGGCCCTCATGCTTCCGGAGATATCCATGGCGAGAATCACCGTACCTCGCTGGATCGGGAGAGTGAGGTAGGTCCTCGGCCGCCCGAGAGCCACGATAAGCGACGCTACCGCAAGCAAGAGCAGCGCCGCCGGCAGATGCCTGCGTATCGGGGAGACCTTTCCCGCCGCAGCCTTTACGGTGCCGAGGCTCGCGTACTTGAGCGCCTGTTTGCGCTTACGCTTCAGGATGAGAATATAGAGAGCCACTAACAGTGGCAGCAGTGAAAGCAGCCAGAGAAGATTAGGCCATAGGAATGACACGACTTTTTCCTCCCTCTGGGGCGCCGGTCCGACCTCGCCCCTTTCTCAGTTCCGCAAAGCGGACAATCGATGCCACCAGGTCATCCTCGGTGGAAAGCTCCAGGGTATCCACCCCGGCGTCCGCGAAAGCCTCCCGGATCTCCTCATCCCGACGAGCCGCTTCCTCGGCAAAGCGGCGTCTAAACCGCGGATCCCCGGTGTCCAGGAGCATCTGTTCGCCGGTCTCGGCGTCCTGCACGTAGACCATACCGATGTCTGGCATCTCCTCTTCCATGGGATCAAAGAGGCGCACCGAGAGGAGCTCGTGGCGCCGGGCGAGCCGCTCGAGAAGCGGCGCCCAACCGGGACGACTCAAGAAGTCGGAGACGAGAAAGAGAAGCGATCGCCGCCGGACCACGGATTCCGCTGCTTCCAAGAGCAGACGCAGGTCCGTCTCCGGCGCTTTCTCCTGCTCCGGCAGGGAGAGGACCGTATCCAGGAGGTGGAGCACGTGACGCCGACCGCTTCGGGCCGGTATGACGCGGTACACCTCCCCGGTAAAAATAATGGCCCCCGCCTTGTTGCCGTGTCGGGTAAGTAGACGGGCGAGAGTTGTGACGATCTCCTCCAGAATGGTCCGCTTGGTCACCTCCCCGGAGCCAAAGTCCACGGAAGGACTCATGTCGAGGAGAAACCAGGCGGTTACCTCCCGGTCTTCGTTGTACTGCCGAACGTAGGGGGTCTGAAGACGGGCAGTGACGTTCCAGTCTATGTGGCGAACGTCATCCTCCAACTGGTATTCCCGTAGATCTGCCAAGTCGAGACCGAACCCGCGAAAGAGCGTGCGATAATCCCCCTGGAGCAGACCGTCCAGTCGACGGATCACCGTCCATTCGAGGCGCTGGAGTAGATGTTCCGGGTTACGTTGTGACTTCGACATGACGCTCCAGGGGCTTGTCAGGCGCCGGGATCACCTCTAAGAGTCTTTCGATCACGGTGTCCGCACTGACGTTGTCGGTCATGGCACGGTAGGAGAGGACGAGCCTGTGTCGAAGGACATCCGCCGCGGTGTCCACCAGATCCTCCGGAAGGACGTAGTCCCTCCCCCGGAGGAAGGCCATCGCCCTGCCCACCTCGATGTGATGGATCGTCGCCCGGGGACTTGCGCCAAACACCACGTAGGGGGAGAGCTCCGGCGCCTCCGCCTCCGCCGGGTTTCGGGTTGCCGTCGCCAGGCGCACGGCGAACTGGATGAGCGAGGGGTCCACGTAGACCTGCTTGCACCGGCGCTGGAGCTCCATAAGCTCCTCGGTTCCCGCCACGGAGCGGACCTCCCGGGGTGGACCGGTGACACGGTCCACGATGACGAACTCTTCCTCTTCTGACGGATAACCGACGAGGACCTTCATCATGAATCGATCAACCTGTGCCTCCGGAAGCGGATAGGTCCCTTCCGTCTCGATCGGGTTCTGCGTCGCCATGACGAGAAAAGGCTCGGGCACGGGATAGGTCGTGCCGGCGATGGTGACCTGCCGCTCCTGCATCACTTCCAGAAGTGCGCTCTGCACCTTCGCGGGGGCGCGGTTAATCTCGTCAGCCAGGAGCAGGTTGGTGAATACAGGCCCCAGAGAGGTGCTGAAATCCCCGGCCTTCTGGTTGTAGATCCTCGTACCAACCAGGTCCGCCGGGACGAGATCCGGAGTGAACTGGATCCGTTTGAAGGTCCCGTGGACCACTCTGGAGAGGGTCTTTACGGTGAGGGTCTTTGCCAACCCTGGCACCCCTTCCACCAGAAGGTGTCCCTGAGCAAGAAGGGCCACCATCAGTCGCTCGAGAAAATGGTCCTGCCCCACAACTACTTTCTTTACCTCGAAGAGTATCTGCTCCATGAGGCTCTTTCGATCTTCAGAGCGCTGAGTCTCCACAGCCAAACCTCCTAAAAGGGGGATTCTCCCGCCGCCGCCGCGGCTGTTTCGATGGGTACGGCAAAGCCGATCCCGATAAAGACCCGCTGCTCCGTAGGGTTATATATGGAGCTCACTATGCCGAGGACCTCACCGTGGCGGTTCACCAGGGGGCCTCCGGAATTGCCGGGATTGGCAGCGGCGTCGAACTGAATAAGATTGTCGAAAACCATTTCTCCATCTCTCCCGGCGTATCGCCGGTTGAGCCCGGAGACAACGCCGTAGGAGACGGAAGGACCAATGCCAAAGGGGTTGCCTACGGCGATGACCTCATCCCCCAGGGAGAGGCCGTCGGTGCTCACAATGGCCGCCGGAGGCACTCCTTCGGGCATCACATCCACCTGTAGCACCGCGAGATCGTTGGAAGGATCCTGAGAAACTATCTGCGCTTCCGTTTCGAAGCCGTCGGCGAAACGTACGCCGATACGCTCTGCCCCGAGGACGACGTGGAGGCTTGTGAGAATCACCCCCGCGGCATCGATGACGACCCCGGTGCCCACCCCGAGGACCTCGTCGGCGCCCTCTCCATCACCAAGCTCCCGGGAACTCTCGCCAAGCTGGGTTATCCTAACCACCGATGGCCCAATAACCTCGTGCGCCTGAGCCGCCCGGGACCGCTCGGGCGGTATGTTCTCCAGAGTCTCTCGGATGGCGCTGTCCAGACTCGCCTGGTCTAGACCAGCCTCCTGAGAGGAGAATACTCCCGCAAGAAGTAGAACCAGAAGCGCAGCCAGGGCGCCGGAGATCGGCATGAGCAGCCGCTCGTATCGGGCAAACCAGCGACTCAGCCGTTTCTTAGAAGAGACGCGTGTCGCCTTTAGCCCAGAGGACTCGGGACTGCCTGCTTCCTGAACGCTGCTAAGCCTTTCCTGAACCCGTTCCGTTGCAATCGTTCTCCTGGGGAGGTCTCTGGAACTGCTATATATCGATCCTTTCCGCATACCACGCTCGAATATAATAAAAATACGACACAACTGATTAAGTATTCAGTTTCGTCCCTGCCTGCGCCCCGGGCTCGAGAGCCACTCTTTTGCGGCCTCCAGTTCTTCTCTTCCGAAGC
>CAYZHV010000210.1:0-6971 GCA_964478055.1 uncultured Spirochaetaceae bacterium | reverse complement strand
TGAGGGTTCATAACAACCCAGTCAGGCACGTCCCGACCCCACTTGTAATTCTTGTGGTCGAGCATGTCCGGGCGCCTGAGAATCGGTTCCTGGACGTTCTCCGTGGGAGAAGGCTCCGGCGCCGGCTCAGGGTCGCTTCCGCAGCCTGCAAAGAGCAGGCCCATGACTGCCACCATAACAACTAACAATATGCTTCGTTTCACTTTGTACCTCCTGTGAAGGCTCGTTTCTTCTTCTATAACCCCGTATCAAAGGTCAGGGTGTTACCTCTGGTTAGGACTAAGTAGAGTCCTTCGAATCCGGGCACCCGCTCGGAAACGTTGTAAATCGCATCCTCCAGCTCATCGCTCCTGCCGAAGAAGTAGACCTCGTACTGAGTCTGCTCTGCGGTCTGGGAGACGGTAATGAGATCGTTCACCGATCGTCGCAGCTGTCGTCGAAAGTCGCTCAACAGTCGGGGATCCGGCGTGTTCTGCAAGGTGACGATGTATCGCAACCCTCGGGAGAGGTTGCGCGCCATTTGCACCTTAGACTGGTCGATGGCCACCGGCATCGCCTGGTAGACCGTCGACTGCAGGGCGTTGAGGGCCGCGTCCTCGCCGGAAATGCGACTCAGGGTTCGCTGGCTCCTCCGGTTTACCGAGCCGAGGAGCTGTGCGGTGGAGCTGTCGAACATACGCAGCGTCACGGTAGCCGTGGCGTAGTGGTTCTCTCCGTTGGAGGTGGTGCTCGTTGTCGCGTCGAGCTCGATGTAGACGTCCGCATTGAGTCGCTGGGCGACCCACTGGATCATGCTCATCTCTCGACCAGTCTCTTCCTCGAAGACTATCTGCTGGTCCCGCTTCAGGGACTCCACCTGCTGGTAGTCGATGGCGACCATACCCTCAGATGTGAGATAGGCGTTTGCCTGTCCCACGGCGCTCCTCATCAGGAACTCATCCTGGGTGCTCTCCTCGTTGTAGTAGACCATGTAAGTCATGGTGTCTACATAACGACGGATGAACCGCTCCTCCTCAGGCCCGACTTCGGGGAAGTCCCCTTCCTGGGTTTCGAGTTGCTCCGTCGCCTCCGGTGCGGCCTCGGGTGTCTCGGTCCCGCCGCTCTGGGCCTCGGCAACCAGGTCCTGAGCTCGGCCTTCCGCGCTCTCCTCGGCGGTTACACCACCGTCGGTTATGCCGTTCTCCCGAAGGACCGTATCGATGGCAGGACGATTAACCCTGATGCGCACCTCATAGATGAAGTCGAGATCCTCGGTACTACCGACGTTCTCTTTTCGCAAGGTTTCCATGGTCTCGGGGTAGACGAAGGCGTTCGGGTTGCGGGAGTTGTAGAGTTCCTCCTCCAAAACCGCCTGATTCTGCTGCTCCGCCTGAGGCCCGATCATATCGATTACCGCGTTTCTCACAGCGTCCATCTTCGCGTCCGCCATCGCCTGAGCGAGGCTCGAGGATCTGCCCTGGCCGTTGAACACCTCCTGCGCCTGCGGGTCCGCAGGCTGTCGAGGCGGCGCCTCCGGCGAGGACGCACACCCCGCAAGGATCGCGAGAAGGACCGTGATAGCGATTACTGTTACTCTCCTGCCGTTCATCCTTTTATCCTTTTAGAAACTATTTGAAGCTTACCCCTGCACCAACGAGAATTCCACCGTAACCACCGAAGAATCGGTCGAGAACCGTCTGTTCAAAAACCTTATCCCAGAGCCCCAGCCAGTAGGCGTAGCCAAAGTCCGCGTGGACCATCACATCCCTGCTCGCAAGGTAGCTCAGGCTTACCATAGCCTGTCCCCCAACATGAGTGGCGAACTCATCGAAGTAGTCGTCATTTAGGGGAACCGCCGTACCCACACCGACACCGAAGCTCGGATTCACCTTCAACCGGCCGAGGAGCAGATTGTGCTCAGCCCCGACATAGACGTTCATCGGTATGTAGAAACCGAGGATCGTAGAGGTAAAGGGGATCTCGAATCCGACCTGCGGTCGGGTCCTGAAGAATCCCCGGGAGGCGGTCGCCTTGATGCCCGGGACAAAGGTAAATCGACTGTTCGGGAGATCCGAAAGAACCCGGGCATAGGGCATCACCTCGACGCCAAACCTCGGGACCTCCACAAGTTGGTCTCCCACCACCGGCCTCGGGGAAGAGTAGTAGAGGTAACCAATGGAAAACTCCTCATGGACCTCTTTGATCGCCATGAGCCCGGTCTCCTCATTGGCGGTGTGGCCGGTGGAGAGCAGTCGGGGGCGGACAACGGCGTACTCGTCACCCTTGACCACGCCCATGTTGTCCCCAAATTCCATGATCACTTCCCGACCGGCGATCTCGAGAACTCCGGTTCGGAGCTTGAAGACATCCATGCTCCGGACTCGGAAGGATAGTTGCATTGGGATACCGTCTACCGCGGACTTCATCGCGTCCACCGGATCCTCGTCGGTTCCGCCGGTCTCGATAAAGAATTGCTCGATCGCCTGCCCCTGATCCACATCGATAAAGGTAAAGGAGGTCTCAATGGTCGCTTCGAACTCTCCCTCATCATTCTGACGCAGGTTGTAGAAGGATACCGTTGGGACAACCACGATAAAGCCCCCGGTGAGTCGGTTGAAATCCGCCTCGGTAAACGCCTCCTGCCCGAGAAGAACCGTTTCCGGGAGCTCGACGTTCTCTTCCTTCACCTGCCTCAGGGTATCAATAAAGGTGTCCACGTTCTCCGCGCTCAGCCTCTTGCTCAGTCCGATAACGTCAAAGCGCCCGAGATTGATAAAGACGCTGCGAATACGCTCGTCGATCGATCCGAGAGCGCGTTCAAAAATCTCCGTGGTCTGGGGCTGAATCCGCTCTTCGTACTGAAAGCGTATGACTCCGAGCTGAACCGTCGCCTCGGTTGTCGTCACTGCCGGGTCCTTGGGCATGCCGTAGTAACCGAGTTTAAAGACCGCTATTTCCTTGCGCTCAGAGTACTCCTGTGCCGCCACCGCCGAGGCGGACAGGAGAAAAACAACCGTGAGGAGCGTAAGCTTTTTCACAGGACCCTCCTATGTCAGATACAACACCGATTTTGAGCAGAGCATACACTTTCACTATTCAATTTTCAAAAGGCCCGCGCCTAGCGCGGTACGCTCTGCTTTGAAATGTCCACTTCCGGGCTCGTGGGAGCGTTTCTCAAGAAGAACGCCTCTCCCTCGAGGGGTGTGCGGTCACCGCCGTTGAGGATGTACTCGAGCTCGCCGTTACGGCGCTCCAGAACCAGCGTTTCGCCGTCTGATAGAGTCGCCACGGGGCGTCGGGAGTCATCCTCCTCAGCTTCGAGGTAGAGCTGGCTTCCGTTCTCCCGGTCGTGGACGGTGTAGCGTACCGCCTCTCCGAGAAGCGACGGGACCTCGAGCTCCACCGATGCGCCACCGCCGAGGGTAGCGAAGAGCTCCGGCAGTTCCGCTCGGCTCTGCTCCTCGAGGGCGCGAACAACCAGCTCATCCAGGACGAAGGAAGCCTCCGGTCCCGCGAGGATCACGCTCCCTCTGGCTACTCCCTCTCCGCGAAAACTCTCGAGGTCTCCCGGGACGGTGGTCTCACTCCCAGTGGCAGGCATGCCAACCGTGCGCAGACTCAGGGGCAGAAGCGCCTCGTGGAGGAGGGTCTCCCCCTCATAGAAAAAGAGGTAGCTCCCCCGGGCTCCGGGATAGAGCTCCAGAGCGATTGTTGTAAGCTCCTCCGGAACGAGCGCCGGAGCCGGGGCAGTCACGGTAACCTCGTTGCTTCCATTGTCCACGGTAACCCAGGGCGTACCATCGAAGGAGAGGCCGAAGAGAAACTCTCTTGTGCCGTCGGCGGTGGCAAGGAGAAAGCTCTCTCCGTCGCCGAGGGATAACAACGAGACCGTTAGCTCCAACCGTAGGGGCAGGAGCCGCTTCTCCTCGTCCAGAGGAAAGAGAAAACCGCTTCGGGCAAAGCCGTTGTTCTCGTCAATCCGGAAACCAAAGACATCATCATGAAGAGTCAGAAGGGGCTCACCTATCCTCAGCCATTCCGTGTCACCGTTGGCGTCGTCGCTCCCCTGAGCCCTACCGTGTCCGTCGAAGCGGTACGCAAGGTGGAGATCCTCACTCGTCGACGGAGCTTCCGCCTCGCCCGGAGAGCGTACGATGACGTCCGTGGCATGAGAGGTGGGAGACCGAAGCTCATAGCTCAGATCCTTTGGCGGAGCGTACGGGAAGAGTTCCACCGTTACGGTAAACACCCCTGTCTCCGCTCCGGTGGAGAGCCGAGCGGTAGCGCCCTCCTGGGACATCAGCCCTTCCGATACCACCTCACCCCGGAATCGCCAGCGCAAATAGGGATCCAACGTAGGATCACTATTGCGTATGTGCGCCTCCGCTATGAGCTGTGCCTCCGTCTCCGAGGCGGGGGGATAGAGGGTAATACCGCTCACGGAAAGCTCCGCCTCGGTTATGAAGAAGAGCGACTCCTCCCGGGCCACCTCCGTCCGCTGATCGAAGAGCAATAGCTCCACGAGGTATGTTCCGGGCTCGAGGTCCGGAAGCTCGAGATCCGGGAGCACCGGCTCGCTCAGGGTGACGTTGTCGTACACCTCGGCGTGCACCACCTCGCCCGCGGGGGTCCGGACAGTTATCTCGAGACTGCTGTACTCGCCATCGCTCCCCTCGGGAAGGGTAACGGGGATGCTGCCCTCCGGCTCTACCACGGAGCCGGCCTCCACAGTAGAGACGGTCGGTTCCTCCTCCTCCGAGAGGTCAGGGACAAAGAGAGAGCTCTCGGTACACCCGAGAAAGAGCAAGGGAATGAGGAGAATCAGAATTGCTCGGGCCCCGGAAAAGGGCGTTGAGCGTCTCATAGCATAGTTCCCCACTAAAGATACTAACACAAACCGCGATCGTTTGCGGGGATTTACTGCCACGGCTCCTTGGCGCTGCGCCGTATTTGCACCTGGTCAATCATCGCGCCGCCGGTCATGAGTATGAGGTGACGAATCGTCGCGGCCACTTCCTCCGGCTGGGTGAGCTTGCTCTCATCGATATCCGGCCGCATGGTGCGGATCATCTCCGTATTGACCCCGCCGGGCTCAACACTGAAGACCCTGATGCCATCCTCATGAACCTCCCGGGCGAATACCTTGGTCAGCCCGAGGAGGGCGTGCTTGCTCGACGTGTAGGCGCCCTGATTAACATACCCCTTGCTGCTCACCACGGAGCCGAGGTTTATCACGCAGGGATTTTCACCCTGGCGAAGTCGCGGGAGAAAGCCTCGAAGGAGCCGAAACGGGGCGTCCACGTTAATCCGGAAGTGGAACTCCCAGTCCTGGTCGCTCGTCTCCTGCAGGGGCATATTACGGGCTACCCCGGCGTTGTTTACGAGGATATCGAGTCTATTCTCCGGTAGCTCCGCGATGAGGCGGTCGATCTCTTCGGGACTTCCGAGGTCCGTCGGCAGAGGAATCGGAGGCTCCCGGGTCTCCGTCCGCCGGGTCCTCGACGACCTGCCGCTCTTACCGGCGGCACCTTGATCGTCGGAGGCGTCGCGGCTTTCGGCGTCCTGGAGGATTTCCTCCACCGCTCTCTCGAGGCGGGCCCGGTCCCTTCCGACTATGTAGACTCGCGCCCCCTCCTCGTAGAGCATGGCGGCGATCGCCTTACCGATTCCGCGCGATCCTCCGGTTACCAGGGCCCGAGCCCCTACAAGACTAGGTGAAGTGCTCACTCGCCCGCTCCTGCCATATGTCCACGAGATGAAGGATCGTCTCCGTCGCCCGGCCGAGGGCTCCCTTGGCGATCCACTCGTAGCGGCCGTGGAAATTGTGACCCCCGGCAAAAATGTTCGGCGTCGGAATACCGAGTTCCGTCAGTCTCGCCCCGTCGGTGCCTCCGCGGATAGCGTGTAGCTTGGGCTCGAGACCGGTCCGGGAGACCGCGTCCTGAATAAAATCCATGACAAAGGGGTGCGGCTTCAAGGCGTCCCGCATGTTGAGGTACTGCTTCTCCTCCTCTAGGATTACCGAGCTCCGTGGAAAGGCGTGTTCCACAGTTCTCGCCAGGGAGCGGAGGTACTCGAGCCTGCGCTGGACCTCCTCGATCTCGAAGTCCCGGACGATCAGGTCTACCACCGCGGTACCGTAGTCACCCCGGACTTCCACGGGACAGTAGAATCCGTCGCGCTCCTCCGTCGCTTCGGGACTCTCCGCCTGCGGAAGCATCGAGAGAAAACGTCCCGCCATGGCGGTGGCGTTTGCCATTTTGTTCTTAGCGCTACCGGGATGAATCACGTATCCGTTAAAGGTGACCCGTACCGAATAGGCGTTAAAGCACTCTGCCTCGATGGTCCCCTCTTCTCCTCCATCCATGGTGAAACAGAAGGGAGAGTTTAGCTCCTTGATCGGGAGGCCGTCGACGCCGTGACCGATCTCTTCGTCGGGGGTAAAAATGACCTCGAGATCTCCACGCGCTATCTCCGGGTGTTTCATAAGATAGCTTACGGCGGTCATGATCTCCGCCACCCCGGCCTTGTCGTCCGCCCCGAGGAGGGTCGTACCATCGGTGGTGATGAGAGTGTCCCCGACGTACTCCTTGAGAGCCGGGTACTCCTCGGGGTCTAAGACGTGCTCATCGTTGAGCTTGATTACCGACCCATCGTACTCTTCCCAGAGCTGGGGTTTCACGTTCTCCCCGGAGAGATCCGGAGCGGTGTCCACGTGGGCGAGGAACCCAATGGAGGGGACTGAGCTCCCGCCGTTTCCGGGAACCCGGGCGATGACGTAGCACTTATCGGTGAGAGTAACATCCTCGACGCCCATCTCCCGGAGCTCCTCGGCGAGCATACCGGCGAGATCGAACTGCCGTTGCGAAGAGGGCTGAGTCCCGGAGTGGCGGTCCGAGGTAGTGTGCACCTTTACGTATCTGAGAAAGCGTTCGAGCGCCTCCTCTGCAAGCTTGGTTTTATCGAGTTGAAGGGACATGGGCGGCATGATA
>CAYZHV010000209.1:0-6981 GCA_964478055.1 uncultured Spirochaetaceae bacterium | reverse complement strand
CCGCATTCAATTAAAAGGTCGAGTGTATTATAAACCGTAGCTCTTGATACGACTCGACAGGATATATTTGAGGCGGGCCTCAGGGTCTTCTCGGAGAAGGGGTTTGCAGCGGCGACCATGAGTGACGTAGCGAGAGAGGCGGGAACAACCCGGGGAGCGATTTACTGGCATTTCCGGAACAAGGAGGCGTTCTTTAAGGAGATCCTCGACCGGCTTTCGGAGCAGTACAAGGGGCTCGTGGCGGAGGCGACTGAGAGCGAGCTTCCTTTCCTCGAAGTACTGCGAAACGCCATTAAGAAACTCCTCTACCGATTCGCCGAAGATCCGCAGTTTCGGGCGATGCAGGAGCTCACGATTCGCTCCGCCCTCAATCGGGACGGGATGATCTCGGCGGAGATCCAGTTCGAGCACGACGCCATGGGATATGAGGTCATTCAGAAGGCCATGAAGGAAGGAGAGGTCTTCTCTCGATGGAATGCCGCCACCGCCTTCTTTGCCCTGAGCGCGGTGATTTCCGGCGCTTTTATTCAAATGATCGATCTGGAAATGAAGCCTACTAAGAAGCAGATTGAAGAATTGGCAGATTTCGTCGTCCGGGGATTCCTACCGGTTTCCTCGGGGTTAGACTGATAGGAGAAGGGGTATTCATATGAACAAGACAAACCTGCGCGGTGCGGCCATCTTGGCGGCGCTCCTTATACTCGTTGGTTGTTCCGGAGCCGAGGAAGAAGAGACGCAGAGTATTTCGGAGATACAGGAAAATGAAGGTGTTCCGGTCAACGTGCGACCCGTGGAGGAGACCGACTTTCGCACCTATCTCAGATTCACCGCGACCTTGAGCGGGGCGGAGGAGTCTACGGCCACCTCGATGCTCGCCGACGAAGTCGCCTCGATCCGTTTCCAGGTCGGAGAGTACGTGGAGCAGGGTACGCCGGTGGTCTTCTTTCCCTCGGACAACCCGTCCCTCAACTATGAGCAGGCGCGGGTGAGCTACGAGAGCGCCCGTCAGGCCTTTGAACGAGTGAGCAAGCTCTATGAGGAGGATGGTGTCTCCCGGCAGTCTTTCGACGACGCTCGTACGCAGTTCGAGCTCGCCAGGGCAAACTGGGATTCCGTACAGCAGATGGCTCGGGTGGCGGCTCCGATCTCCGGCTACATAACGCGAATCAACGTCTTCGAGTCCGATAACGTGGATCCGGGAGATCCGCTCTTTACGGTTTCTTCCTTTGAGGAGCTCAAGAGTACGGTCTGGCTTACGGATCGGCAGGTGGGTCGGGTGCGCAAGGGGCAGCTCGCCCGGGCGGAGTGGCAGGATCACCGACTCCAGGGCGAGGTGGCCCAGGTAGACATGGCCATGGACCAGGAGAGAAAAGCCTTCGCCGCGAAGCTGCGCTTCGAGAATCCCGACCTCCAGGTCCAGAGTGGTGTTACCGCTACGGTGGAGATCGTCACCCACCGGGACCAGGCGATCATCGTGAGCGAGCCCGAGGTAAGAGAAGACGGCGAAGGGTTTTACGTCTATCTTCTCGACGGAGACCGGGCGGTGCGCCGCCATATCACCGTCGGACGACAGCAGGGGCTCTACTTCGAAGTGACCGAAGGGCTCTCCTCTGGTGATCGACTTGTAACGAAAGGGATCGACCAGGTGACGGACGGGGTCCTGGTGCGTGTTATAGAAGAAGAACCACGACTGGTTCAGCGGTAGGAGAAGAGCAGATGTTTCTTTCACGGCTTTCGATAAAGCGCCCGGTTCTCATGACTATGGTCCTAGCCGGCCTTCTCCTATTCGGTGTTATAGCGTTTCTCGGTCTCCCCCTGAACCTGATGCCCGACATAAACGCTCCCTTTGTCACCATACAGACCGTCTATCCCGGAGCGGGCCCGGACCAGGTTGCCACGCAGATTACCCAGATCATCGAGGACGAAATCAGCACCGTCAGCGAGATCAAGAATCTTCAGTCTTACAGTCTCGACAGCGCCTCCCTTATCGTGATCGAGTTCGAGCTCTCCAAGGATCCGGATGTGGCCAACCAGGAGATCAAGGACAAGGTGGACCTCATACTCAATGAGCTGCCCGGGGACGCGGAGACACCGATCGTCGAGAAGATCGACATTACCGCATTTCCGGTGATGAATCTCGTGGTAAGCGGCGACGTGGACCCGGTGGCTTTGAGCGAGTACGCCGAGACGACCGTAAAGGATCAGCTCTCCCGAATCGCCGGAGTAGGGCGGGTTTCCATTTCCGGAAGTCGGGAGCGAGAGATCCGGGTCGAGTTCGAGAATCGAGTCGTCTACGAGAATCAGATCAGCCTCGCCCAGGTTGGACAGATCCTCGCCGCGGCAAACCTGGACATGCCTGGGGGCAACATGCAGGCTCAGGGGCAGGACTTTGCCGTCAGGCTCGAGGGAGAGTTCGCGGCGCTGGATGAGGTCGCTGACATCGACATCCCTACCGCCGCTGGAGCAAAGCGGCTTGGGAGCATCGCCACGATTCGGGACACCGGCGAGGATGTCCGGAGTCGCACCGTTTTCTTCGACAACGAGTCAAACCAGCGGGACGAGAACTCCGTCCTCGTGGGCATTATCAAGAGCCCCGAGGGTAACCCCGTTGAGATCGCCGGCGCCGTCCGGGAGAGCCTACCTACAATCGAGAGTCTGCTTCCGGCGGAGGTGAACATCACCATCACCAGCGACGACTCCGTGGCTGTGGACGGAACGGTTAACGACACCCTCTCGAACATTCTTATGGGTATCGGCCTTACGGCGCTCCTTCTGCTGCTCTTTCTCCATGACCTCAGGTCTACCCTCATTGTCGCTCTGGCAATGCCGATGTCGATAATTCCCACCTTTCTGGTGATGAGCTTCTTTGGTATGTCCCTCAACCTGATGTCTCTCATGGGTATCTCGACCGCCGTGGGTGTGCTCGTCATGAACTCCGTGGTGGTCCTCGAGAACATATTTCGCCACAAGGAGATGGGCCACGACCGAAAGACCGCCGCCGACCAGGGCACCGCGGAGGTGACCGTGGCGGTTGTCGCTTCGACCCTTACCAACATCGCCGTCTTCCTCCCGATGGCGACGATGAGCGGTCTTGCAGGGCTCTTTCTCAAGGAGTTTGCCCTGGCGGTCTCCTTTGCCACGGTCTTTTCCCTTCTCATCTCCTTTACCCTCACCCCCATGCTCGCCTCGAAGCTCCTACCGGATCATGACAGGAAGAAGCATCCCATCGGCGACTGGCTCGAGGGGCACATCCACCGCCTGGAGAAGGGGTACGCGGTTGTTCTCGAGAAGGTTCTCCACAGCAAACCGAGGAGCGCACTGCTCATCTTCGGCACCCTTGCCGTTTTTGTCCTCGCCATGACCGGTTTCTCACGCATTCCTTTCGAGTTCCAGCCTGCCATGGATCAGGGAGACGTACGCATCGAGGCGGAGCTCGCACAAGGGAGTGATCTCGATCAGACCGCCGCGGTCCTCGAGAAAATTGAAGAGCGAATCGCCACCTATCCTGAAGTAGCTACGGCGGTGACCAGCCTGGGGGACCTCGGCTTCACCGACACCGGGACCAACCTCGGTGCCATGAGTATCAAGCTCATCGACAAGACCCTGCGGGAGCCGAACACCATTGTAGCCGCCCGGATGGCTGAGGAGTTGGCGGACATTCCCGGGGCGACGATCCGGGTCTCCTCGGTGAGTGCGCAAATGGGAGGAGGCTCGGCGGTTACGTTCTATCTCCAGGGAGAGGAGACCGAGCGCCTCGCCGGGTATGCCAGAGAGCTCCGGGAACGTCTGGAGGAGATACCGGGGATCGTGAATCTCGACACCTCCAGCAAGCCTGGAAAGCCCGAGGTGATCCTTACACCGGACAGGATCAAGCTCAACGACGCAGGCCTGACGGTTCAGGATCTCGCCATGACCATGCGAGCCGCCGTGGAGGGCATGGTGATGACCACCTTCAAGCAGGGTGGCGAAGAGTACGATATTCGGGTCACCCTCCGGGACGAGGACGTCGCCGGATACGAGGAAATCGGCAACATAGTCGTGCCGACCCGGGCGGGACTATTTCCCTTGGCGCACTTTGCTCGAGTAGATCTGGGCGAGGGAGTAAGCCAGATTCTCAGGGACGACAAGATCCAGTCCATCGAGTTCACCTCGGACCTCGCTCCGGGGTACGTCCTCGGAGAGGTGACCGGCCCCATCGAGCGAACGGTCTCGGAAATGAATTTTCCTCCGGGGTATCAGCTATCCTGGGGCGGTGACACGGAGCTCCTGAACGAGACGGCTCGGGAGTTTCTATTCGTCTTTATCCTGGCGGTTGTGCTCACCTACATGCTCCTGGCGGCGATACTGGAGCGCTTCGGCCAGCCGGTGCTCATCCTCTCTACGATTCCTCTTTCTCTGATCGGCGTGGTGGCGGCGTTTCTTCTTACCGGCAAGACGATGAACATAGTATCCATGCTCGCCATCGTTATGCTCGTCGGGTTGGTCGTCAACAACGCCATACTGATCCTGGACTACACCAACAAGCTGCGGCGAGAAGGAAAGGGAGTACGAGCGGCGCTCCTGGAGGCGGCTCCGACCAAACTCAAGCCGATTCTCATGGCGAACATTGCAACCATGCTCGGCATGTTACCCATGGCTCTCGGCATCGGCGCTTGGGGTGCCGAGATGCGACAGCCTATGGGAATCGTCAGTATCGGAGGGCTCCTGGCGGCGACCTTTCTCTCCCTCTTTGTCATACCAGCTCTGGAGAATCTAATAGAGTCCAAGAAGGAACATCGCCAACCGCGACCGACGACCTAGGGCCCTGGGTTCGCGTGCACGGTAGAAGCATAGAAACCAATGAACAATAGACCTTGAGAGGAACAGAGTGAAGAAACGAAGAGCTACCATAGTATCAGTTGTTGTGTGTCTCCTCCTTGCCCCGACGCTCTCGGCGCAGGAGCGAGAGATCGATCTTCCCGCGTTTTTGGAGCTGGTGGAGGCGAACAGCCTGGACCTGGAGAACGCCCGAACCGACCGATCCCTGGCGGAGGTTCAGGAGCAGCTCGCCCGGACACAACTCTACCCGAATATCGCCGGCCAGGTCGGGTACAACAGGAATCTCCTGGACATCGAACAGCAGGTGCCCATCGGCGCGGTGGACACCGAAGACGGGTCCGGATTCTATCCGCTGCAGACTCAGGAGATAGATGTCAACAGCGACAATGAGTTCAGCATGGGTTTCTCACTGCAGCAGAATCTCTTCGATATGACTGTCTTTCGCGCTCTGGAGGCGAGCGCGCAGTTTACCAATCTCACCGGGACCGCATTCGAGGTGGCGCGGCAGGCCATACTGACCGAGGCGAAGCGGCTCTTCTACCAGACGCTGCTTCTGCAGGAAGTGCTCGAGGTGCGCCGCTCTTCCGAGGAAATCGCTCGGGACAATTACCTGGAGACCCAGCGCCGCTTCGAGAGCGGTGTTGCCTCCCGGCTGGAGGTGCTGCGAGCAGAGGTCAATTGGAAGATAACTCAGCCAGACACGACCCAGGCGGAGCGAAATCTCCAGGTGGCCCTTCAGAACATGAAGAATCTCGCGGGCCTTACTCAGGAAACCGCGGTCTCTCTCCAGGGAAGCCTGGAGAGCTTTCCGGAGTTACCGGAATTCGGTGCCCCCTCGGAAGTCCAGGGGAGTCGACCGGACTACCAGGTCCTGCTCAACGAGCAGCGTCTTCGGGAGCTCAACGTCGACGCCCAGCGCGCCTCGTTCTACCCCTCCCTGAGCGCTTCGGTGAATTACGGCTGGCAGGCCGCCAGCGACGAGTGGGATCTGAGTGACCCCACTGATACCCTCAGTCTGGGGCTCTCGATGACGATCCCGGTCTTCTACGGCGGTAGCCGGTTCGCGAGTCTCAAGCAGGCGAGGCTGGAAGTACAGAAGGTTAACACCCAGATCGCCCAGAAGCAGTCTGATATCTACACCGAGCTCGAGAATATCCGCCTCACGCTCCAAGAGGCTAATCAGAGGATCGACTCCGCCAGACAGACCCTCAATACCGCGGAGGAGGCGTACAACGTCACCGAGAGCTCCGTCGAGAGCGGCCTGGCCACGCAGTTGGAGCTCAAGGATGCCCGGGTGAGCCTCGAGGCGGCCAGGCTCAGCTACCTCTCCGCGGTCTTCGACTACCTCAGCGGCTACTTTGACTGGCAGCGGGCGACTGGACAGGGAGACCAGCTGCCGAGCTGATCGACCCGGCGGCAGTCCGGGCGGTCGCTTGAGATCGGGGCGTGCCTGGACTATAGTTCTCCCGAGACCCATGTCCGACAGGCGTAGAAACGTACGCGTGAGTCACCAGGACAGCATCCAATTCGAAGCTGAGGGCGGCGTCATCGAAGGCCGCTCCGTTGACATAAGCCGCTCGGGGATGCAGATCGTTGTCGATCTACCCGGGACTGACGCCCAGAACATAACCTTTACCCTTCCCAATACCGATACACCGGTGAGGATTCCGGTTCGCATTACCCGTCAGGAGAGTGAGCGCGCCGAAGGATACCGCCTGGGACTGGAGTTTCAGTTCGAGGCGGCTGAGCAGATGCGCCTCATCGACCGGTACATCCGGGAGCAGAAAGAGCGGGAGATCGAAACCGGAGACCGTGCCGGAGAGGCTCGGCAAATTCCTCGGTGCGACTGTGACATCACCGAAGTGCGGGTCTCCGGCCTTGGCTCTCCGAGAATCGCAAACATTTCCACCGAGGGATTGCTGCTGGAGTTTGCCGGTTCTCTGGAGCCCGGTGGGGGCCTGGAGCTCTCCTTTGCGCTCCCTGGAGAGAAGCGGGAGACCACGGTGCAGGGAGAGGTGGTCTACGTGGTCCAGGAGGGCCTCCTCGATCGTTCCGTGGCGGGAGTTCAGTTCACCCGGGTCAAGGAGGTTGATCGAGCGAGAATCCGCAACTTCATCCTGGGGGCGACCTCGAGCTCCTCAGTGCGCTCCCTTCATCTCCACA
>CAYZHV010000208.1:6727-6994 GCA_964478055.1 uncultured Spirochaetaceae bacterium | reverse complement strand
CGTTTAAGGCCGTCGCCGTTGAAGTCGGCAGCAGCACCGACGAACTTAAGTGCTCCGTCGACCGTTACAATAGACTGGTTGATCTTAACAGGGTTGCTTGCTTCGTCGGCTGAGCGGGTTACGTTGTCGTTCCCGAGCTCGATGTAGGCAGCACCGAGTACGAGTCGGCCCTCTACGTCGCCCCAAGAGAAGTCGACCATCTGGCCGCCGCCCTCGTCGGTTCCGCTCAGGTCTTCAACGCCGTCGGCAGCGACGGATACTTTGAGG
>CAYZHV010000208.1:0-6717 GCA_964478055.1 uncultured Spirochaetaceae bacterium | reverse complement strand
TCGTTCGAAATTCCGGTGGTCATCTCATCGAGCTGTACACCAAAGGCCGCGGATACTTCTGCTTCAACAGTCGAGTCGACCGTCTGAGCGAAAGCACCAACGCTAACCAGTAGGAGCGCAGCAATAAGGAGAGATACTTTTCGCATGTGGATTCCTCCTCAGTAGCTTCGGGGAAGAGCCAACGGCCCTTTCAGCCCCCGTTCGTCTTAGGATTTTAAAGCAGTATAGCAACCGGAATTTTCGCTGTCAAGCAACGACACGAATTACTCCAATTGCCATACATCCCTAATAACACCGTTACAACTACGGCGTTACGGTTAATTGTGTATTAGTTTGGCGAGTTTGACCAGAGGTTTCTGCTAGGGATTTGGAGATTTTCGTTCCGGGTAGTATGATAATGGTGGAGGAAAGCGCCAACTCATGGAGCTCGCAAGCCGGATTTCCGGCGATTGGATAGAACTCAAGAACGCCTCCCGGGACCCGGAGCAGCTGGAAGAACTCCTCGGGCTCTCCTCTCATGCGCCGATGGCCAGAGAGCTCGCCGGCTCCGTGGAAGGGGGCGTAGTAGAGGCGAAACAGCGTCGCCTGACCAAGTTATTCGAGATTTTAGAGGATATTAAGTACAATTCTCGCTCTATGGGGCAGTTGGAGTCCCAGGCTGGCTCCATCGCGTCCCTTATTTATGCAATTCTCGCTGAGCGAGGAGTTGTGGAAGGGACGATCCGTTTGCCCTCGGAGCGGCAGGATTCGACCCCGGACCAGATGGAGAAGGTCAAACAGCAGGAGATCCGGGACATAATAGAGGACGTGCAGGCGATCGTCGCCACGGACCCGAGCGCCAAGATGGCCGCGGCAATCAAGAATATTCTCCTGCAAGTGAGCAAGTACCGATCGGAGTTGGAAAACTTAAAACGCCTCTCCCAGGGCGCCACGGAAGAAAAAAAGAAAGCCTACGCCGCAAACTTTCAAAAAAGTTTTTCGGATATTTTCGCCTCGATCCGCAAAAATTACGCGGAATATCTTCGCCAGCAGGCGCAGGAAGCCCACGCCGCGGAGCGCGGCTTCCTCGAAGGCCTCGATACCAAGCCCCTGGTTCGCCACCTCAGCGCGGAGGCCGAAGCGTTGAGCGCCTTCCGGTCCACTATTCTCTATGTGCGGCGAGAGCAGGTTCGGGTTCTCGAGAACGTCGCCCGCCTGGCGGACCGGAAGGAGGAGCTTCTCACCATGATGGACCGGGAGCTCGAGCTCTTCGCGGAGATCCAGGCGAAGGCGGGCCGACCGGTGAGAGACGGGGGGGTGGCCTTTTCCAAAAGGCTCGGTCAGGAGCTCTCGCAGTATCTCAACGAGCGGACCCGGCTCCTTACCCCCGAGAGTGAGCGTCGAGAAGAGAAAGCGGAGCAGCCCGAAGGGCCGACAACAGCTTAGAGCAGGTCGTCCCGCCCCTTTCCTTCGAGCTTCTCGACGATTTCCTTTACCAACTGTGATTTGCCTCGTTTGACCACCAGGACCTTGCCATTCTTGACGACCACCGAGACGTCATCGACGCCGCAGACCGCCACCGGGAGGTCCGAGAAGGCGTAGACGTTGTTGGCCCCGGCGGTGTAGAGATCGGCGCCGGTAGAACCCGCCTTGGCGCCCCCTAAGACACCAGCCTCGGCGAGCTCGGCCATCTCGTCCCAGCTGCCAACGTCGTTCCACTCGAACTCCGGCTCCACCACGGCTACTCCGCCGACCTCGGCGGCCTTTTCCATAACCGCGTAGTCAATGGAGATCTTCGGAAGCTCGCCGTACACCTCCGCCAGGTAGCTACCATCCCAGGCGACCTCCACTCCGTTCCGGCTTTCCACGGGGAGCTTGTCCTGCCGCTCGTGGGTCTCCAGGAGCTGTATCGCCTCGAAGCCCTTGGCGACGTCGGGCTGGTGCTTGTTAAGGGCCGCGAGATAGCTGTCGTTACGAAAAACGAACATCCCGCTGTTCCAGAGGAAGTTACCCGCCTCGACGTACCTCTTTGCCGTGGCCTCGTCGGGCTTTTCGCGAAAGGCGGTGACCCGGCGGCCCGGCCCGGAGCTTTCGGCACTCGAGCCGTGGGTTGTAGCCCCCGGCCCGTGGTTACTACTCCCCGAGCTGGAATCGTCGGGCCCGTGGCTACTCCCCGAGCCCAACGTAATCGACTCTCCCGCCTCGATATACCCGTACCCCGTCTCGGGCCGCGTGGGGGTAATACCGAAAGTGACGAGATTGCCCTCCCGGGCGAGGGTGTCCGCCCGCTCGCAAGCCTCGGCAAACTTGTCCACGGGGGTGATGATGTGGTCCGCCGCGAGGACCAGGGTGGTGCCCTCTCCGGGCTCGTTTAGGGCAAGATAGGTGATCGCCAGGGTGATGGCGGGGGCGGTGTTTCGCATCGCCGGCTCCGGGAGGACGAGGACGCGCTCCCGGAGGCTCTTGAGCTGCGAGAGCTCTTCAATTAGGGGTGCTACCTGATCCTTATGGGTGACGATGATAATTCGTCCCTTCTCGGTTACCGCCGCCGCCCGCTCCAGAGTCATCCGGAGAAGGGAGGCGCCGGTGCCGGGGTCGAGAAACTGCTTGGGCCGGGTCCGCAGGGAGGCGGGCCAGAGCCGGGTGCCGGTACCGCCGGCAAGTACAACAACGTTATCTACCATCATTACTCTCCTGACTATTGACCGCTTACGGGGTCGCTACTACACTCAAGGCTTACTTCAAGAAACTCTCTGCAAGGAGCGACGCAATGGGAAGCGCCTTTACTCTGTCAGTCAATCCCTGGGTGTACAAAGCTCAGTATAACGAGGACGGCAGCTGGACGGAAGAATTTATCGAGAAGCCTCACGAGACGCCGGAGAAGGAGAACACCCTCTCCGCGGACGAGCGGGCGGCGCTTCTTTCCTTGCGTAACTCCTTTCCCGAGCTACCTCTGGTCAACTACACCACCCAGTACGGCCTCGGCTGCTTCGAAGGACTCAAGGCGACGCCGCAGCCGGACAACAGCTTGAAGATCTTTCGGCCTGATCAGAATGCGGCCCGCATGCATAAGTCGATGATCGGCCTGCGCATGCCCGCCTTTCCGGAGGATCTCTTTGTTAACGCCGTTAAGGAGCTGGTCCGGCGGAACTACGACCTGGGATTCTTCCCCGGCTACGATCCCGCCTGGGCGGCCCGGGACTTTGTGGAAGGGAGTGCCATGTACATTCGCCCCTTTACCTACGGGGAGCCGGGAATCGGGCTCAATACGGTCAAGAAGCGCTGGGTCATAATTGCCACAACCAACGTGGGCTCCTACTTCGACCCCGACGCCGACGCAAAGGCGGTGACCACCAACAAGATTCGCGCAACCGAGAACGGCACCGGCTGGATCAAGTGTGACGCCAACTATGTCATTCCGATCCTCGCGAAGTCCGAGGCGATCGACGACGGCTACATGGAAGCGATCTTTCTCGACGCGAAAGAGCATAAGTACGTTGAAGAGGGCTCTTCCTGTAACATTTTCTTCTATATGAAGGACGGCACCCTGGTAACCCCGAGCCTGGAGGACCGAATTCTCGACGGCATCACCCGCAAGAGCGTCCTGCAGCTTGCCAAGGATATGGGCGTCCCCACCGCGGAGCGGCCCGTGGAGATCGACGAAGCGTTATCGGAGGCGACGGAGGTCTTTGTTACCGGCACCGCCGCGGGGGTCTCCTACCTCGAGTCGATCACCCACAAGGGCAAGACCGCGGTCTACAACGACGGGAAGATCGGGGAGCTCACCGCCCAGCTGAGAAGAACCTTGCGGGGTATTCAGTACGGCGCGGTGGAAGACACCCACGGCTGGCTCTACGACGTTTAGAAGCTCAAGCTCCCCAAGTCGTCCGGAATCTGATTGTAAATCTGCACGGTCCCCTCGTTTTCGGGATAGAGAATCTCCCGCATGTTGATGTAGGCGAGGTTTGTCGCCAGGGAGCGCTCGCCGGTCCGTGGGTCCCGGGCGTAGTTACCGGCGATTTCCTGAGCCCGGGTGAGGTACGCCATTCCTTCGGAGAGGAGCTCCTGGTTGGTGCCGTCCCGCTGGTAGAGCTCGTAGAGGGAGACCCCGAGGTTGTTGTTGGCCCTGATCATCTGCTCGATCAGGGCGCGATGGGCGGGATTCTCCTCCACCAGGAGGTTCTGGATTCGGTTTCGTTCCGCCTGGAGCTGCTCGAGGAGCTCCTCGTAGTGCGCCTGGGCGGCAAAGTAGTTCTCACGATTAAAGAGGGCGTTTCCGGTCGCCCAGAGTAGGGTCTTGTCCCGGGTCACGCGACCGGAGGCGTCCAGAAAGCGCTCCACCGCTTGGTCGAAGCGCTCCGCCCGATAGTGGATGTTACCAATGCGGTAGTCCAGCTCCCGGGTCTCGTACTGGTTCGCCTCGGCGTCCCGGTAGTAGTCGAGGGCGGTGTCGAAGCTCCGCTCAACGAAGTAGTAGATGTCTCCCCGCCGGGCGTAGAGGCGGCCGTACTTCGCCTCGGGCTGTATGAGACGCTGCTCCAGGGCGCGCTCGTAGCGCCCCTGCGCCTGGGAGAGGCGCTGCTCGGAGGTGATGTACTCCTCCCGCTCGTAGTAATACTCTCCGAGGCGAATATCCGTATCGATAAACATTCCCAGCCGCTCGGTCGTAAGAGGTGACTGCGCCTCGAAGAGCCGCCGGGCGTTCTCGAGAGCCGTAAGCTCTTCTCCCGGGGTCGCCAGGGTTCGATAGAACCGGGCGAGCTGGTAGTGCAGCTCCGGGAGCCGCTGATCCTCTTCCAGGGCGCGGAAGATAATGTCCCGGACCTCTCCGGTTTCTTCTTTGTCTATGAGATAGCCCGCGAGCTCGGCGTAAATGACCGGGTTGATTTCCGCGTCCGGATTGTCCTGAAAGGTCCGGGTAAGACGATCTACCTCGCTCTTGTTGTCGGTGCGAATGAAATAGCGAAGCATCCGGAAAAGGAGCTCGTCGGTGGTGCCGTAGGCGTTTATGAGCCGCGCGTAGGACTCTCGGGCCTGCTCGTACCGCTCGTCCCGGCCCTCGGGGCTCTCCATAACCTCCGCCCAACGCATGTAGTTGTCCCCGCGGTTGATGAGCGCCTCGTAATCCGTCTCATCCTCGTGGAGGAGAATCCGGAGGAGCTGATCCGCCCGCTCGTAGTTGGCAAGGACCTCGGACTGCAGCGAGGCGTGCTCGAGAATACCCTCCCGATGGACGTTGAGCATCTCATAGACCGTCCGTCGCCGATTACCGATCTCGTAGAGAGAGTCGAGGTTGCCCTGCCGGGTCTGCTCCATGAGAAAGGCCCGCCGATTCTCGGCCATACCGAATACGAGTTGATCGTATTTCTCCACGGCGAGCTGGTACTGTCGTCTGTCGATGAAGGCACGGGCGTATCGGAGAAACCACGGCTCCCGGGGCCACACCTCGTAGGCGCGGTCAAACTTCTCATTTCCTTCGGTGTATCGATCGGCCTGAACATCCTCGTACCCCTCGGTATAGAGGGAGTTGGCGTAAATGGGTTGGTAAATGAACTGATAGGATAGGTAGCCGAGAATGGCCGCGGCAATAATCCCGAGGGCGGCCACCCGCAGAACCGGCAGGATATTGTGCTTGAACCGGTAGGCGAAGGTGCGCTGCTCCGCCTCGAAAGCAAGTCCACTGCGCTTCTGGTACCCCTTTGGAATCTGGATGCGCCGCCCGAGGATACGGGAGGCGATATCCGCGATCTGCGAGGGCGCTTGGCCTGCAATGAGAGCGTGGACGAGCTCATCGGTCTGGGCGGCATTCGCCTTGCCCTCGGCGATAATTTCCTCGACCTCCCGTTTGAGGTTCAGGGGAAGTATGCCCAGGGTCTTTCGAAGGTGGTCGAACTCCTCGTCCGAGAGGCTCAGCTCCGGCTGCTCCTCCGCGCCTTCGACCTCCTCCTCGGGAGCAGCCTCGCCGGCGCCTTCCTCGGCACCCTCGAGCCCCTCCACGGCCTCCTCGACGACACCGAACTCCGTGCCGAACTCGTCGAGATTGAACTCGTCGACATCGAAATCTTCTTCGGCCTCCTCGAGGTCGCCGAAACCTTCGATCTCACCGAACTCGTCGAGCTCCTCATCTTCCTCCTCTTCGGGAAGAAAACCCTCGAGCTCTTCATCCGGAATGGGCTCGGCCTCCGGCTCCGCCTCGGCACCAGCGGCGATCTCCTCGAGGCTCTCTTCAGGAAGCTCGAACTCCTCCTCTGCTTCCGCTTCCTCGTCGACGAAGTCACTCTCGATGGCCGAGAGGTCGAGCTCGTCCCCCGCCTCCGGTGGGCCCTCCTCTTCTGGCGTCTCCGGCTCCGGGGCTTCCTCGAAGATCTCCTCCGCTTCCTCGGCGCCCTCACTCTCCTCGAGCTCTCCGGTGAGATCGGCGAGATCCGCCTCGAGGTCGAACTCCTCCTCCCCGAAATCCCCTAAGTCTCCGAGCTCAGCTCCGGTAAACTCATCGAGCCCCTCCGCTTCAGCGCCCGCTTCGGTCGGCTCCTCGGCCTCAAAGGTCTCCTCGGGAGCTTCTTCTTCGGGGGCCTCTTCGAAAGGCTCCGCTTCCGGCGCCTCGGCCTCCTCTTCGCCCAGCTCTTCCCCGAGCTCCTCTTCGAGTTCTTCTCCAAAGTCGAAATCTCCGAGGTCGAAATCCTCATCTTCCGGGCCCTCTTCTTCGGCGGGCGCCTCTTCGGGGACTTCCGCCTCGGG
>CAYZHV010000207.1:0-7025 GCA_964478055.1 uncultured Spirochaetaceae bacterium | reverse complement strand
AAGGGCGGGAGCTTTTCAACTCCGGCCGGGAACAGCAGGGGGAGCGACTCCTGGACCGGGCGATCGAGAATCTGCGGAACGTCCGAGAGGTGCGCCCCCTCAACTGGAACGCCCGGATTCTCGAGCTTCGAATTTTGCAGATCACCGAGGAGGATAATTTCCCGCAGGTCTTCGAGGCTCGCTATGAGGACGCGGTAGACCGAATCGATGAGGGAGAGTTTCTGGCGGTCTACGGAGAGCTCGAGGCTCTGGCGGAGATCAACCCGAACTATCCGGGGCTGCAGGAGCAGATTCGCCAGCTCGAGATTCAGCTGAACCTCCGGGAAGACCCGGTTGACCAGGCGCGGATAGCTGAGTCCAATCAGCTCTTTGCCCAGGCCCAGCGTCTCGCGGAGGCCGGGAGCCGGGACCAGGCCGTTGTAGCGGTGAGCCTCCTGGAAGAAGCCGTAGACCTCAATCCAAACAACCAGGACGCAAAGTTTCTGATGGACTCTCTGAGAATACGACTCGGGGGTCAGGCGACGGTCGCGCTCAGTAGTGCCGACGAGCAGCAGTATAGGCTGGCGGAGACGCTCTTCGCCCAGGGACAGGTGGCCCGAGCTTTCTCTATCGTGGAACGCCTTCTTGCGGACCCGGAGAACCAGGGGTATCCTCCGCTGATTGAGCTGAGAAGGAGAATCGCCTTACGACTCGGTATTTGAGACTCCCACGTAACCGCAGGCTTCTCGTCTCCTTTGCTCTTCTGCTGCTGCTCTATCCTCTCTCCGGTCTCTTTGCCCAAGCGCCATATTTCGAGAGTCCGAGAAACGCTGTCCCCGCAGACGCCCGGTTCCCGGAGTTCGTATCCGACGGGGAACGATTGATCCTCTTCTACCAGGAAGTAGAGGGAGAGGGAGAGAACCGACAGCTCTATATTCGGGGCCGGAGTACCGAACGGGGCAGGGAGTTTTCTGCCCCCTTCGATGTTGCCGGTCCGTTTTCTGCTGAAACAGACACAATTCCGGTCATCTACAACGCCCTTGCCAGGAGCAACGGTGAGCTATTTGTAAGTGTCGTCGCCTCGCCACAGACGACGGAAATTTACCGCGCGCCGCCGGGATCAACGCAGTTTGAGAGGACCGCCCTGATCGAGACGGAGGTCACCAACGTTGCTCCCCGAATCTATGAGACTAGCGACAACTCCCTCCTCCTCTTCGTAAACCAGAATGTTGGTATTACCCAGGCGATTCTCTACAGCCGCTCCACTGACGGCGAGTCCTGGACAACTCTGGAGCGTCTCGAGGAGGATTCGGAGGTTGGGCTCACCTTTCTGCCGAGCCACGCTCGTCTGGGCGGTCGGGACTTCGTCGTTTTCCAGGGGCTGAATCTCGACCTGCGAGGTACCTACCAGCTCTATATGAAATGGAGCGACGACGGCGGCCGGAGCTGGTCCGAGGCTCAGCGTCTCACGACATTTAGCGACATTACTCAGACGGACAACCCGGATTTCTACGACAACCAGCGGCCGCACCTAGAAACGGTGGGGTCCCAGACTCTCGGGGTCACTTGGGAGCGGCGGTACCAGGGCGGGAACAGGCAGATCTACTACGCTGAGTATGACACAGAGGGCAATCCAGGGAACGCCCGGGACGAGGTTACCTCGCGTATCGAGAGCGCCAACTTTCCCCGGATACACACCTTTCAGGGGGATACCTTTCTTCTCTGGTTTACCAACCCTGGCGGCCGTAGCCGGGTCATTCTCGCGCGGCGGGAGGGAATACAGTGGGAGCGCAGGACCCTCTCCCCGGATGGAGCCGAAGCGACTTTTCCCGTAGCGGAACTCCATCGGGGAAGGCTACACGTACTCTGGCAGCAAGCCGCTGAGCAGGGGAGCAGACTCACCTATCTCGAACCCGACCAACGGGTCAATCCGCCCCGGCTCGCGGGGGCGAACTTTGTGGAAGGGCGCCGCACCTCGGGTCCCCGGGCGGTGATTTCGATTTCGGACCCGGCGGACGCCTCGGGCATCCGAGGTTACAGTTACACCTGGACTCGTGACCCCGATGCACCGGTGGACAGGGAAGTGGACCAGCTCGTCCCCAATCGACAGGTCGAGGTCAGGGCGGAGGAGGACGGCGCCTGGTATCTGAGAGTCCGGGCGACGGACTTCGCCGGGAACTGGTCCGAACCGAGCACGATTGAGTATTTCCTGGACAACACCCCTCCATCACCGGTCACCTTTCCTCGTCCGCCGGTTGATGAGGACGGCTATCTCGTATCCAACACCTTTGATCTTCGCTGGGAGCCGCCACCGGAAGAGGACGTTGCGGGCTACACGACGCGACTTAGCTTCGTCGCGGAGGCGAGGGCTGTAGTAGACGAGGCGGAAGTTGAGCTACCTCCTCCAGAGCCGCCGATTGATACCTCCGTCCCGGTGGTTAGTCGCAGGAATCTGGACAACGGTGTCTGGGCTCTCACTGTAGCTCCGGTTGATACCGTCGGTAACGTCGGGGAGCCGGAGACGTTGCTTTTCCGGCTGAACAAGTACGTACCGGAGACTCTCGTCTTTTCGGTAAACGTCTCGCAGGACCGCCTGGGACGATACGGGCTCGAGATCCTTGGTCGTGGATTCACGGCCAACGGCACCATCAACGAGATCTTCTTGGACGACGATGGATCCCAGCCGTACGAGTACCGCTTCTCACGAGGGGAAGATGGCTTCCGGGTAGTAGATAACCGAACCATTGAGGGACCGGTGGTGGAGAGAATTCTTACCGGGGAGTACCGGCTCGGCCTTCGTCACCCGGAGCGGGGTCTCTATTTCGCTCCGGAACGGCTCGCCTTCCAGGCCACGGGAGTCATCAAGTTTGGGGACTACACCGTTCGGTACGCACCAACCTACGAGGTCGCGGACCGGGGCAGATACCTTCTGACCGGTAATGCTCTCGCCTTCTGGAGCATTGTAATAACGGCGGTTGCAGCGATTATCTTCTCATCGATTCGCATCGCTGCCCTAACAAGAGAAGGCATTGTCTTGCGCAAAGAAGCCCAGGCGCTCATAACGGGGGATACTGTGGATAAGAAAGAAGAACGGGCACGACATTTACGGGTTCGTGGCCTGAGCCTTCGGGTCAAATTCGCCTTCTTTGTCGTGCTTCTGGTGATTAGCGTCGTCGTTCTGGTGGCGGTCTTCCTGGGAAGGTCGGTCCTCCAGAGGCAGGAGCGCATTCTTACCTCGGGCCTGCGAGAACGGGTGGAGGTCCTCGTGCAGGGCGTCTCGACCAGTGCACGACAGTTCCTGGAGAATCCTCAGGAAAACATTGGTGAGCTCCAGGCTCTGCCTAATCAGAGTGAGGCGATGCCGGAGGCGCAGTACGTCACAATCACCGGCCTCGGGCAGAACGCCGAGGCGGTGAACGTTGTCTACGGTACGAACGACCCGGCGCTGCAGGGGGAGGTCGCCTCGGAGGAGCGCAGTTTAGATACGGAACAGTTCATTGGCGGCATCTCTCGCCTGACGGACCCGCTAACCGACGACCTCTCCGCTCTCCGGGAGGAGTTGAACGCGGAAGCGGTGGATCAGGCCGGGGATATCCCCGCTCAGATCGAGGAGATCAATCTCCAGACTCAACAACTCATTCAGCAGGCCGTCGCTGCGGGGCAGGAGGTGGATCCGGAGGCGACGGAGCAACTCGACCAGATCCGTACGGAGCTCGAAAACAGGGCGCGGCGTATACTCAATGAGATAGCCGGAGATACGAGGAGCTTTCCGCAGTTTGACACCGAGGAGCTCGACACCGCCAACACCGACTACATCTTCTACCGGCCGATCCTCTTTATACCTCCTGGGTCCCAGGCTGGGTTCGAGGAGTTCTACCGAGGAACAGTCAGGGTCGGCATATCCACGCAACTGATTCTGGAGGAGATCGCGAGTACCCGGCGGGAGCTGATCGTAACGACGAGTATTATCGCCGTCCTGGCGGTGGTGGCGGGCGTCCTGGGTGCGCTGATTCTGGCTACGATCGTCGTTAACCCGATCCAGCGGCTCGTCGCCGGTGTGGAGACGATTCGGGATACCGAGGACAAGGCGCAGCTCAAAGGGCACTCCATCGAGCTCAGGTCCCGGGACGAGCTCTACGTTCTCGCGGACGCGGTAAACAGCATGACCGAGGGGCTGGTAAAGGCTGCGGAGGCGAACAAAGACCTAATCGTTGGTAAGGATACGCAGAAAATGTTCATCCCCCTGGAAAAGGGGAGCGATGGCAGAAAACTCACCACCGGTAGCGTCGAAAATCAGTACATCGAGATGTACGGCTATTACGAGGGAGCCAAAGGTGTTTCGGGAGACTACTTCGCCTATGAGCCGCTGCAGGGCGGGCGATACTACGCGGTAATCAAGTGCGATGTTGCGGGAAAGGGCGTTCCGGCGGCACTCATCATGGTGCAAGTGGCGACGATATTTCTGAACTACTTCAAAGAGTGGAGCATGGAACGGTCGGGGCTCAAGCTGGAAAACCTCGTGAGCCGGATCAATGACCTTATTTCCGAGCGGGAATTCCGAGGACGCTTTGCCGCCTTCACCCTCGGCATTCTGGACATTCAGAAAGGGGCGTTCTACCTCTCCAATGCCGGAGACAACCAGATACACATCTTCGAGCAGGAGAAACAGGCGGTCGGCCAGTACTCCCTCACCGAAACTCCCGCGGCCGGCGTTTTTTCGACTGATATGGTGCCCAGCGGCTTTCCTCAGGAACTGCGAGTGCTCAAGAAGGGTGATATTTTCCTTCTCTTTACTGACGGTGTAGAAGAGGCACAGCGAACTCTTCGGGATGAAAACTTCAACGTCTACACCGTCACCCAGGAGGATGTGGACGGCGGCCGAGTGAGCAAGGCGCTGCAGGCGAACGTCGATAACGAGGAGTTCAGCATCGCCCGGATTCACGCAATAACCGAGGCGGTACAGCGCGGTGGGACCTACCGGTTGGTAAAGGAGCTCAACCCCGTGGATGAGGAGCTCCTTTTCGACTTTTCGAGCTGTGAGCCCACCTCGGAGGACACGGTTCTTGCCCTCACCTCGGTGGAGAAGCTCTTTCGTATCTACCCGGACCCGAAGGCCGGTCCCGACGACCGCGTACAGGTGGATAAGAAGATCGACGACTTTTTGCGGGCACACTTCAAGGCGTATGACCGCTACTTTCACCATCCCCTGCCGGAAGACCCGCAGTCGGAGTATCGTGTCTTTAGTCACATAAAAGAGGATGAGCAGTATGATGACCTCACTATTCTCGCGATCAGAAAGAAATAGCACCTCGAAAAGATGGCTCTGCTACCGGGTTACCTTCGGAGGAACCCGCCTCGCGCTGGTTCTTCTGTTCCTCCTGCCCCTCGCTCTCGGAGCCCAGGAGAGAGTGGCGGAGGTCCATAATGAGACCGATGGCCTGGTGGCCTTTGTTCTCCTCCCCCAAGAAGAGTGGGAGAGCCGGGGCAGCGTGCTCTGGAATAGCGACCCCGCCGGCCTTTTCCAACGGGCGGAGAGATCCCTGCAGTTCGTGCCCTCCGGTGGAGTCCGGGGTGTAGCGCTCTCAGGGAGCTCGACGCTTCTCGGGTATCGAATGGATCCGGACCGTTCGGATTGGGAGTTGCTGCGGCTTTCAGCCTCTCCGGGGGAGCGGATAACCGTCACCGAACGATCCCTCTCGGGACGGAGATTGCCCTCGGACCAGCTTCCGGCACTGCCGGGTCCGATTCTACTGGACGGTAGATACGCGGACTGGGAGAAGGTGAGCCCGCTATCGGCCATACCGAGACGCTACGAGCCCCGACGGTTCATTCGTGAGCGCCAGGGAGAGCGGGAGGTTACGCCGATCAGCGCTGCCGGAGGCTGGGGCACCGGTGGAACCCGGGTCCGGGAGCTAAAGGCAGCCCCCTCCGGAGGGGTGCTCTATCTGTTTCTCTCCTGGACTGACAGGCCGACACCGGAAACGAGCACGATCCTCTACCTCTATGGTGAGCAGGAGGGGCGACCAGTTGGAACCATTCTGATCGAAGGCGACGTCGATCGGGGCACCCTGAGACTTAGTCGGCCCGGAGGGGCTGATACGCTAACCGTGGGTAACTACGTTCGTCGCGGCAACGCCCTGGAGAGTGAGATCCGCCGGTTTCCGGGAGCCTCGGAGCTCCGGTTTGTCGTGGTTTCGACCCTCTATCGAGGCGAACGATGGTACGAGGAGTTCCCGATCACCCGGGTCGAGCTTGATGATCTTCTGAACTGATGCAACGGCGCCGCTTTTACTGCGAAAACTGTGGCGAGGAGGTTAGACCGACCGCCAAGGTGTGTCCCAAGTGCGGCGCCTTTTTTACCAATGTCCGTTGTCCCCGGTGCAACTACACCGGGAAGGCGCACGAGTTTACCCAAGGATGCCCGGTTTGCGGCTATCTCGGTTCGATTCAGTCACCCCCGAAGAACGCGGCCACGACTCGACAGTTTCACGTGGCATCGAAAGGCAGGGGCCGTTACGGGAAGAAAAGGGAGCGCCCTTGGTGGATCTTCCCGATGATCATGGCCGCCCTGGTCCTCTCCTTCATCATACTGAGTGTGATCTACATGCGCCTCTAAAATAGAATCCCCGCGCCGAATCCTCCCTTGAGCCTCCAGATCTCCGCGTCGGGATAGAGGTCCCCGGCGAAGAGAAGGGAGAAGTAGAGTGGTGAGGACGGAACGCGAAGGTGAGCCTCGGCCCCCAGGGCGATCGGCGCTTCGTAGTCCACTTCTTCCGAGAGCAGGGAACTCCGAACTGCTCCGGACACGCCAAGAGATAGCAGCCCCCCGTCGAAGCCGATACCCCCTCTCAAATAACTCCAGATGCCTCCCCCTTTCTCCGGAGTCTCGGCGTAGCTTACGCGGTCCGGGCCGAAATAGAGCTCCGGCGCCGCTGTCAGATAGACCGGCCCGAGGTAGAGCGTCATCGGATGTTGCAGGGAGACTCCGGTGGGATTGGTACGCTCGTCTCGGCCGCCGTAGCTCCCTTCCACCGGGGAGGCGACGC
>CAYZHV010000206.1:0-7070 GCA_964478055.1 uncultured Spirochaetaceae bacterium | reverse complement strand
CCGCGGCGAGGTTGTTGAGCCCGTCGGCGTCGAGGACTCCCGGGAGCCCCGTGGCCGCCAGAGCTCCTAAGAGGCGCAGCCGCTCGGGAGAGACCCCCCAGCCCGGCCCGGCGGCGAGGGCGGAGTAGCGGGAGACGAGATCACCCACATCCAGCTCCCCGAGGCGAGCGAGATCGAGGGCCTCTACCATGAGGGCGGGGTCACCGGCGGCGATTTCCGCACGGGAGCCCGGATCGGTGTGAATACGTACGAGGCCGCAGCCGGTGTGCAGCGCGCCTCGACCGGCGAGAACAGCAGCGCCGGAGGTCCCTTCCCGGCCGGCAAAGAGACCAAGAAAGCCGCGCTTGCCCTTATGCGCAGAGAGGCCAATGTCGGGATAGAGGGAGAAAAGGTCCGAAGGCTCGGCGAGGACGCTTCCGGTTTCCGGAGAGAGAAGAGCCCTCGGAAAGCCCGGGTCCCCCACCTCGATGACACCGGCGAGCTCCCGGGCCCCGGGGTGGTAAAGACACCGTTTTCGCAGCCCCATTGTAACCGTGGCGACCGCCTCAACGGCCGCAAAGCCCGGGCGATACTCGTCGCCGAGGCCCGAGGGTACGTCTACCGCCAGTACCGAGCCGCCGCTCTGGTTCATCGCCTCGACCATCTCCCGTGAGCTGCCCCGAAGCTCCCCGCTAATGCCGGTACCCGCGACGCCGTCGAAAATCCACCGCGCCTCGTCGATTACCTGCCGCGCCGCCGGCTCTTCCCAGTAGAGGAGCCGAACTCCCATGGATTGAAGTATACGATGCTGCTCCTCCGCGGAGCCTTTGAGCTCCCGTTTGCTCAGAACCGCCGTAACCGGTATGCCGAGATTGCTGCACCCCCTGGCCATGACAAGAGCGTCTCCACCATTATTGCCGGCTCCGGCAACGGCAACCACCGGTCCGAGCTCTCGGGGCTCCGCGCCCCTCGGCGCCTCGGAGAGAGCGAGCCGGAGCCATATGCGCAAGGCGTGTTGGCCGGCGTTCTCCATGAGCACCATTCCTGGAATGCCTTGCTCCTGGGCGACCTTGTCGATTTCCGCCATCTGCGCAGCAGTCACCAGCGTTTCCATACACCCTCCTACTCCGGCTAGTTGCGATCCTCGTTTCGATTACCGATAAGCCGATCCGCCCGCCACCAGAGAACCTCCGCGAAGTCCTCCCGTCCAACCAGGGAGGTTATGATACCCTGCGGCGAGACTCGGATGCTGCGAAAGACCTGCTGCGCTTCGTCCATTTCCAGAGTCCTCCGTCGCACCGCCCTCCCCTCGGTTGTAAGAATGAGTAGTCTCCGCTCCGCCCGGTTCTCCCGGCGGAGCAAGAAGAGATGCCCTCCCCGGGCCACCCCGATAAGCTCATAGAGGGCCTCCGCACTGGGGTCTTCTCTCCCCTCCTCCTGAAAGAGCCCTCCGGACTCCGACGGAATCACCACATAGTCTTCGTAGCGGCCGGAGGCGAGGTCGAGCCAGTAGACTCGAGACTGATCTCGCTGGATACCGTAACTCGCCCCGGTCTGCTCATCCACACGTTCACGGTAGTAGTCGAGCTTGAGAAAGATCCGCTCTCCCGAGGGGTCTGGGACGATGTTTTCGAGAATGGGAATTACCGCCTCGTCACCCGGTACAGGGAGGCGGTTGAGGGAAATGTCTATCCGGTAGAGGAGCTCCCCGCGGTCAGAGTACCCGAAGACGATCCACCGCTCCATGGTTCGGGTGATCACGATGAGATCGTTTCCTTCACTGACAAAGAGGCGGTCGATGTAGGGAAAGGGGGTGCCCCCGATTCCCTCCTGGCCGAGATAGTCAATGAGCTCACCGCTGGCGTCGAAGCGCAGAACGATTCGGTTGAGCCGAACTCCGAGCTCCTCGTCAACGATGGAGCGCTCCTCGCTGATGCGCTCTTCCACCATGATCTGTTTGTTCGAGGTGACGGCGATTTCCCCGAGCTGATTGAAGGAGTACTCCGTGGCGCTCCTGGTGCTCACCCGGTCTCCGGACTCGCTTCTGCGCTGCAGAACCACTGGCACCGGATTGTCTTCGGGATCGTAGATCAGGGAAATGAGGTCTCCGAAGGAGGTAAACTCCATTACCTTGTTGGCGTTTCCGTTGGCCACGAAGATGGAGCCGTCGACCATGTCGACCACGTTCTTCTTCGGTTGCGCCACTCCTCCAACTTCGAAGATGTCTATCTGGTCTTCCATCTTGCCGAGCTCTATTCGAAAGAGCTCCTCCTTCTCGAGGACCACCGGTTGATCGGCTTCGCAGGAGAAGAACAGCAGCGAGAGCAGAAAGGTGAGCCCCAGGACGGAAAGACAGCGATGGCTTGCCATGTGCGACTGGATGGTAGCCGCCGTAAAGCGCTATGTCAACGTTGCTTGACCCATGTTTGGCTCAACAGTAGAGTGAACCCATGATTCAGAATGTAATCGATGCCCTCTTCGGCTCGAAACACGAGGCAGACCTCAAGAAGCTGCTTCCTATACTTCATGAGGTAAACGAGCTGGAGAGTTGGGCCGTCGGTTTGACCGAGACTGACATCAAGCAGAAGACCATCGAGTTCCGCGGACGCCTCGCCAAGGGAGAGTCGACTACGGATGATCTCCTTCCTGAGGCGTATGCAATAGTCCGAGAAGCGGCGCGCCGAGTCCTCGGTGAGCGGCTCTACGACGTTCAGATCCTCGGCGGCATCGTCCTTCATCAAGGACGAATCATGGAAATGAAGACCGGCGAAGGGAAGACCGTATCTTCGGTCACCGCAGCCTATCTCAACGCCCTCACCGGCAAGGGCGTTCACGTGATAACCGTTAACGACTACCTCGCCTCCCGGGACGCAGCCTGGATGGGGCCGGTCTACGAGTACCTCGGCGTCTCCGTTGGCGCGATAACCGCGGGAATGGAAAACGCCGTCCGGTCGGAGGCGTACAAGAAGGACATAACCTACGGCACCAACAACGAGTTCGGTTTCGACTACCTTCGAGACAATATGCGCTTCGACGCCTCCCAGAAGGTTCAGCGTGGCCACAACTACTGCATTATCGACGAGATCGACAGCATTCTCGTCGACGAGGCTCGGACGCCGCTCATCATCTCCGGGGTGGCCCAGGATGACGTACAAAAGTACAAGGACGTGAACGCCCTAGTTCGAGAGCTTCGGGAGTGTGACAAGGACCCGGAGACCAATGACTACCCCGAAGAGCCCGAGGGAGACTACAAGCTAGACGAGAAGGGTCGGCGGGTGAGCTTTACCGACGAGGGGCTCAACCACATTGAGTCGATCCTGCAGAAGCGAAAGCTCATTTCCGATTCCCTCTTCGAGCCGGAGAATTTCGAGTATATCCATCACTTTACCCAGGCACTCAAGGCGCACAAGCTCTTTCACCGGGATACGCACTACGTCGTTGCCGACGGCCAGGTGCAGATCGTCGATGAGTTTACCGGGCGCATTCTCCACGGTCGCCGTTACTCCGATGGTCTTCACCAGGCTATCGAGGCAAAAGAGGGGATCAAGGTCGCCCAGCGCAACCGCACCCTGGCGACGATCACCTTTCAGAACTTCTTTCGAATGTACGAGAAGATCTCCGGAATGACCGGAACCGCCGCCACCGAGGAGAAGGAGTTTGGTAAGATCTACGGCCTCGACGTTGTGGTGATCCCCACGAATCGACCCCTCGCCCGGGTGGACCAGGACGATGTGATCTACATCAACGAGGAAGAAAAGTCCCGAGCCATAGCGGATGAGCTCCAGCGACTCCATGAGAAGGGTCAGCCGGTCCTTGTGGGCACCATATCTATCGAGAAGTCCGAGGAGCTCTCCGAAATTCTCACTCGTCGAGGTGTTCGTCACGAGGTGCTGAACGCCAAGAACCACGCCCGGGAGGCGCTCATTATCTCAGAGGCCGGCGCCAAGGGCTCGGTGACGATCGCCACCAACATGGCCGGTCGCGGTACGGATATCAAGCTCGGGGGAAACCCTGAGTTCCGCGCCCGAAAGCGTGTGGGAGACGAGGCGTCCGAGGAGGAGTACTACGCCGCCCTCAGAGAGGAGCGTCCCAAATGGCGGAAGCAGTACGAGGAGGTCAAGGAGCTCGGGGGGCTCTTTGTCCTCGGCACGGAGCGGCACGAGTCTCGCCGTATCGACAATCAGCTGCGTGGTCGTTCGGGACGGCAGGGCGATCCCGGAGAGTCGCGCTTCTTCATCTCCATGGATGACGATCTCATGCGGCTTTTCGGAAAGGGGGGCTCCAACCTCAAGGCGATCATGGAGCGTGGCCTCCCGCCGGGAGAGCCCCTTAATCATCCGCTGATCAACAAGAGCATAGAGCGCGCCCAGACAAAGGTGGAGGAGCGCAACTTCGACATTCGAAAGCACCTCCTGGAGTTTGACGACGTTCTCAACGAGCAGCGAAAGCTCATCTACTCCCAGCGCGACGAAATTCTCAAGGACCAGCAGCTAACCGAGCGGGTCCTCAACACCGCCCGAGAGACAATGGAGCAAATCCTCGAGGAGACTCCACCGGAACGAACTCCTCAGGGTCACCGGTACACCGGCTTTGTGGAGACCCTGAAGGAGCGGCTCTTCTACACCCCGGAGATGTCCCAGGAGGAGATGGAGTCCCGGGAGCCCGAGACCCTTGTGGATACCCTGGTGCAAGAGATGCGGGTGGATCTGGAAAAGAAAAAGGAGATCGCCTCTCCTGAGCGTTTCAACCTCGCTATTCGAATCGAGTACCTCCGCAACATCGACGCCAAGTGGCAGGACCACCTCGAAGATCTCGAGGCGCTGCGTGAAGCTGTATACCTGCGCAGCTACGCCCAGAAGAACCCTCTCCTTGAGTATAAGCTCGAAGGCTTTCAGATCTTTGATCAGCTAATTGAGCAGATTCGTGGAGCCGTGGCGAAAAAGGTGCTGGCGGTAAAGGCGGAGAGCCTCGAGGCGCAGCAGGAAGAGATCGCCCGTCGCTCCCGGGCGGCTCACGCCGTGGCTCAGCACGGACGCTTCGCCCTCTTCCAGGGTGGGCCGGAGGCGGCGGAGCCCGCGGCGGCTAACCCGGGTCCCCAGGGCCAGGAGGGGGTATCCGGAAAAGGAAAACGAAGTACCGCACCAACCCTCAACAGGAATCAGCGGAAGCGGCTAGCTAAGAAGATGCGGAAGTAAGAAGGCGGTCGACGACCGAGAAAGAGGTGCGCCTCTCCCCGAGAGGCGTCCCGAGGACTCTTACTGAGCCTCGGTAGTTACGGTTTCCGTGCTTACTACGGGCTGCTCGCCGCTGAACGCGTTAATCAGGGTGAACAGACCAAAAAGACAGACTACTATTATTGCCAGTCGGCGCATGGTGCTTATCCTCTTTTCGTGTCTCAACACGTTTGTACCACACTAGGGCAGATAATTCAACGGATCGACGAAACGTCCGTTCCGAATGACAGAGAAATGAAGATGCGGGCCCGTGCTCCGGCCGGTGTTGCCCATTCGCCCGATAACGTCCCCCTGATAGACGAACTGTCCCACCCTGACGTCAAAGGAGTCGAGGTGAGCGTAGAGGGTCTGGAACCCGCTGTCGTGCCGGAGAATTATGAACCGCCCGTAGTTGCCGATCTGGCTCTCGATATGGACCACCCGACCGCTTCCGGCGGCCCGAATCGGAGTGCCCGGAGCGTTGGCAAGATCGATGCCGTTATGAAATCGAGGGAGACCGGTAAACGGATCCGCCCGCATGCCGAAACCGGAGCTGAACCGTCCTACCGTAGGATTTCTAAACAGCTCACCGAGAATGAGCTTGAGCTCGGTGGTGTTCATTCGCGCCTCAGGGACAAAGACGACCTGCCCCACGGTGATTTCCTGTGAGACCATGTCGTTGGCGTCGAGGATCGCGTTAACCGTAGTGCCGTATTTGGAAGCGATCTCCCCGAGATTGTCACCGGAGCGCACCTCGTAGAGGAGCCCGTCCCTGTTCGGGATGCGGTAGGTGTCTCCAATCTGAATCCGTCGAGCGTCCTTTATCTGGTTAAAGCTAATGAGAGTGTCCAGGGTGAGATCATACTGGGTAGCCAGGTCCGAGAGGGTATCTCCCGGCTGGATCGTGTAGGTCTCTACCTCCAGAGCAAGAAACTGCTCGGTGTCCACGGTAATAGAGGCGTCGATGACGTCAAAGTCCGCCTCATCGCTGCTGACTCGATTCCAGAGGACTCGACTCGACTCATCCAGGAGAGGGAGTGCGAATCCGCTCCGTTCTCGCGCGAGAACGGTGTCCGAAATAGCTCGCTCCATGGTAAGGTTGACGGTGAGGATGGTGAGGACCGCGGCAACGTAGAGCGGCAGGTCCCGATGGCGATATCCGCGCAGGATCCATCGCGTTAGCTCCCCCAGGGGTGCGAGCAGGGAGGGTATGTTCGGAAGGCGAATTGCCGCGGTGGATTTTGAGACATGGGTACGGCGTCGAGTCGATTGCTCATCGATGAGCCTGAGAGCACGGTATCTAAAGCCTTTCCGGGGGCCCCGATAACCGGTTACTGGGGATTTGCGCTGTTCGAGTCGCTTCACTGCTGAGCGTCGTCGCACGTGCTGATTCTTGACAAAACTCACCATACCCTCTAACTATCGACAGATGGAGCCCTGATTTTAACGTGTCCATGAGAGACTCCCGCCTACGTTTCACCATCGTATTCGTACTACTTGGCGCAGGGCTCCTGCTGCTCGTTGTACAGTACGGTACAATTATGCTCTCTCCAGCCCCGGAACGCCAGGAAGCGGCTTCCAGAACCTTCGGAGAGCGCGGGCCAATTCTCGACCGTAACGGCAATATCCTCGCCATCCAGACTGAGCGGAATACCGTTACCGCCTGGAAACCCTCCATCAACGATCCCGGCGAGGTGGGCGAGCGCCTCGGCCCGGCCCTCTCAATGGAGCCGCGATACGTGGAGGAGCTCATCCGCGGGAGCAGCGGTTTCGTGGTGATAAAACGAACGGTCACCGAAGAGGAGTCCCTCCGCGTTCGGGAGCTTATCGAGGCGGGACGGATCCCCGGAATTCGCCTGGAGCCCGATTCCGCCAGGG
>CAYZHV010000205.1:5972-7221 GCA_964478055.1 uncultured Spirochaetaceae bacterium | reverse complement strand
GCAGAAGCCGCCGATCAGCCCCATCCCGTAGAGCTGGCCCGCCTTTTCCTCGAATCGGCGTATCAGCAGCATGTCGCGGTAGTAGGCCTTGAGCTCCTCGGCCGAGGCCTTGCGGTTGTCGGCTGTTTTCGCAGCGGTTTTCCGGGTCGCCATGCGGTCAGGTTCCTCCCTGCCAGAGCAGATAGTTTAACGTTGAACGATTCATAGCAAAGCGTGGGCGCGACGCCACCCCCTTGTCGACGGCAAAGGTGACGCAGCCGGTCCGGCGATGGCGGGGTCAGGGCAGGACGAGTTCGTCGGGCCGCACGTAGCCCAGCACGTCGCGGGCCTGCTCGTCGAGGAGGTCGAGGTCGAGGTAGTCGTCCGAAAGCCGCCGGGTCAGGATCTCCATCCGTGCCGTCTCCGCCTGCAGCCGCGCCAGTTCCAGCGACAGGCGATCGGCCTCGGCCTCGATCTGGATGCGGCGGAAGAGGCCGTAGTTCCCCTGCACCGCGGTGAAGGTGAAGTAGCCACCCACGAAGATCAGCGCGGTCGTGATGACGATCCCGGCGAGCGAGACGTTGCGGAACATGGGGCCTGCTTTCTGCCTCGGTGTCTCGTGGCGCCTCTGTCGTGCGCCTTGCCCGCGGAGATTCGCATACCGCGACGTAAATGGGAATCCCCCGTGACGCCGCGATTCGCGCCTTCTATCGTTGCTTCCGGGAGGTGTTGCAATGCTGCCGAGAAGCGATCTGCCGGGCCACGAGGTGACCAACCAGCCGCCCGGCCGGGGCGACCGCGACCTCTGGGCGGGCGATCCTGTGCTTCAGGCCCATGCGGCCGGGGCGGACGTGCAGGGCTTCGGGCGACGGCTCGGAAGCGCGGAGGTCGCAGGTTGGGGGCGGGAGGCCAACCGCCGCCTGCCGGAGCTTCGCCTCTTCGACGCGGGCGGGCGCAGGCTCGACGAGGTCGTCTTCCACCCGGCCTACCACGACCTGATGGCGGCGGGGCTCGGCGCGGGCTACGCCGCGCTGCCCTGGCAGGGCGCGCCGGGCGGCCACACGACCCACGCCGCGATGGTCTACATGGCGAGCCAGGCCGAGCCCGGCACCTGCTGCCCGATGACGATGACCTACGCCGCCGTCCCCGCGCTCCGGGCCGATCCCGACCTCGAGGCGGCGTGGCATCCGAAGCTCTTGTCGCGCGACTACGACCCCGCCGTCGCGCCGGTGGCGGAGGAGATGAACGCCCTCACCTTCCTCTTCGGCTG
>CAYZHV010000205.1:2087-5962 GCA_964478055.1 uncultured Spirochaetaceae bacterium | reverse complement strand
CCGCGCGAACGCGACGCGGGCCGAGCCCGATGGAGAGCGGTACCGTCTCACCGGCCACAAGTGGTTCTGCTCGGCGCCGATGTCGGACGGGTTTCTCACGCTCGCGCGCGCCGGCGGCGGCCTCACCTGCTTCCTCGTGCCCCGCTGGCTCGAAGACGGCGGGCGCAACGGCATCCGGCTCCTGCGGCTCAAGGACAAGCTCGGCAACCGCGCGAACGCCTCCGCCGAGATCGAGTACGAGGCCGCCTTGGCCCACCGGCTCGGGGCCGAGGGCGAGGGGGTGCGGACGATCATCGAGATGGTCCATCACACCCGGCTCGACACCGCGATGGCGCCGGCGGGGCTGATGCGCGCCGCGCTGGCCGAGGCGCACCACTGGACGGCGCACCGGACGGCCTTCCAGCGGCGGCTGATCGACCAGCCGCTGATGCGGGCGGTGCTCTGCGACCTCGCGCTCGACTGGGAGGGGGCCACGGCCCTCGCGCTGCGCGTCGCGCGCGCCTTCGACACGCCCCGGGAGCGACCCTTCGCCCGGATCGGCGTCGCGCTGGCGAAGTTCCTCAACAACAAGCTCTGCCAGCGCGTCGTCCCGGAGGCGATGGAGGTCCTGGGCGGCATGGGCTACGTCGAGGACACCGCGCTGCCGCTCCTCTACCGCGAGGCGCCGCTGAACGGCATCTGGGAGGGGTCGGGCAACGTGATCTGCCTCGACATCCTGCGGACGCTGGCCAGGGACCGCGACGCGGCCGGCGCGCTTGGCCTCGAACTCGACGCCGCGAAGGGCGCCGACCGCGCCTACGACGTCGCGCTCGCCGCGCACCGGACGCGCTGGCCGGAACTGCCCGACGAGGCCGAGGCGCGCTGGTTCGCGGAGCGCACGGCGCTGCTGCTGACGGCCTCGGTGCTGCTGAGACAGGCGCCCGGCGCGGTGGCCTCGGGGTTCGTCGCGACACGTCTGGCCCGGGACCGCGGCCAGGTCGCCGGCGCGGTGTCCGGGCTCGACACCGGCGCGATCCTCGCGCGGCTCTGAGCTTCATCTCGGGGCAAATACTCCGGGGGAAGCCGCCGCAGGCGGCTGGGGGCGGAGCCCCCGCCGTGCTCTCAGCCCGCGACCGAGGCCTCGTAGATCGACTGGATCGTCGCGTCGAGCGTGGCGTCGAACGCCTCGTCGGACTGCTGCGCCGACAGTCCCTCGGTCAGCGCCCGGCTGAAGCTCGCGATCATGCCGGCGTTCTGCGCCAGCTTCGCGTTCGCCTCGTCGCGGCTGTAGCCGCCCGAGAGCGCCACGACCCGCATCACCCTGGGATGGTCGATCAGCGGCTTGTAGAGATTGGCCCGCGTCGGCAGCGACAGCTTGAGCATGACCTGCCGGTCGTCCGGCACGTCGTCGAGGTGCTGCCCGATGATCTCCAGAAGCATGCTCTCGGCCGCGTCCTTGTCGGGGATCGAGATCGTGACCTCCGGCTCGAGGATCGGCACCAGCCCATGCCCCAGAACCTGGTGGCCGACCTCGAACTGCTGGGCCACGACCTCGGCGATCCCCTCGCGGTTCGCCGCATCGATCACCGAGCGCTCCTTGGTGCCGAAGATGCCTTTCGCGACCGCGCGTTCGAGCAGCGCGTCGAGATCCGGCATCGACTTCATCAGCCGCACGCCGCTGCGCTCGTCGGCGAGCCCCTTGTCGATCTTGAGGAACGGGACGACGCGCTTCTTGTCCCAGAGGTACTGCGCCGAGGGGATGCCCTCGATCTCGCGGTCCATCGTCTGTTCGAAGAGGATCGCGCCGATCACCCGGTCGCCGCCGAAGGCGGGCGAGGTGACGATCCGCGTCCGCATGGCGTGCATGAGGTCGAACATCTCGTCCTCGTTGGACCACGCGTCGCCGGACACGCCGTACTGGGCGAGCGCCTTGGGCGTCGAGCCGCCCGACTGGTCGAGCGCGGCGATGAAGCCCTCTCCGCTGGTGATCTGTTCGGTCTGAAGCGTGTTCGCCATTGGTATAGGCCCTATCCCTTTGAAAACTCGTGTTCGGACCGCTTCTAGGCAAGCGGCGCGCGGGTTGCAATTCTGGTGGCGCTAACGTGCCCCGGCCTCAGTCGGCATCAGTCGGCCTCAGTCGGCCTGATCGAGCGCGGCGACGCCGGGAAGCGTCTTGCCTTCCAGCCATTCCAGGAACGCGCCGCCCGCCGTCGAGACGTAGCTGAACCGCTCCGCCGCGCCCGCCTTCTTGAGCGCGGAGACGGTGTCGCCGCCGCCGGCGACGGAGACGAGCCGGCCCGCCTCGGACAACTCCGCCGCCCGGCGTGCGGCCGCGTTCGTGGCGGCGTCGAACGGGGCGATCTCGAACGCGCCGAGGGGGCCGTTCCAGACCAGCGTCCGGGCCTCCTCGAACGCCGCGACGATGCGCTTCACGCTTTCCGGGCCGGCGTCGAGGATCATCGCGTCGGGCGGGCAGGCGTCGGCGGCGACGGTCTCGTGCGCGGCGCCGGCCTTGAACTCCCTGGCGACCACCACGTCCGTCGGCAGCAGGATCTCGCAGGACGCCTCCCCGGCCTGGTCCATGATATCGCTCACCGTGTCGGTCATCTCGTGCTCGGCCAGCGATTTTCCGACGTCGATGCCCTGCGCGGCGAGGAAGGTGTTGGCCATGCCCCCGCCGATGACCAGAACGTCGACCTTGCGCACGAGGTTGGCGAGGACGTCGATCTTGCCCGACACCTTGGCGCCGCCGACGATGGCCACGACCGGCCGGTCGGGCGTCGTCAGCGCGCCCTCGAGCGCGCGAAGCTCCGCCTCCATCAGCCGTCCCGCGCAGGACGGAAGGTGGTGCGCGACGCCCTCGGTCGAGGCATGCGCCCGGTGCGCCGCCGAAAACGCGTCGTTGACGTAGACGTCGCCCAGCGAGGCGAGAAACTGCGCCATTTTCGGGTCGTTGTCCTTCTCCATGGGCGAGAACCGCGTGTTCTCGACGAGGATCACCGCGTCCTGCGGCTGGGCGTCGATGAAAGCGCGGTCCGGCTTCTCGACGAAGGTGACCTCCCGGCCCAGGCAGTCCTCGAGCGCCGGCTGGACGATCTTCAGGCTCATCTCCGGCACCGGCTCGCCCTTCGGCCGCCCGAAGTGGGCCAGCAGGATCGGCGTGCCGCCCTTCTCCAGGATGTCGTTTATCGTCGGCAGCGACCGCTCGATCCGCGTCGTGTCGGTGACCTTGCCGTCCTCGACCGGAACGTTGAGGTCGACCCGGGTCAGCACGCGCTTGCCCGCGAGGTCCATGTCGTCGAGTGTCTTCCAGGCCATCCGTTCCTCCTGCTTCATCGCGTCTTAACACCCGAACGTGACGGGCACGTCAACCACCGTGGCGACCTCGGCGTCAACGGCGGGTCTTTCCCTTCGTTCCCTCCCCGACTAGGGTCGCGCCGACGTCTGACAGAGGAGACCGGCATGGCCGAGATCAACGACCCCGAGAACACCGTCCTGATGGAACTGAAGGACGGCACCGTCGTCATCGAGCTTCTGCCCGACGTGGCGCCGAAGCACGCGCAGAGGATGAAGGAGCTGGCCCGGTCGGGCGCCTATGACAACGTCGTCTTCCATCGCGTGATCGACGGCTTCATGGCCCAGACCGGCGACGTCGAACACGGCGATTTCGAGGACGGCTTCAACCTGCGCCGCGCGGGCACCGGCGGCTCCGACCTGCCCGACCTTCCGGCGGAGTTCTCCAAGCTCCCGCACGACCGGGGCACGATCGGCGCCGCGCGGTCGGCGAACCCGAACTCGGCCAACAGCCAGTTCTTCATCAACTTTTCCGACAACCACTTCCTGAACGGGCAATACACCGTCTACGGCCGGGTGATCGGGGGGATGGAGCATGTCGA
>CAYZHV010000205.1:0-2077 GCA_964478055.1 uncultured Spirochaetaceae bacterium | reverse complement strand
CGACCGGATGCTCAGCGTGAAGGTGGCCGCAGATGCGTAAGCTCGTCCTCGCCGCCGTCTTCGCTCCCGTCTGCGTCGCCGTCTTCGCCCCGGGCCTCGCGCTTGCCCAGGAGGACGGGCCGGGCCCCAATCTCGTGATCGACGTGGAGGGCGAGGCCAGCGGCACGATCGTCATCGACCTCCTGCCCGACGTGGCCCCCCGGCACGTGGAGCGGATCACGGCGCTCGCGGAGTCCGGCGCCTACGACGACGTGGTCTTCCACCGCGTGATCGACGGCTTCATGGCCCAGACGGGCGACGTCGAGTTCGGCAAGCTCGGCGGCGACATGGGCATGGCCGGACGCGGCGGCTCCGACCGTCCCGACGTCCCGGCGGAGTTCTCCGACATTCCGTTCGAACGCGGCACGGTCGGCATGGCGCGGGCGGCGAGCCCGGATTCGGCCAATTCGCAGTTCTTCATCATGTTCGAGGAAGGCGCGTTCCTGAACGGCCAGTACACCGTGTTCGGCCGCGTCGTGGAGGGCATGGAGGTCGTCGACGCGATCAAGCGCGGCGAAGGCCGGAACGGCGCCGTGACGGGCCAGCCCGACGTGATGACGCGGGTGCGCGTGGCCGAGTGAGGTCACGCCCGCTCAACCCTGCGTCAGCGGGGCTATGCGGATCGCGGCTCTTCTGACACGCTTGCGGGCGATCAGAGGAGGTTCGCGCATGTTCACCCGTCTCGCCGCCACCGCCGCGTTTCTGAGCCTTGCCACCGCCGCCGGCGCGGATCCGTCGCGCTGGAATGCGGAATGGCCGGAGACGGACTTCTCCGTCACGACCGTGGAGAGCTGGGACGAGATCCGCTCCGGCGGACCGCCGAAGGACGGCATCCCCGCGCTGTCCGATCCCACGTTCCTCTCCGTCTCCGGGGAGACGCGCCTCACGGACCGGGAGCCGGTCATCACCGTCGAGATCGAGGGCGCCGTGCCGCGGGCCTATCCGATCCGCTACCTGACATGGCACGAGATCGTGAACGACGAGGTGGCCGGCATCCCGGTGGCGGTGACCTTCTGCCCGCTCTGCAACTCGGGCCTGACCTTCGAGCGCCGCGTGAACGGCCGGGTCCTCAGCTTCGGCGTGTCGGGCAAGCTCAGGAACTCCGACATGATCATGTACGACCGCGAGACCGAAAGCTGGTGGCAGCAGGCCATCGGCGAAGGCATCGTGGGCGAGATGACCGGCGTCGAGCTCGAGCAGCTGCCGACCTGGATGGAAAGCTGGGCGGAGTTCCGGTCGCGCAACCCCGACGGTCTCGTGATGGACGAGCCGGACTTCAACCGCCCGTACGGCCGGAACCCCTACGTCAACTACGACAGCTCCCGCCAGCCCTTCCTCTATGACGGCGCGCCGCCGCCGCACGGCATCCCGGCGCTCGCCCGCGTCGTCCGCGTGGAGGATCGGGCCTGGACCTACGAGCGGCTGCGGGACGCGGGCCGGATCGCCGAGGCGGGGGTCACGATCAGCTGGACCGAAGGCCAGGCCTCGGCGCTCGACAGCGCCGAGATCGGCGCGGGACGCGAGGTCGGCACCGTCCGGGTCCGGGACGGGCAGGGGCGCGACGTGCCGCACGACGTCATGTTCGCCTTCGCCTTCCACGCCTTCTTCCCCGACGGCGAATGGATGCTCGGCGACTGACTTCCGCCCGCCGCCGCGTCAGGTGACCGGCCCCATGCCTCCATCTGTCGGAAAATATCCTCGGGGGGTGTGGGGGGCAGAGAGCCCCCCGCGTCGTCAGCCGCGCTTCTCGACGTCGACGTAATCGCGATAGGTGTGGCCCACGTAGAGCTGCCGCGGACGGCCGATCTTGAGTTGCGGATCGGCGATCATCTCCTTCCACTGCGAGATCCAGCCCACCGTCCGCGCGAGCGCGAAGATCGGCGTGAACATCGAGGTGGGGAAGCCCATCGCCTCGAGGATGATGCCGGAGTAGAAATCCACGTTCGGGAAGAGCTTCTTGTCGCGGAAATAGGGATCCTCGAGCGCGATCTTCTCGAGCTCCTTGGCGACCTGCAGCGTCTTGTTGTTCTCGATGCCG
>CAYZHV010000204.1:0-7229 GCA_964478055.1 uncultured Spirochaetaceae bacterium | reverse complement strand
GAGCTCCGGTGCATCTCCGGAAGGGGGCACCCTCATCCCGGTCCGAATCCTCCGCCACGTATATATGGGCACCCACCGCCGGTATCTCATCGAGCTCGCCGATCGCCACTGGAACGTGGTGGACCGCGGCCGGGCCGCCCCGTTTGCGGAAGGGGCCGAGGTGATGGCCCGGATACCCGCCGACGCTACCTGGGTGGTTCGCGGCTAGGGAGCGCGGCGAGAGCCGGTCCCCGGTTCCCAGGCAGCTCCGCCAGGAGAGCCGCCGACAAAGGATTCGTTCCCCTTTACGAAACCCGAGCTTTCTAGTAATATACCTATTAACAGATAGGAAAGTAGGGAATGTCAGATCGAACTGTTGATACAGAACGACATTTGCGGGTCGCATCGAGCAAAGTGCGCTATGCCACGCAAGCTCTAATCTATCTCGCGGCTAACGGCGCCGGACGTAATGTGGCGGTTCGGGAAATAGCCTCGGAACAGTCGATCCCGGAGAAGTATCTCGAAATGATAGTTGGAGAGTTACGGGCCGGCGGGATAGTCGAGAGTGTCAAGGGAAAGTACGGGGGCTTTCGTCTTGCGCGAAAAGCGAGTCAGATTCGTCTCACCGACCTCTTCCTGATTCTGGAGGCCTCCTCCATGAGTGGCTCCGACGGCGCCGACGGCGAGCCGCATCCGGCAATATGGACCGAGATCAATCGCCGAGTAACGGAGATAATCGGCGATTACACCATCGCGGACGCCCTTTTCGCTGAGGAGCGGCGCCGGGGAGTGGTCAACTACACGATATAGCCCTAAAAGGAGGCATCATGGCACTTGTACAGGATATGACAAAGCTAGTGGGAAACACGCCCCTGGTCCGGCTCAACCGGGTCGCCGAGGAGTGTTTCGGGGAAGTCTACGGCAAGCTCGAGTCGCACAATCCGCTGTCCAGCGTCAAGGATCGAATCGGCCTCGCCATGGTTGAGGCCGCGGAGAAGGCGGGCGAGCTCAAAGAAGGCTCGACCATAGTGGAGGCGACCAGCGGCAATACCGGAATCGCCCTCGCCTACGTCGGAGGGGTCAAGGGGTACAAGGTGATTCTTACCATGCCCGATACGATGAGCATCGAGCGCCGCAGATTGCTGCAGGCCCTCGGCGCCCGCCTGGAGCTGACCCCTGGGTCCAACGGCATGAAAGGCGCGGTTGCCCGGGCTCAGGAGATTGTCGATGAGACTCCCGGGGCGGTGCTCATGCAGCAGTTTCGCAATGCGGCGAACCCGGACGTGCACTACCGTACCACCGCCGAGGAAATCTGGGCGGACACCGACGGAAAGGTGGACATCTTTGTTGCTGGTGTTGGCACCGGCGGCACGATCACCGGTGTGGCGCGGCGGCTCAAGGAGCTCAATCCCGAGATCAAGGCGATCGCCCTGGAGCCCAAGGACTCCGCGGTGCTCTCCGGCGGAGATCCTGGTCCTCACAAGATTCAGGGAATCGGCGCGGGCTTCGTGCCGGAGGTACTGGATCGATCGGTTATCGACGAGGTGGTAACGGTGACGGCCGAGGACGCCGGGCGTACCGCCCGAGAGCTCGGCAAGAAGGAAGGCATTCTCTGTGGAATTTCTGCCGGGGCAAACGCCTGGGGCGCCATGGAGGTTGCAAAGCGAAAGGAAAACGAAGGGAAGAAGATCGTCACGGTGATCTGCGATACTGGCGAGCGATATCTGAGTACCTGGCTCTTTGACGAGGCCTAGAAGGAGGAAGCATGTCTAACTACAAGTTCGAGACTCTGGCGCTCCACGCGGGGCAGAATAAGGGAGGAGAAGACCCGAGTCGGGCAGTCTCCGTGGCGCGAACGACGGCGTACAACTTTCGCGACACAGAGCACGCCGCGAATCTCTTCGCTCTCAAGGAGCTCGGGTACATCTATACGAGACTCCAGAACCCGACGCAGAATACCCTGGAAGAGCGCCTCGCTGCCCTGGAGGGAGGAGTGGCGTCCCTCGCCCTAGCCTCAGGGACCTCGGCGGTTTTCTACTCGATTATCAATCTGGCCGTGGCGGGGGATGAGATCGTCTCTTCCAAATACCTCTACGGCGGAACCTATACAATGTTCAACAACATTCTGCCGGACTACGGAATCAATGTTCGGTTCGTGGATCCTCTAAACCTGGAGGAGATCGAGGCGGCGATTAATGAGAAGACCCGGGCGGTCTACATAGAAACCATTGGCAACCCGGCGCTTATCGTCCCGGACTTCGAAGCGATCAGCGAGCTCGCCCACAAACATCGCCTGCCGGTGATCGCCGACGCGACCTTTACTACTCCCTACCTCCTCCGACCGATCGACCATGGTGTGGACATCGTCGTGGACAGCCTCACCAAGTGGATCGGTGGACACGGAACCGGCATCGGCGGCGCGGTGGTGGACTCAGGTAAGTTCGACTGGAAGGATCCGAAGTTCACCACCCTCAACGATCCTGATGACAGCTACCACGGGATCCGCTACGCTCATGATCTCGGCGATCTGACGCCGCTGGCGTACATCCTCAGGATGCGTCTGGTTCCCCTGAGAAACCTCGGTTCGGCGATCTCGCCGGACAACGCCTGGATGTTTCTACAGGGCATCGAGACCCTGCCGCTTCGAATGGAGCGACACTCGGAGAACGCCCTCGCCGTGGCGGAGTACCTCTCAAAGCATCCCGAGGTGGAGTGGGTCAACTATCCAGGGCTCCCGGGACAGCGTTCCTACGAAAATGCCAAAAAGTACCTCGAGCGCGGCTTCGGCGGGATGATAGTCTTCGGCATTAAGGGTGGGCGCCCCGCGGGAGAGGAGTTCATTAACAGCCTGGAGCTCTTCAGTCACGTCGCCAATGTCGGGGACGCCAAGAGCCTCGCCATTCACCCGGCGAGCACGACGCATAGCCAGCTCTCGGAGCAGCAGCAGCGAGACGCGGGGCTCCCGCCGGAGCTTGTACGGCTCTCTATAGGCCTCGAGCATGTGGATGATATCATTGCCGATATCGACAGTGGATTGAAGAAGGCGAAGGCTAAGGCCGCTTAGGGGCTAAGGCCGTCTCGGAACGGAGACAAAGTGCTCTTCTAGAAGCTCCTCTTCGCCTCGGAAGGTGTAGGCAACCAGCTTGCCTCCGGCTGCGACGCTGTAGTCGAGGCAGGCGATCCGGGGCGTCAGGGGCTTTGGCTCTCCCGAGAGCCAGTAGTGACCGAGAAAGAGCGGCTTCTCGTGGTCGTAGCCGGAAAGGAGCGCGTACTCCTCCGGGGCAATCGTGTGGCTGCTCTCGGTAACGCTTCGGGGAAAGACAATGTCTCCCACCGTGAGCTCTTCCCGTTCTGATGGATCCATCCACCAGGCGACTCGACTTCTTCCGCGGCGAAATCCCTCTTTGTCCACGAAATAGACCCCTTCGGGTAGTTTGATTTCAATTCCCTTGAGAATATGCTCCACCGCATCGTTCTCCGGAGTACCCTCCCGGGCACTTCGCTGAAGAAACCGCTCACTCAGGAGCGCTCTTCCCTTCGGTTCGCTGGCGTTAAGGAACTCCAGATCCTTCGGGATCCACGCCGCGTGAGCTATCCGAAGCTCCGGGAGTTCGAGAAAGAAGGGTAGGGTTCTGCACCAGTGGAGAAGCTCTTCGAACTCCCTAGGCCTTCCCCGGTACTGATAGAGCGTCTCTATATGCTGAAAGAGGTGCGGATTGCTCCGCGATCGCAGCCATCCCCCCTCGCCGTCGGAGGTGTGAAAGGCGACGGCGTTGTACTCGTGATTTCCAATCACGGTGAGTGCAACCCCGGCGTCGATCATCGCCCGGACCATCCGCACGGTCTCCCGGATCTCTGGTCCGCGATCAAGAAAGTCGCCCAGAAAGAGGGCTTTTCGATTCTCGCCCTCAGGCTCGAAGAGCTCTCCCCGCCGGCGGTATCCGAGTTTTTTCAGGAGTTCCGCAAGTTCCGTAGCGTGGCCGTGGACATCGCCGATTACGTCGTAGATCATCCTAGTTTAGTATAACACCCTGCCTGTTGCACCGCCCCTCGGGAAGCATACAATTAGAGTGAGAATGCGCTTCGCCGACTTTGACGGTACCGGGGCGATCGGCTTCTGGGAGTGGGACTTCCAAGACAACCGCGCCGTGCCGAGTAATAGACTCCCGGAGCTTCTTGGGTACGCTTCCAAGGAGTTCCCGGACGACGAATTTCTGGTAGATCTCGTCCATCCTGATGACCTACCACTGTTCCGAGGAAAAGTGGAAGCTTTCAAGGCCGGGGCACTCTCGTTGCTCCAGTCCCAGCACCGCATGCGATGCGGAAACGGAGATTGGAAGTGGGTGCTCCTCCGGGGAGAAGTGGTCGAGACCGATAAGAAGAAGCGCCCGCTCTCTGCACGAGGTTTCCTTCTGGACGCTAACTCCAACCTCCGTCTTCTGGAGAGTCTCCTCTACGAGAAAGACTCTCTTGCCGCCACCCTCTCCGCCATGCGGGACGCCCTCTTCGCCACGGATTCGGTGGGAACGGTGACCATGATGAATGACGCCGCCGTGGGGCTTCTCGGCGCCGAGGATGAGATCGGACCCCTTGGAGCGATTATCTACGAGATTCTCCCGCTCTTCCGTCACTCCGACGGAACCGCCGTGACCGGCTACATTGAGCGATCGGTGGAGGAGGGCAAGCAGCTCGAGTACACCCACAACGTTGCCCTTCGTCTTCCGAAGCGCCCGCCCCTGGACGTGTCGGTGGTAGTCTCTCCCATGCATCTCGAGGAGGGGGCCCGAGCCGGAGCGGTCGTAGTGGTGGAGGACGTAACCGACAAACGGCGCCACGAGGAAGAGCTGCGGCAGGTTCAGAAGCTCGACTCCCTCGCCCGGCTTGCCCGGGGGATTTCCCACGATCTGAACGACGCGCTCGCGGCGCTTTTAGGGGAGGTCTCGCTTTTTCGGGAGCGGATGAACGAAGGCGGAGGCTGTGGTGAAGAGCTCATGAATATCGAGAGCTCCGCGGAGAAGATACGGAAGATCAGCCAACAGCTCAGTGTCTTTGGTACCCAGGAGCCGCCGCTTCTCGAAGGCTCATCGGTTGAGGAGCTCGTCCGGGACGCGGTGCAGTACGCTCTACGGGGCTCATCCATAGCAGTCAGCTACACCATCGAGACCCCGGCCTGGAACGTCTCCGTTGATCAGGAACAGTTTGGGCAGCTGATTCAGAACGTGGTGTTGAACGCCAGGGACGCCATGGATGATGTCGGGACGATCCATGTGGAGGTGAGAAACGGCGGCCCCATATCCCCCAGGGGGCCCGGAGGGAGCCACTCGGTGCAGGTGATGATCACCGACGAGGGCCCCGGGATTCCCGAGGAGAACCTCCCGTTTATCTTTGATCCCTACTTTACAACCAAGGACCGGGGTGGAGGCTTGGGCCTCACTATCGCCCGCTCCATCGTCTCCTCCCACGGCGGGTATTTGGAGGTAGACTCGGAAGTAGGCATGGGGACTACCGTGGAGATCGCGATTCCGGCTATTCCCTCGACCGACGAAAGCGGAAGAGCCTTTGACCCAATGGTGCTGCCGCGAAACAAGCGCGTTCTTATTCTCGAGGACGACGAATTGGTACTGAGCGTCATCGATCGAATGGTGCGACTCCTCGGCTCGAAACCTACCGCCGTGATTGGTGGAGAGTTCGCCGTGGCAAAGGCGCGAGACGCCTTGGATAGGGGCTATCCCTTCGATCTGATGATTACGGACGTCGCCATTCGCGGCGGTATGAGCGGCCTGGACGCTCTCCGGCAGATCCACACCTTCCAGCCGGAGCTACCCACGGTGCTTACAAGCGCCTTTGCGGGGGTCCCGGAACATCTGACCGAGGGAGATCCCGGATTCGTCGCCATACTGCCGAAGCCCTTTACCCTCGCGGATTTGCGAAGCTTGATGAGTACGGTTTTTGCTCACTAGACAGCGGTGAGAGTAGCGGAGGTTGGCGACCCTCAGTCGCTAACGCCGCTGTCCACGGTATCCGCCGCTCCGGCTCGCTTCTTCCACCGGCGTACCCATCGGCCGTCGATCAGAAGCTCATGGGGGTAGAAACTCGCCTTGTATGACATTTTTCGGGAGTCCTTTACGTAAAACCCTAAGTGGTGCCATCGGAGACCGAGCTCTCTGGAGCGCTCGATTTCCATGAGCACTGAGTAAGTGCCGAGACTTCGTCTGCTCTCCTCGGGATCAAAAATGAAGTATACGCTCGAAAGGCCGTCGGCGAGCTCGTCGACCCAGCCGACCCCGATTAGGCGCTCCCCGAGGCGGTAGTGCATCTGTACCGTGGGCACCGCCGAATCACAGAGAAAGCGGCGAAATCCGGACTCTCCGGAGGTCTCATCGCGACCGTGGCGCTCTTCCTGATACCGAGAGTAGAGAGCGAACACTTCGTCATCAAAAACATTGGGAACGACCTCAACGGTGACGTCTTCGTTGCGCCTGAGCACGCGCCGCTGAGATTTGGAGGGCTTGAATTCCCGTACTGGAACCCGGATCGGCTGGCACGCCCTGCATCCCGGGCAGTGGTTCTGGTAGAAAAAGGTGCCGCTGCGACGCCATCCGGCGTTTATCATCTCCTCGTAGGTCTCAGCGGGCATGCTGGGAACCGCAAAGGTGTGTGTGACCCAACGCCTATCATCGAGATAGGGGCAGGGGCCGTTGTCGGTCTCGTAGACGGTCACCTTCATCAGTGGTGACGATGCTAATCGTCTTGGCCCCTCTTTAACAAGAGGGCTCTGGCCCGTATACTTTTCTCCCGGGGCGCGATTACGTGGAGAACAAGATCATTGGCATATCCGGAGGCTCGGGATCCGGAAAGACCACCATCTGCAAGAAGATTTCGGAGATCGTCAGCGACTTCGTTCTGATTCCCCAGGATAGCTACTACAAGTCCGCTGAGTACATCAGCAACACCAACATCACTGAGTTCAACTTCGACCATCCTTCAGCCTTTGATACCGATCTGATCTGGGAGCATCTGACCCGCCTCAAGCGGGGAGAGGCGATCGACATGCCCCAGTACGACTTCGTGCACCACCGGAGGAGCGACCGCACCGTGCGAGTGGAGCCGATGAAGATCGTCGTCTTCGAAGGTATTCTCATTTTCTTTGACAAGAAGATCCGGGACCTGATCGACCTCAAGCTCTATGTGGACACCCCGGACGACATACGCTTTATCCGTCGTCTTCGACGAGACATGATCGAGCGGGG
>CAYZHV010000203.1:0-7306 GCA_964478055.1 uncultured Spirochaetaceae bacterium | reverse complement strand
ACTCGGTGGAACCACGGAAGCCAGGGTCGCAGTGACCATCGTCACTGCAGCAGAATAGGGACGGGGATATCCGTGATCGGTCATGGCCTTGATCTCGAGAGGGCCAAGACTGCCGACGTCAGCAACGGAAGATCCTGAAATTCCGCCAAATATCATACTGGCCAAGATGTTCACATGTCCCAAGCCACCACGCCATCTTCCAACGATTGAGTTCGCCGCGCCAAAGATGCGGTCAGAAACGCCCCCTCGATCCATGACAATCCCCGCCAATACGAAGAGCGGTACTGCCACGAGCAAGAAACTGTTCATCGAAGTGTACATCGCCCTTGCTACAACGGCGATCGACATGTCAAACGCAACGAGGGTTGTGGTAACAGCTAGGCCGAGAGAAACTGCAAGAGGTAGTCCTAAAAGACTCAGGGCAAAGAATATGCCCAATACCATAGTGCTCATTGATCTACCTTCCCGTCCGAATTCATGTCTTCCGGACCACCACGTGACGTAAGATCCTCAGCACCTACCACACCTTCTTCTTCCTCTTGAATAAGCTTCTCCCGGGCCCTCTTGTCGATGTAGATTGTCTGAACCAAGGCCACTATTGAGAGAACCGCGCCAAGGGTTATCGGTGCCGTCACAACGAACATAGGGATGCCTGAAGCCGGCGACATTTCACCGCTCAGGAATTGCTGCAAGCTCATCCGGAATCCTCGGTAGGCAAGTACTGAGAAGAAGACCACACCGCCGAGAAAGTAGAGGTGAACCTGGGCCTCCTGGATTACCCGGGGCATTAACTTCATGAAGAAGGTCATTCTGGCGTGCTCAACTCTACGAAAGCCCACGGCCAACCCCATGAAAACAGTGAGTACGAACAGGTTCCGGGTCATTTCCTCGGTCCAGGGGACTGATTGGCCCAGTAAGCGCGTGGCTATCTGAAGAAGCACTGTGAATAGCATTCCCGCGACACTGAGCAGCAAAATGCCATCAACGATCTTCCACAGCACGCCTTGGGTCTTCATTTATACACCTCCACGAATCCGTCTGGTCGGCTCCCCTCACCCAAATGGGTGAGGGGATAATCGTTACCAACAGCCTTCTGTTTAGCCTTACCGACCGAGGAACTCAAGGGACTGTTCCATGAACTCAGCGCCAACAATCTCCTCGAAACGAGGATAGAGCTCGAGGGCTGCTTCCTGAAAAGCTGCCTTCTGGTCAGCGTTCAAGCGATTCACTTCCATACCCTCGTCTTCGAGTTCGCCAACGATGCGCTGTTCTGCTTCAAGGTCTTGCTCCAGCTTGAACTGAGCAGTATCCATTGCCGCTTCTCTGAGGATCTCCTGGGTATCGGAGTCGAGGCTGTCCCATAGGTCCTGGTTGAAGGCGAGAATAAACGCGTCAGCGATGTGTTCGGTCATGGACAGATAGTCCTGTACCTCAAAGAAGTTGTTTGCCAGAGGTACTTCCACCGGGTTTTCCTGCCCGTCGATCGTACCGAGTTGCAGAGCGGTGTACACCTCAGTAAAGTTCATCGGTGTGGGGTCGGCTCCTAGGGGGCCAAAGAACTCAACCCAGAGCCTGTTGTTCGGTACTCGAAGCTTGAGTCCCTCGAGGTCATCCGGCGTTGTGATCGGGCGAACGGAGTTGGTCACGTTTCGAAAGGTCCTGATCATCATTGCAAGTCCAACAGTATTGATCTTCTCGAGTGAATCCAGGAGCGTCTGTCCGGGCTCACCCTCAAGATAGCTCGTGAACTCATCGTAGTTACCGAACAAGTACGGTAGACTAATCGCGTTCATCCGCTTCTCGAAAGACGCGTATACCGACGATGAAAGGATAGTCGCATCCAGCGATCCGTCCTGCACCATATTTACGCCCGCGTTCTGGTCGCCACCAAACAGAACACCGTCCGGAAACACCTCAACTTGAACTCGACCGTTAGTCTCTTCGTTCACAACGTCGGCGAAATGCTGAGCCGTTGTGCCAACCGACGAACCGATCGGATCAGGTACTGCCAGCTGGATCGTTACCGTCTCCTGTTCTTCGCTAGCTGCTCCGGCTCCCTCTTGTTGACCCGACGCACTCACATTGCCAGCACTCACAACCAACAGCAGTGCTGTAACCGCTCACATTAATTGAGACCGAGTCAGGCGGTTTTTCTCAGAATAGGATAGACAGATAGAAACGTGTCTCACGGCAATTGAGCCGATATAGAAACGGGGATGACGGTGTAGTGAGCACCAATCATCCCCTAAATCCAATAACAGGGGTCGGCTCCCTGATACTGTATCTGTCGGTAGATTGTAGTGAAATCTTAGCCCTGGGAAAAGCCTTTCACTGGCCGCGGCCGACCCGTTGTCCCAGCTGTGAAGGTACTCGACTTTGGGGTCACGGATTTGTGCTGCGCTACTTCGACGGTGTTTCTGGACGAATCCCTCTTAAACGGTGGCGATGTCCCGATTGCCACGCCGTTCACACGGTTCGTCCGGCCGCTTTTTGGCGCTGCTTTCTCGCCGACAAGCAGTCGGTCATCAGTAGCCTCCTGTCCAAAGAACAACAGGGGCGATGGCTTGGGCGGTACTCCCGGCAACGACAGCAGTACTGGTGGCGAGGATTCCGGAGACAACGAGCGGTTCTGGCAAGGCGGCTGTCGGTACGGGAGCTTGTAGATCTCGGTCGTATTGCCGCTACTCATTCGATCATTCATTGTGAGACACATCCCTACCATCATCCTCCCCACCTGATCTTTGCATATACCGCACCGGTTCGGGGACCATAGACTACCCGACATGATGGAGGTAGTGGCATGGAAAAGGAACTGGCCGAACGTATCGCTCTCTTTCGCTTCGGGGTCATCGCCCCACTGGTAGACCGCCGTCTCAGCCGGGGGGAGCAACAGCGGGTTCTCGAGGAAATCACGACGGGAACCTGGGAGATTCCCGGCTCAACCCGGACTACCCTCGGACGCTCCACGGTGCTAAAGTGGCTGACCCGGTACCGCAGGAGCGGCGGCAACATTGAAGCGCTCAAGCCGCAGGTGCGCAGCGACAAAGGCAACAGCCGCAGTATCGACGGCGAAACCGAACTCGCCCTGCTTGAGCTCAAGCGAGAACACCCGGAGTACTCTCTGGAAGCGCTGCTTACCATTGCTCGGGAACGCGGCATTATTGCCGACGGGTTCACCGCCTCGAAACAGAGCATCTACCGGCTGTTCGCCCACCGCGGAGTGAGCGGGCTCACCAAAAAGCCCGTAGACCGCAGAAAGTTCGAAGCCGAGTTGCCCAATGATCTGTGGCAGGCCGACGCGATGTACGGGCCGAAGATCCCGGTGGACGGGCTAATGCGCAGGACCTACCTCTTCGCCATCATCGACGACCACTCCAGGCTGATTACCCACGCCCAGTTCTACCCCAGTGAGACCATCGACGCTTTCTCAGACTGCCTACAAAAGGCCCTTGAAAAGCGAGGCCTCCCTCGAAAGCTCTACACCGACAACGGCTCGGCCTTTCGTACCCACCGGTTACGCTACGCCTGCGGCCGTCTTGGCATCGCCTTGTTGCATTCTCGTGCGGGTATTCCGGAAGGACGAGGAAAAATAGAGCGTTTCTTTAGGACGGTTCGCTCGCAGCTCATGCCGTTACTAACTGACCTGCATGACCTGGATGCCCTCAACACCCGGCTTCACAACTGGATAGACAACGTCTACCTACTGCGAAAGCATTCCTCAATCGCTTCCAAGCCCCTGGAACGGTATCTCGCTCACCTGCACGCCCTGCGTCCGGCTCCCCGGGACCTGCGTGACTACTTCCGTGTTCCGGCTAACCGAAAGGTAGACAAGGACCGCACGGTGAGCCTCAACGGCAGGCTCTTTGAGGCTCCCGCCGGGCTCATCGGTCGTAGGGTCACTCTGCTATACCACAAGGACGACCCCTTGCGGGTAGAGGTGCTCTTGGAAGAGCGCTCCTGGGGCTTCCTTACACCCCTGGATCCTCAAGTCAACGCTCGGGTACGCAGGACAGCTAAGTCGGATGTGGAGCTCGATGTTCCGTCGCAACCTGATGAGCCGCCCTCCTATAGCGGCGGCAGCCTCTTTGGAGGAGGCCGGTCATGATATCCCTGACGCATGCCTTCGGGCTCTCCGCTGAGCCTTTTGCCCAGGACATCCCCACCGACAAGCTCTTTGGGATACCCGGTCTCCAGGCGTTTGTTGACCGTTTCGACTACGCGGTACGGATCGGTGCCGCTACGGTGATTACCGGTGACGTAGGTACCGGAAAGAGCACGAGCCTCCGGGCCGCCTCAACCCGTCTGCATCCGACTCAGTACCTTATAGTGACCCTGGTCGCTTCTTCCGGTTCCGTCCTCGACTTTCTGCGCTCTCTCGCTCTCGCCCTGGGCGCACCGGAAGTCTCGAGCTCTACTACCAAGCTCATTCGCGACATTCGTCAATTGCTTTCAACAGTGGCGGCCAAGAAGCAACAACCGGTCATCATCATCGACGAGGCCCATCTCATGCGCCTGGAGCTCCTGGCCCAGCTGCACGCGCTCACACAGCTGCCCTACGACCAGAGCCCTCTTGCTCCGATGATCTTGAGCGGCCAGAACATCCTGGTTGACCGCTTACTCTTCCATACCTCTCGACCCTTCGCTTCCCGGATCATCGGCCGCACCCTGCTTGAGGGGCTGCGCCGGGAAGATATGCACAGCTACCTGAACCACCATCTCACCATTGTTGGTGGCAACAGTGAGTTGCTCAGCGAGGATGCGGTGACCGCCATTCACCAAAGCTCCGGAGGACTCCTTCGCAGAGCGAATGCCCTCGCCAAGGGCGCGCTCCTGGCTGCCGCGCACGAACGCTCTCCCCAGGCAACCGCCGAACACGTCCGGCTTGCTTCCACCGAGATATTCTGAGCGCACTCATGGCTGCGAAATGCCCGGCCAGCGACCGCGGCCGTTCTTCTCAAACAGCGTGGAGTCCAGAATAAAGTGAGATCTTGTTCTCAGTTAATGTGAGACGTGACAAGTGCGGCCAGTACTATGCTCACTTGTTTCCAGTACGTTCTCTTTGCCATGTAGTCCTCCTTCGGATTGAACACGAAATGAATAATGATTGATGGCTCAGGGAAAAGGAACCTCCTTACCTACAACGGTACCCTAAAGCGTCTATCCTCGCCCCCTGGCACTTGGTACCGCCATTTCGATACTCGACTCCCAGAAACCTTCGGGGAATCACTCAAATGAGGATTCTAGACCGTAAAATGACCGATGTCAAACAATTTCTGCGCAGTTCTGGCGTTTTCTGGTTTAACAGTGCCATTTCCTTGCAAATATCACCACATGGTGGCATAATTTATAAGAGTAATGAGGTTAGGAGACTCTCAGACAGTTCCGACGAGAGAATCGTCGTGTTCCAGTGCGAGACCCGTTTAGGAGAGATTAGTTGTCCATGATGCCAATGAAGCGCCAGCAGGAGCTTCTATCTAAAGTCGACTCTCAAGGAATCATTAGCGTCCGGGAACTTGCCGAAAGCCTGGGAGTATCCGAATCTACTGTTAGGCGGGACCTGCGAGAATTGGAGGCGCAAAATCGAATCCGGGTCAGTCATGGCGGGGTGGCCTCGTTGCGTTCTGATGCAAACAGCCTTTGGCTAAGCTATGCAGGGCCAGAAGAACAGACTCCAGAGAAGACTCGCATTGGTAGAGAGGCTGCCAAGCTGGTTCAGGAATCCGAAACAGTATTCATAGACAGCGGGAGCACGGTACTCGCGATGGCTCAAGCCATCGAACAGCGAAAGCGCTTCACATGTATTACGAATTCGCTTGCCGTTGCAAACGTCCTTTGCGAGAACCAACTCGCAGATGTAGTGATGCTCGGCGGCTCCGTCAACGCTCATGACAAGTCGGTGAGCGGTCGAATGGCTTTCGAAAACCTTCAGCGGTTTTTCATTAGCAGATACTTCTTGGGCACAGCCGGGATTTCAGAACAAGAAGGAGTTACGGGCTTCAATCTTTCGCTCATTGAGCTTCGCCAGTCAATCGCCCGCATGGCAGACGAAGTAATCGTACTGGCAGACGCCAGCAAACTCAGAAAGAGGGGTATGGCCCACGTGTGTTCACTCGATAGCATCGACAAGGTAATCACGGATTCGGGCATCACGGAAGAAGAATTGGCAATGCTTGAGGCACACGGGATTGAAGTGATCGTCGCGTAACGGGCACGGGCTCTCCGGACGACAAATCGCGGGCCGAGCTAAACACCGACAGTTCCCACCAACCCCAATTGCTATCAAATTGCTATCACACTGAGTGAAATCAATGGACATTTTGGCAAACAGTGAAGAACGTCGGTTCCGTAACTAACTATATTGTAACAATCTATGAACAGGGCATAATTCTATGGACAACGATCCACGGCCTCCTAAGCCGTAGGTCACGCGTTCGAATCGCGTCCGGGGTAAAATCCGAAGGATTTTGCCCAAACCGAAGGATGCTGGCGAGATTCAAGAGAATCCGCCTGAGCATCCGCACGGTCCGGGGTGAAACCGCAGGATTCTGCCCATACCCGGCCAGCTCCTCATCGCCCAGGTCCAGAATCGCTGCGCGTATGACCGTCAGATTCGACGCAGCCGCGACACGTTCCGGCAGGATTGCGTGCGGTCGGACAATGACCCGTACCGACATTCCACGGTGAAGCAGCTGTGCCGCCAGCAGTCTGGCTGTGGCTCCGCTGGCTCCTGCAACAAGTACAGTCATCGTGCACCCCCCTCCGGTCCGGATTCGCCGGCAACCGACCTGTCATTGTACCGGAGCTCCACCGGACCCTCACCCATCCGGCGCACCTCCAAGCCGCAGGACGGGACTCGGAACCCGTCGGGGAAAGAAAGTTTACCGACGCCCAGAGTGACCGACCCGACCTGGACGATAATATCATCCAGCAACCCGGCGTGATGAAACCGTCCAGACTGGAAGCCGTGTAGTACTGCGTTTTCGTGTCCCTTGATATTGCAACTCACTGCCCACACATTGACAACACCGTATGGCGGAAGTAGCCTGACAGTTGATGATATCAACATCGCCGGGGATTGAGCGCATTCGGAAAATCGTTACATCAGAAGCCCGACGGGACAGGCGTATCCTTGCGTTGTACCTGCTGGGAAGCATAGCCGGCGGCCGCCTTCGTGACGACAGTGACATAGATATCGCCCTTATGGCGGTTCCCGGTACAACTATTTCCTCTATTGAACATGCCGATTTTGCTCATACACTCACCTATAAACTCGGACGGCCGGTTGATGTGGGCAACCTCTCATCTC
>CAYZHV010000202.1:0-7352 GCA_964478055.1 uncultured Spirochaetaceae bacterium | reverse complement strand
AGTTGTACAAGGTTTTCCGGTTAACGTTGAGGAGCTTCGCGGCTTCTTGCCGAACCCCTCCCGCCTTATTGAGCGCTTGAAGGACAAGCTCCCGAGACTGCTGCCGGGAGAGTTCCATCAGTTCTTGCTCCGCACCCTCACGTTTCGCTGGTCCCGGAGCTTCAGCCACCGGGCCGAAGAGCTGGTACTGCTCCGGGAGTTGAGACCAGTCTACACTGCTCCCCTCGGCAAAGATAACCAGACGCTCAACGAGGTTCTTGAGCTCTCGTACGTTCCCCGGCCAGCTGTGGCGCTTGAGCATTTCCTTTATCTCCTGGCTAAACATGAGTGGGGTTTTCTGATACTGCACACTGAAGTGGAGAAGAAAGTGTTCGGCCAGAAGAAGAATATCCTTGGAACGCTCTCGAAGCGGCTTCAGATGGAGGTGAATCACCGAGATCCGGTAGTATAAGTCCCGTCGAAAGCCTGTCCCTTCGAGGAGCTCCTCTAGGGTGCGATTGGTGGCGGTAATCACGCGAACGTTGGCAGTGATCGTTTGCGTACCGCCCACTCGGGTGAACTGCTGATCCTGCAGCACCCGAAGCATCTTTGCCTGAATGCTCGGGCTCATCTCGCCGATTTCGTCGAGAAAGAGGGTACCCCCTTGGGCAGCCTCAAAGAGCCCGATCTTCTGGCCTCGAGCATCAGTAAATGCCCCCGGCTCGTGGCCGAAGAGCTCGCTCTCGAGCAAGTCCTCCGGAATGGCCGCGCAGTTTATTTTGACGAACGGGCCATCTCGACGAGGACTCTCGAGGTGAAGCCGATTCGCGACGAGTTCTTTTCCAGTGCCGCTCTCGCCGGTTATGAGCACCGTGGCGTCGGTATTGGCCGCCTGATCGGCCATCGCCAGAATCCGGAGCATCTCCTCGTCTTGGGTAACGTATTCCCCGGCGGTGTTTCCATCCGTCTGACGGTTTTGGGAGGAGTGCTTTAGCCGTTCGATCTCTCCGACAAGCTCTGGGATCGAGACCGGTTTGGTGAAGAAGTTTGCCGCACCAAAACGCATAGCCTTTATCGCATTATCGACCGTTGCGTGCCCAGTTATCATGATCACCGGTAGCCTTGGAAACTCTTCCTTGAGACTCCGAAGCAGATCTATGCCTCCGATGTCCGGCATACGGATGTCGAGGAGGACGACCTTGGGCGTCCGTTCCCTGATCGCATCCATCGCTTTTCTCGGTTCGGACTCGAACTCACACCGGTATCCACGAGCGCAGAGCAACTCCGTCAAAGACTTACATATTTCGACCTCATCATCTATGAGGAACACGTCGGACCGCACGAAAGCATCGTAGGTCCGGTTCTGCGCGGTGTCAAGATTCAAGATGGGTAATGCAATTGGGAAATCTGTTCCCCACAGATTGCACGCCGTGGGGCATAATGTGCCGCCGGAGCCTCAGAGAAGCAGCCGCCATTATCTCGGAGCGACCGCTAAGATACGACCCCTGCGGGAGATAAGGCAACCGGCGAGGCTTGGCACGGAGCGTGCTTATTCGATGAAGGCAACCGAAATCTACTATTGCCGTTAGAAGGGAGTATCAATGGCCGACGGATCATACGCGCAGACGCAAACGAAGGATAGCTTCTTCGTTCGGCTTTTCCAGATCAGGGAGATGGGTGTCCTCGCGGCACTTGTGGTTCTCATTGTCATTATGTCTTTTGCCAGCCCGTATTTCCTCAAGCCTGAGAATATCTTCAACATACTCAGGGGAATGTCGACGATCGGCATCATGGCAATTGGGATCACCATGATCATCCTCACCGCGGGAATCGATCTTTCCGTAGGATCCCTACTTGCAGTTTCAGGGATGCTCATGGCACGGCTGATGTACGGCGGAATGCCGCTCGTGCCGGCCCTGCTTATGGGTATGGCGATCGGGACCACCCTCGGGGCGTTTAACGGCTTCGTCATTACGCGCCTCAAAGTGACGCCCCTCATTGCCGGTATCGGTATGCTCAGCATCGCCCGGGGGCTCACGGTACTCCTGGCGACAGGCCTTCGCGGCGCCGTTGCGAGCAATATTCCCATCGACAACGAGATTATCGGCTTTATCGGCTCCGGGTACATCGGTCCCGTGCCGGTGCCCGTCATAGAGATGTTCCTTCTGGTAGTGCTCTTCTCGTTCTTCTTGAAGAACACCGTGCTTGGACGACAGATTTACGCCGTCGGAAGCAACGCAGAGGCTGCGCGCCTGTCCGGCGTCAACACACGCCGTGTCCTGATGTTCGTCTACACCATCAACGGCGCTCTATGTGCTTTTGCCGGAATCGTACAGGCAGGGCTTCTCTCTACAGCAGCTACAAACGCCGGTGTGGGCGCGGAACTCTCGGTGGTTGCAGCCGTCGTCATAGGAGGGACCAGTCTCTTTGGTGGAGAGGGCTCGATTACCGGTTCTATAATCGGCGCCGCGATCATGGCGATTGTCCGCAACGCCTTTGTTCTCTTGCGGCTTCCTTCGGCGGCTCAGACGATCACTATCGGTATCGTCATTGTAGCTGCAGTGGCGGTCGACAACATGCGCAAACACCCGGGAAAAGCGTAGTGCTTGTTCCGGTTGGAAATTAGGTAAGAAGATCGCCGTCGGCGATCCCAAAACTATTAGGAGGTAGATATGATGCGATCTACGAAAGTAATGGCAATCATGCTTTCAATGGTCCTGCTATTCTCGGCACAGGTGCTCTTTGCATCTGGACAATCCGAGGAGGAGGCGAGAGAGCTCCCGCCCGGGCCCGAGTTTGACAGCGAGGTAATCCCTGAAGACCAGGGTGTGGTGGAGCCGATTGATCAAATGCCCGACCGTCCGCTCAAGATTGCGATTCTCGGGCTCGAGAACAATCCTTTCTGGGTACCAGTCAAGCAGGGCGCTCTGGATGCGGCTGAGACGCTTGCTGAGTACAACACCCAGGTTGACTGGATCGTACCTCCCGGGGACAAGCACACAGCCGACGTCTTCGGTCAAGGAATCGAGAACGCCCTCGTTCAGGAATACGACGCAATAGCGACAATCGCCGGAGACAGCGGCATTGTACCGTTCATCAACAAGGCTGTGGATCGCGGCGTTCCGGTGGCAACCTTCAACGTTGAGACCACCACCGAGAACAAGCGGCTCTTCTTTGTAGGTGCGGATCTCTACAAGCAGGGCGTCCGAGCGGGCGAAGTTATGGCCGAGCAGCTCGGCGGAGAGGGCAAAGTCGCGGTAATGACCGGATTCTTCTCCGTTGAGGGTCACGAGCAGCGCCGTCTCGGCTTTCTCGATGCTCTCGAAGAGAACGCTCCGAACATAGAAATCGTCGGCCAGGTCGAGACGCTCGACCAGAACGACACCGCCTATAACCAGACCATTGACTTCCTTAATGCTAACCCCGACCTCGACGGATTGTTTGTTGCAGCTGGTGGACAGGTTGGTGGCGGCCGCGCAGTTGAGGATGCCGGTAAAGCTGGTGAAATTGTAATCGTTACCTACGACTACATCCCGGAGACGATGGAAATGGTCAAATCCGGAACCATCACCGGTACGATCGGACAGAACCCCTACGCCCAGGGTCACGATCCTGCCATCCGGCTCTACAACTACCTGGTTGGTGGCGTTGTGCCCCCTGCCGGAAAGCTCCTTACGTTCTCCCAGTTTGTTACCCAAGAGAACATCGACGAGATCAACTACTAAACTAATCGAACTGCTTGGGAATGGGGCCGCACGTCTTCGTGCGGCCCCACTAAGAGCGGCGAGCCACAGGATTTGATGATGCCAGAAGAAGACGTATTGCTGCGAGTTGACGGAGTATCAAAGAGCTACGGTGGCCTTCGAGCGTTAAAGGGTGTATCCCTGGACGTGCGAAAGGGCGAAGTACACGCGGTTGTGGGCGAAAACGGTGCAGGTAAGAGTACCCTCATGAAAATCCTCGGCGGTATCGTCGAGCGAGACGAGGGCAGCATCGTGTTTGACCGGGAGGAGGTTGAGTTCAACAATCCTCTCGAGTCTATGAACGCGGGTATTTCGATCATACACCAAGAGCTTTCCATGCTGCCATCTCTCAACGTTATCGAGAACGTCTTTACCGGTCGTATCAAGTCTCGTCGGGGGCTCATACCGTGGAAAGAGTTAGAAGAGGAGACTCGGAAGGCGCTCAAACGGGTTGGACTGGAAGTTAATCCGCACGCCATACTCGACACCCTGTCGATTTCGCACCGTCAGCTCATTGAAATTGCTAAGGCTCTCTCCATCGAGGCTCGCTTGATAATCATGGATGAGCCGAACTCTTCACTCACGGAGTCCGAGACCGAGCGTCTTTTTGAAGTAATAGAGAATCTTCAAAGCCAGGGTATCTCGGTCATTTACGTGAGCCACAAGATCGAGGAGGTGCTGCGGATTTCCGACCGTGTCACGGTGCTCCGAGACGGCAACTACGTCGGCACCGTGAATAAAGATGAAGCGGATGTCGACGGGGTGATCCAGATGATGGTCGGTCGGGAGCTCAAGCGGGAGCGGGGCAGGCAACACGCCATCGGTAAGGAGCGACTCAAAGTGCGTCATCTCAGCGGAAAGCGTTTCTACGATGTCGGATTCGACCTTCGAGAGGGAGAGATTCTCGGATTCTCTGGCCTTGTTGGTGCAGGACGCAGCGAGGTGCTTCGGGCCGTATTTGGCGCCGACGAGTACACCTCCGGGGAGATGGAATACGAAGGAAAGAGCGTTCGATTCGACTCTCCCAAAGAGGCAATTCAACACGGTATAGCGATGGTGCCGGAGGATCGAAAGAAACTCTCACTCTTCATGGGCATGCCGATCCATTTTAACGTCGGAATTGCCAATCTACCAAGAATGAGAAAGCCCACAGGCCTTATAGACTACGACCGGGTCTTTGGTCTGGTTCAGCGGTTCGTCGACCAGCTCAACATCAAGCTCGGCTCCATGGAGAATCCGGTGAGTAGTCTGAGTGGCGGAAACCAGCAGAAGACCGTTCTCGCCAGGTGGCTTGCCACGGAGCCCCGGGTGTTGATACTCGACGAGCCAACTCACGGCGTCGACGTTGGTGCAAAAGCGGAGATATACCACATCATCCGTGAGCTCGCCGCTGCGGGGATAAGCATTGTGCTCATCTCCTCTGAGCTTCCCGAGATTATCGCCATGTCCGATCGGGTGGTCGTGATGCATGAGGGGCGGGTCACCGGCATCCTCGATAGAGAGCGCCTCAGCGAGGAGCTCATCATGTCCTGCGCCACCGGAACGATTGACGAAGAGTCCAAAGAACTCTATCCGGATCTCTTTAGTGTCCCTGCGGGTGCCCCGGCGTAAATGGTGCGAACGCTTCTCTGCTACGGCGATTCCAACACCTGGGGCCACAATCCCCTCGACATGACACGGTTGCCTTACGAGGTTCGATGGCCAACGGTGCTACAGAAGCGTCTTGGTTCTCAGTATCTCGTCATACCCGAGGGGCTCAACGGAAGGACAACCGTCTTTGACGATCCTCTTGCCCCGCACCGGTCGGGGATTGCCTTTCTCCCGATGGTACTCGAGAGCCATGCGCCGATTGATTTGGTCATACTGATGCTCGGCACCAACGACGTCAAGAGCTACTTTGGTGCCAGCGGAGAGCAAAGTGCCCTTGGTCTGCGTCGTCTCGTAATGGCCGTTCTTGGTAGCGAGGCCGGTCCGGAGGGTCGGGCTCCTGAGCTACTCGTTGTCGCTCCGGTGCCGTTGTCCCCCTTCGACGAGCAGATGCTTCCCCATTTCGCCCCGGAGGAGGAGGCGATCGCGAAATCGCAAGACTTGGCGTCGGCGTATCGCCTCGTAGCTGAAGAGTTCGGCGTATCGTTTTTCGACGCCGCTTCGGTGGTCAGTTCGGTCGGCGTAGACGGGGTTCATCTGGACGAGAAGGGGCACTTCAAACTCGGTGAGGCTCTGGGGAACTGGGTCTCCGAGAACAGCGATTTAGTGCACCACCGGGTCTGAGGGACCGCCGTATGGCGCCCGACGGGCGGGGCAGTTTTCCCGGGTGCAGGATTCGCAGTTGCAATACTCGATCTTCGAGGGGAAGTAGATTCCGGAAATCGTCTTGTCCGGGACCATGAGGCAGCTCTCCGTGAGGCGGACGCCCAGAGCCTCTTCCGTGTCGCCGAATAGCGAGAAAAGCGGCACCTGTTGGTCAACCGGCCAGACGTCGACGTTGCCGGAGCCTGGATTTATGGAAGAGAGAATTTTTATCTCGAAGCTCTCCTTGAGAACTTTCTTGAGATGGTTCGCCGCGGCCCCGAGAGCCTGCATCTTGTAGGTGGAGTGCCAGAGCCCTGAGAGCATCATGTCGTAGGGCGAGAGATCCATCTCGTCGAGCTCGGCGCCGCAGGTGGCAATGTAGGGAAAGACCCTTGGCACACTTCCCAGCTTGTCGGCCAGGATCTCACTGGTAAACTCGGCGCCGGAAATCGTAACCCTCTCGGCAGTGATTTCATCTACAAAGTCTTCCCGGTACATCCCTTTTGGAGCGGCCACCGCATCGGCGTTATCGAGAAAATCCTCGAGCTCCTCGGTCAGCTCAGGATAGCTCTCCAGTCGTACTGACTTCTTGAAGTGCTTTCGGTTTATCTGGAACGGGATCTCGGAGATGACTGCTACGTCGGTCGGGACATTTGACGGTGCGAATTGGCTCATGGTGACTCCAGGCTACCATAGGTGGGAACTGACGTGTAGCGCTTCTCGTTTCCCCATTCTTGATGAAGAAAGGGGAGAGCGGTGTTGTCAGGCGTTGCTCCTAGGACCTTCGTACTCGGCGTGCGCGGTTACGCCTTCAGCCGCTCCACTTGCGCCTTCGAAAGCCCCGTGATCTCGGCGATTTCTTCCACGGGACGGCCTTGGTCGAGCATGCGGAGTGCGATCTCCTCCCGCTCAACTCCGCGGCCTTCCTCTCGGCCTTCCTCTCGAGCTCGTTTTGCGATTCGCTCACCGTATTGCTTGAGTTTGGTTCCAAACATAGCCTTTACCTCACTGGTAGATTTTACTCTATCTGCTGCCGCCGGGTCACCTCGTCCGCCGGTTTCAAGATAGTTTCTCAGCCACTTGCCGAGGCGTTGGAAGACCTCATAGGCATGGTCTTCTTCTTCCTCGAGGATCGCCTCGAGTTTCCCCCACTCCCGCGGGAGGTTGATCGAGGTTTTTCTTGACAGTTCTGGTATCCACCGCGCAGAATTGCGTTACCGATAACGCGGCGTTTGGGCCCGGGACCCGTGGGCCGACGCGCCCTTACGGCACCATGCCACGTGCCGGCAAGACTGAAGAAACCAGGAGAATCCATGCTCAGCCACCGAGAACGAGTTC
>CAYZHV010000201.1:0-7355 GCA_964478055.1 uncultured Spirochaetaceae bacterium | reverse complement strand
CGAGCGAAAGTGGTTTCGCTCCTCCGGGCTCGTCATGCTCCTTCCCCACGGCTATGAGGGACAGGGCCCTGAGCACTCGAGCGCTCACCTGGAGCGCTTCCTGCAGCTCTGCGCGGAGAACAACATGCAGGTGGTCAATCCAACTAACCCGGCTCAGGCGTTCCACATGTTCCGCCGGCAGGTGATGCAGAACTTTCGCAAGCCCCTCATCGTCATGAGCCCCAAGAGCCTGCTGCGCCACAAAGAGGCTGTGTCCAACTTGAGCGAGCTCACCGGCGGTCACTTCCAGTTGGTCTTGGATGATCCCGCCCGAAACAGTGAGGCGACGAACCTCATGTTCTGCAGTGGAAAGGTGTACTACGACCTGAAGGCGAAGCGGGAAGAGCTCGGAGATGAGTCCACGGCCATTGTCCGGGTGGAGCAGCTCTATCCTTTCCCGGAGGAACAACTCAAAGAGGTGGCGGCACGATATCCCAAGGCGGAGCGGCTCATGTGGGTCCAGGAGGAGTCGAGAAACCGCGGCCCCTGGCGTTTTATCCAGAACCGTCTCGCTCGAATCGTCGGTGTGGAAAACATCGAGTATGTCGGACGCCGGCCAAGCGCCTCCCCCGCCACGGGGTCCTTCAATGAGCATCAGGAGGAACTGCGAGAGTTCCTGAACGAAGCATTTGCGCACGCAAGAAAGGTAGCCCACGCATGAAACAAGTAGAAGTTCCACAGGTTGGAGAGTCGGTCTCCTCGGGTATTCTCGCCGCCTGGCTCAAGAAAGACGGCGAGATGGTCAAGGAAGGGGATGAAATCTTCGAGCTGGAGACGGACAAGGCGACCCTTCCGGTCCCCGCCCCCTACTCCGGCAAGCTCTCCATCAAGGTGCAGGAGGACGAAGAGGTCCAGATTGGGCAGGTAGTCGCGGAGATCGACACCGAGGCCGAAGCCGGGGGTGCCGAAGATTCCGGCGGCGCAAGCGACTCCGGCGCCGAGGCTTCGACCGGCCCCGAGAGTGATTCCGGCAAGGCCGGCGGCAGCGATCAGAGCGCCGCCGCCGCGTCCCCCTCAGGCAGCAGCACAACCTCGGGCAAGCTGAACAACGGCGTTCTCTCTCCGGCGGTGCGGCGGATGATCACCGAGCATAGCCTCGACCCTGAGCGTATCGAGGGAACCGGTAAGAACGGCCTCATCACCAAGGCCGACGTGCAGCGCGCTCTCGAGTCTGGTGAAGCCGGAGGCAAGGGTGTGGAGGCACGACCGGGCTCGGGAGGGTCGAAAGAAGCGGCCCGGGCAGCAAGCGGCGCCGAGAGAAAGAGCGCCGGTGGAACGCCCCCCGGAGCCGGCACTTCGGCGTCCGGCGAGCGTCAGCGGCGGCAGCCGATGAGCAAGCTCCGGCAGCGGATCGCAGAAAACCTCGTGAGGAGCAAACAGACCGCGGCGCATCTGACCACCTTCAACGAAGTGGACATGAGCGAAGTTATCGCCCTGCGCAAGGAGTACAAGGAGAGCTTCGAGGAGACCCACGGGGTCAAGCTCGGGTTTATGAGCTTCTTTCTCAAAGCGGCACAGAAGGCTCTGGAGAGCTATCCTGAAATCAACGCCTACATCGACGGTACCGACGTCGTGTACAACGAGTTCTATAACCTAGGCGTTGCCCTCTCGAGTGAGAAGGGGCTCATCGTGCCGGTCGTTCGGGACGTGGATCAGAAGAGCTTTGCGGAGATCGAGAGCGAAATCCTCGACTTCATTAATCGGGCCAAGGCGAACCGGATCATGCCGGATGAGATGACCGGCGGAACCTTTACGATTTCAAACGGCGGGGTCTTTGGCTCCATGCTCTCAACGCCGATTCCCTCTCCTCCGCAGTCCGGAGTATTGGGAATGCACTCCATCCAGAAGCGACCGGTGGTGATCAACGACGAGATCGTCATTCGACCGATGATGTACCTCGCCCTCACTTACGACCACCGTATTGTCGATGGACGGGAGGCGATCGGCTTTCTCATAAAAATCAAGCAACTGATCGAAGACCCCAGGCGTCTGCTCCTGGGGCTCTAGAAAGGAGCTGTGTGCAATTGAGCAGTTATGACGTAGTGATTATTGGCGCCGGCCCCGGCGGTTACGTTGCCGCGATCCGAGCCGGACAATTGGGCCTCAAGACAGCCCTTATCGAGAAACGGCAAACCCTCGGCGGGACTTGCCTCAACATCGGCTGTATTCCCTCCAAGGCGTTGCTGGATTCGAGCGAGTTCTACGCTCGGACAAAGAACGAGGCCGAGGACCACGGGATCGAGGTAACTTCGGTCAAGATCGACCTTGCCAAGATGATGGCCCGAAAGGAGAAGGTAGTCTCCAAGCTCACCGGCGGAGTCAAGATGTTGATGAAGTCGAACGGAGTGGATGTCTATCAGGGTACTGGCTGGATCGTGGACGCCGGCAAGGTGGAGGTCCGGGACGAAGGGGGAAAAGCGAAAGAGACCCTGGAGACGAAAAATCTCATCCTAGCCAACGGCAGCGCTCCGGCGGAGCTACCCTTCCTTCAGTTCGACGGCGAACAGGTGATTAGCTCCACCGAGGCGCTCTCGCTCGAAAGCGTACCCAAGGAGCTTCTTGTTGTCGGGGCCGGGGCGATCGGTCTGGAAATGGCGAGTGTCTGGTCCCGCCTGGGCTCAAAGGTGACGGTGGTGGAAATCATGCCGGAGATCCTGCCGGGATGGGATGGTCAGGTGGCCAAGAGCGTTCGCCGGGAGCTCTCTAAGCAGGGAATCGACTTTCAACTCGAAACCAAGGTGACCGGGGTAAAGAAGAACAAGAAGAGCCTCCGCCTCTCCGCGGAAAACAAGAAGGGAGAGGAGGTGAGCTTCTCCGGAGATCGGGTACTGGTCGCCGTTGGGCGACGGCCCTATCTCGAGGGGTGCAATCTCGAGACACTCTCTCTTGCTTTCGAGGAAGACGGCAAGCATATTAAGGTCAACGACCGTTTCGAGACGAGTGTGGAAGGCGTTTTCGCGATTGGAGACATCGTCCACGGGCCGATGCTCGCCCACAAGGCGGAGGACGAAGGGGTCGCGGTTGCCGAGATTCTCGCGGGAAAGCCGGGACACGTAAACTACGAGGTGATCCCCAACGTGGTGTACACATGGCCCGAGGGAGCGAGTGTCGGGCGCACGGAGGAGCAGCTCAAGGAGGCGGGAGTCGAGTACGCTGCCGGGAGCTTTCCCTTCGCCGCGAACGGTCGCGCCCTGGCAATGGACGCCTCCGGAGGCTTCGTCAAGATTCTGGCGGAGGCCGAGACGGACCGCGTCCTGGGTATGCACGTCGTGGGCCCCTGGGCATCGGATCTCATCGCCGAAGGTGCGGCGGTGATGGAGTTCGGCGGAAGCGCCGAGGACATGGCTCGAACCTGCCACGCCCATCCGACGCTTCCTGAGGCAGTGAAGGAAGCAGCGCTCGCCGTTGCCGGCCGCGCGATTCACACCAAGTAGGAGTGTTGCTATGAGTGAAGTTCAATACGCAAAAGGGCTCGAGGGCGTCATCGCCGGGGAGAGTAAAATTTGCAAGATAGACGGAGAAAAGGGAGAGCTCTACTATCTCGGCTATCCCATCTCCGATCTGGTAAAGCAATCAACCTTCGAAGAGGTGACCTATCTTCTCCTCTACGGCGACCTCCCCACAAAGGAGCAACTCGCGAGATTCAGCGAGCGTATGCGCAAGGGCCGGGAGCTCAAGGAACCGATTCTCGAAGTAATCCGGAACTTTCCCAGGGACTCCCATCCCATGGAGCTACTGCAGTCGGTAATCTCATACCTCTCGAGCTATGTGGAGCACAAGATCGAGCACGACGCCTACTGTAACTGCCGGGACACCCTGCATCAGGTCGCTCAGATTCCCTCGGTTATCGCCGCCTACCACCGGTTCAACCAGGGTAAGGAGTTCGTGCCTCCCCGGAAGGATCTCGGCCACGGCGCCAACTTTCTCTACATGCTTCGGGGAGAGGAGCCGAGCGAGTTCGAAGGCGAGGTCATGGACAAGGCATTTATCCTCCACGCGGAGCACAGCTTCAACGCCTCCACCTTTACCGCCCGGGTCGTCGCCTCAACCCTTTCGACCTGCTACTGCAGCATTTCTGCCGCCATGGGCGCCCTCTTCGGCAGTCTCCATGGTGGAGCGAACGAACGGGTCATGAACATGGTCGAGGAGATCGGCACCGTTGAGAATGCCCGTCCCTACGTCGAGAACGCTCTCAAGAACAAGCAGAAGATCATGGGCATGGGCCACCGGGTCTACCGGGCCAAGGATCCTCGCTCCATTGTTATGGAGGAGTACCTCAAGGAGCTTTCGAACCAGAACGCCGACGACAGCTACTACGGGATCCTCAAAGAGGTGGAGACGGTCTTCCGGGAAATCATGGAGGAGAAGGGAAAACCGATCTATCCGAACGTGGACTTCTTCTCAGGCAGCGTCTACACGCTCCTCGGCATCCCCAAGGTGCTCTTCACGCCGATTTTCGCCGCCGCCCGGGCCGCAGGCTGGCTTGCTCACGTTCTCGAACAACGGCAGGACAACAGGATTTTCCGACCGAAGGCGCTCTACACCGGAGAGACCGGGTTACCGGTCAAGCCCCTCCCGGAGCGAGGATAATGAAGAACAACGGGCTCGGCCGCCACTGGTGGTCGGGCCTTTTTCTTGCCCCTGTACTCCTTCTTGGGGCGGCGTCCCTTCTACTGAATAGCTGCCAGTCCAACGGAACTCCGCGGCCTGAAGAGGATGTTGACTACCGCGCGGAGATGCGCGGTCTTGTCGGAGAGATCGCTGAGTATGCTCGGGGGAGCGCGCCCGGTTTTATCGTCATTCCCCAGAACGGCCAGGAGCTCCTTACCCTGGACGGCGAGCCCGAGGGGCCCCTGGCAACGGAGTACATACAAGCGATTGACGGCCAGGGCCGAGAGGACCTCTTCTACGGCTATGATCACGATGACGTCGCGACCCCGGAGGACGAGATCGCGTGGATGGCCGGATTCCTGGACCGGGCGGTGGACGCCGGTGTGACGGTCCTGGTGACCGACTACTGCTCCACCCAATCCCGTATGGACGACTCCTACCAGCAGAATAACGCCCGGGGATACCTGAGCTTTGCTGCCCCGAGTCGGGAGCTCGACACCGTGCCTGCCTATCCGGCAGAGCCTGTCGGAGCAAACACCCGGGACATCACGGCCCTAAGAGACGCGGGGAACTTCCTCTATCTTCTCAATCCGGAACGCTTCGAGAGCAGAGAAGCGTACCTTACCGCTCTCGAGGGCAGCGAGTACGACCTTCTGATAATTGACGCCTTCTACGAGGAAACGATGCTCTCCGCCACGGAGGTGGAGCGGCTCCGGGGCAAGCCCGGCGGGGGAAGCCGGCTGGTTCTCTCCTATCTCAGCGTTGGTGAGGCAGAGGAGTATCGCTACTACTGGCAGGAGTCGTGGTACGGGAGCCCGCCGCCCTTTCTCTTAGAGGAGAATCCGGACTGGCCGGGAAACTATCTGGTGCGATACTGGGACGCCGAATGGAAGGCTCTTCTCTTCGGCTCAGCATCGGCGTACCTCGACCGCATTCTCGCCGCAGGCTTTGACGGGGTGTACCTGGACATCATCGACGCCTTTGAGCGGTGGGAGGAGCGGTAGCCTGACCGTATAAACTTCAAGGGGCGCCCTATCACGCCACATCCCGAACACCAGTTCTCACAGGCCGAAAACTGCACCGGGGGAGGCGCTCCAGGTCGCTTGCGGTTCCTCCTTTCCGGTGCTTCTACATCCCCTGCGTGCTCATTGTTAATTCACACTCATCCTATTACTCTTTAGAAAGATTGTTTTTCAAGGAGGAATCTATGAAGCGTGGGCTCACAGTAGCGCTCATTCTTGTTGCCGTACTGCTCATGGCAGGTTGTACGACCTTCCAGCTCTCCGGAGTGAATATTGTCGAGGACATGCCGAGCATGCAGCCCCTCGGAGACTTTGAGACGAAGGTCAAGGTACACGAGTTCATCGGAGGCAGCGGTGGAACGAACTTCTTCAACGTTACTGCCACATCGATGGACAACGAGATATACGACGCAATCCGCCGGGAAGTAATGCGGCGATCCGGAGACGCGGCCATTAACGTCACCGTGAAGTACGAGGCGAGCTTCGTCGACCTGCTCTTGAACGGCATCACCTTCGGTATCTACGCACCGGCAACGGCGACCATAAGCGGAACGGTGGTTAGCTACAATTAGTCGGTTGTTTCTCTCAGGGCCGTCGCAGGCAGCGGCGGCCCTTAGTTCTTTCTTCACTCTCGGACTACTGCTCGGCCTCACCAGTTGCGGTCCCGGCGATACCGATGCGTCCAGAGAAGCTGTCCGGGATCGGGTAGAGTCTTTCTTTGCCGCTCTCGAGGAGGGGGAAACGGAAACCCTCGCACGTATTGCTCCGGACCTGCAGCTCGATAGCGAGGCTGTCGAGTTGCTTAAGAGCTCTCTTGCAGAAACAGGCGCCTCCTACGAGCTGGAAGAGGTGCGTGTTGACGGTCGATCTGCGGTCGCCTCAGTCCTCCTCTCCCAAAGCAGAGCAGACAACAAGAATCAGCAGGTCACCCTACTGGTTCCCCTTTCCTGGGATGGCGGAAGCTGGTCAGTGGAGCCCTCCATAACTGTGGAGCAGCGGTTCGATTTCGTCCCTCTCGAGGAGTAGACCGAGCCCTGTATCTTTGGCGATCAGCCGGGAAGAATGCCGGGAAGTGGGAGGAGTTCCAGGAACGGTATGAGAAGGAGATAGCTCCTGTACTACCAGTTCTGAAGAAGATGATCGGCTTTGTCGAGGGTGAACGCGGGACCGTTACGCTGGTATTCGGTGCCAAGAACCAGGAACAGAACAACGCCGTCGCGCTGCGCAGCTTCCTGGAGTAGAGCCTTCCCGCCCCCAGCGGTCCGCCCCGCCCTTACTGTCCCCGATTGCTCCTAAGAGCGGGAGCTGCTCATGAGCCGCTGTGTCTCTTTAACAAATTGATCCGGATTCTCCGGGCTCAGGACGTACTCCCTCCCGCTGGCAAGACCAAGAAGAACAAAGGTCTCCTTTCCGTGGGGCCGGCCGCCCCGGATAGGGATAGGCACAGAGCTGAAGCCAATGAGTCTTCCCAGAGCGACCTGGATGTTCTCCGCCGGCTGAGAAATCGCCCCGGAACGATACCGGTCAACCCGCTCCATCACACCGTGCCAGCCGGTCTTCGACACCTTGGCAATGGAAGATCCCCAAATTACATATCTCTTGAAGGTGCGTCGTACCGTCAGTGAGCCTTCCCCGACCTCGTAGTACCAGCCGATTCGGGCTTGGTCGAGATAGATAAACAGC
>CAYZHV010000200.1:0-7383 GCA_964478055.1 uncultured Spirochaetaceae bacterium | reverse complement strand
TTTGCCCTCCGGGATCTCCTGGCGGGTCAACAATTTCAGTGACACAACTGATTTTTCTAAAGATTTACCCCCACCCCGCCGATGAAATGAATAAGGGAAGGTCTCTTTTAGGTACCATGGGCCTCGAGGAGATCTCCTCCCCTATTCTGAATATCGGCGGATGGCGCTAACGGTTTAGCGAAAATTCGTCGATTCTCGCGGTGCGTTGCGCCGCGTAACAAAAACTCGGGGCAAGGAAGCCCCGAGAAAGCACTTCACGGAGGATGTGACATGATTATTAATCACAACATGAGCGCCGAGTTCGCCTCACGGCAGAACAAGCAGAACGTTCAGTCTGTGCAGGGGAACGTCGAGAAGCTCTCCTCGGGCATGCGGATCAACCGCGCCGGAGACGACGCGTCGGGCCTGGCTGTTTCTGAGAAGCTCAGGAGCCAGATTCGAGGTCTGCAGCAGGCTTCGCGCAACGCCGCTGACGGTGTCTCCTTTATTCAGACCTCTGAAGGGTACCTGCAGGAGACCACGGACATTCTGCAGCGTCTGCGAGAGCTCGCGGTTCAGTCCGCCAACGGTATTTACACCGCCGAGGATCGCATGCAGATCCAGGTTGAGGTATCTCAGCTCGTTGACGAGCTCGACCGAGTCGCCTCTCACGCCCAGTTCAACGGTATGAACATGCTTACCGGCCGCTTTGCCCGAGAGGATGCAGAGAACGTGGTCACCGGATCGATGTACTTCCACATTGGCGCCAACATGGACCAGCGCGAACGGGTCTACATCGGCACCATGACCGCCACGGCTCTCGGCGTTCGAGACGCAAACAACGATGTGATGAGCATCTCTACCCCGAATTCCGCCAACAGCTCCATCGGAATGATCGACTCCGCCCTGCGGGTCGTAAACAAGCAGCGGGCGGATCTCGGTGCGTACCAGAACCGACTGGAGATGGCGATTACCGGTATTGACATCGGTGCTGAGAACCTGGCAGCCGCGGAGTCCCGAATCCGGGATACCAACATGGCCCAGGAGGTTGTTGACTTCACCAAGAACCAGATTCTGGTTCAGTCGAGCACGGCGATGCTCGCCCAGGCGAACCAGCAGCCGCAGTCAGTGTTGCAATTGCTCGGCTAGCGTAGTATCCTCATGACTGAGGGTATAGCTGATCTTTGACAACAATCCTTCTTGACTGTTGATCGCGATGGGAGTGCCCGGCTCACGGATGAGCCGGGCATGCCTGTCGATACCGAGGGCGCGGGATAGCGCGAACTAATCCTGCCCTTCTGGTCGACAGAATATCGATTCCGGCCAAGGAGGCCGGTCTAACTGATCAAGGAGGATACCATGATCATTAATCACAACATGAGCGCCCAGTTTGCCAGCAGGCAGCTCAGTCAGAACGTAGGTTCCGTTCAAAGCAACGTGGAGAAGCTCTCCTCGGGAATGCGGATTAATCGCGCCGGGGACGATGCTTCCGGGCTGGCGGTCTCCGAAAAGCTTCGGAGTCAGGTTCGGGGTCTGAACCAGGCAGAGCGCAATATTCAAAATGCGGTCTCCTTTATCCAGACCTCCGAGGGCTACATGCAGGAAACGCAGGATATTCTGCACCGACTGCGTGAGCTCGCCGTTCAATCTGCGAACGGTGTCTATACCGCCGAGGATCGTATGCAGATCCAGGTTGAGGTCTCCCAGATGGTAGACGAGATCAACCGAGTCGCTTCCCACGCACAGTTCAACGGAATGAATATGCTGACCGGCGCGTTTGCCCAGGACAGTGCATCCAACAGGATCATGCAGTTCCAGGTTGGCGCGAACATGGATCAGAACGAGCGAATCTTCATCGGTACGATGACTGCTCAAGCACTGGGACTCCAGAATGCGCAGGGTGAGCAGGGGATGATTTCCATCTCCACCCCCGACGCTGCGAATCAGGCTATCGGCATGGTTGACGCTGCCCTTCGGCAGGTCTCCCAGGAGCGCGCTAACCTAGGTGCCTATCAGAACCGTTTTGAGATGGCCCAGGAAGGTGTGGCTGTTGCCTCTGAGAACCTGGCCGCCGCGGAAAGCCGCATTCGTGACGCCGACATGGCTGAACAGACGGTCGACTTCGTCAAGAACCAGATACTCGTTCAGTCATCCACGGCAATGCTGGCCCAGGCAAATACGCAGCCCCAGTCGGTACTGCAGTTGCTTGGCTAATCAGCAACCCTATTTTCGTTACCGAGAGGTTTCTGGACGTCATCTCTCGGGTTTTTTCGTGGTGGGGGGAGCTCGCGCTCTCCCTCCACCATCTGTTACATGGAGGTAACACATGGCACTTGAAATCAATGGCGTCTTCCCCGGGGGTAACCCGCCGGAGTCGTCCCATTATTCAAGGAGCCGGCAGCACAGTGACGTGGTCCGACAACAGATTCAGGCATCCAATACCGAGCCGCCGACTTCGGAACAGCTTCAACAATATCTCAGGGAACTCCAGACGATAACCTCTGCCCTCAACCGGCGCCTTCGCTTCGATTACAACGAACAGCTCGAACAGCTGATCGTAAAGGTGATCGATGCTAACACCGACAAGGTAATTAAGGAGCTTCCGCCGGAAGAGCTGCAGCGTGTTCACATACGGATTAGAGAAGCTATCGGACTACTCATCGACGAAACTCGCTAACTATCCAGGCAGCGCTTCTGGGAGGGGTGCGCCATGTCCGATATAAGTATACCCGGCGTTTCCAGTAGCCGGTTCAACACCGATCAAATGGTCGAAGAGATCATGAAGGCCGAACGGGCCCCGGTGCGGCGACTGGAGAACCGCGTGGATTCGATGGAAACCGAACGCACCGTCTGGCGCGACTTCAGCCGCCAGGTCGGAGGGCTGCGGGACGCCTCCCGCACGCTGTTCGGTTTCGAGAGTCCCTTTTCAGAACGAACAACCAACTCATCAGATCCCGCGAGCCTTACGGCCACCGCCGGCAGGAGCGCTCAGGAGCTCTCTTCGGAAATCGAGGTGCTCCAGGTCGCCACGCGAGATCGGTTTATCTCCGACAACCTTCCCCGGGATTACCAGGTCTCTCAGGGCGCCTATGAGTTCTCCGTCGGTGAGGACTCCATCACGGTGCGCTTTCGCGGCGGCTCTTTGTCTGAGTTTGCAGACCGAATCAATGCCACCGCCGGGGACCTGGTGGAGGCGAGGGTTGTAAACAACACCGCCACTACCCAGGTCTTCGTCCTGGAATCCCAGAAAACCGGCGCCGAAAACACCCTTTCCTTCTCAGGTCCTTCTCAGGAGTTCGCTCTGGAGGCGGGATTGATCGAGCGCGCTCGGACCGGGATGCGCGAGCCCGCCCTCACTCAGGAGAACGTACGGGTGCTCCAGCAGTCGCCGGTCGATGGCCGGGAGGTTCGCTTCAACGAAGCGGGAGTTACCGTTCCGCCCCAGAGTCAGGCGCAGATCGGCATCGCCGAGCCCGTAACCGAGACGAGAGGAATGGTTCTCGAGCTCACCACGAATCTCCGGGAGATTCCAGAGGAAGAGGCATCCCCTCCTCCGCCGGGCCCTTCCATACCGGAGACCGGCGGTGTGTCGCTGGAAGATATTACCGTTCAGAGCGAGCGATCTCAGGTGGAGCTTCCCCAACCCGAGGAGGAGCAGCCGCAGCAGCCGGTTCGAGACAACCGGGTGCTCCAGATCGTCTCCGGGGGGAGAACCATAGATCTTCCGGCGGTCGAGGACGGCAGTGGACAGGTTCGAATACCCCTTGAGGATATCGCCGGTCGGGTGGACGCGGTTCGGCTGGTAAACAGAAACACCAATCGAGAGTTGACGGTCTCGGACTTGCGCATTTACGACCCCACTGCCCGGGGCGACGCGGTGCCGAAACAGCCCATCGAGACCGCCTCGGACGCGGTCCTCCGGGTCGACGGGGTGCGCACCGTACGCTCCTCGAACGAGATCGACGATATTATCCCCGGGGTCACCTTGAATCTCCACGGCCCCAGCGACGGTCCGGTAGATCTCGAGGTAGCTCCGGACCGGGAGGCGGCAAAGGAGTCGATCATTCAGTTCGTCGGTCTCTACAACCAGGTGATGCGGGACATCAATATCTATACCCGCAACCAGGAAGAGATCGTCAACGAAATAGAGTACTTTACCGACGAGGAGCGGGAGCAAGCTCTCGAACGCCTCGGCATCCTCCAAGGGGACTCCCTGCTCAACCAGATGCAGAGTCGGATGCAGCGGATCATGATGAATCCCCACCCCACCGAGGCGAATGAGCAGATTCGGCTCCTGGCGCAGATCGGCATCTCCACCAACGCCGGCGCCCCGGGTTCGAGAGGAATCAATCCGAGCCGCATGCGAGGCTATCTGGAAATCAACGAGGAGACCCTGGACAACGCCCTGCAGAGCGATTTTCAGGCGGTTCGGGAGCTCTTCGGTTTCGACTCCAACGGCGACCTGGTGGCTGACAGCGGGGCGGCGGTGGAAATGGAGCAGTACCTGCAGCCTTACGTCCGGACCGGTGGCATCGTGGCGAGCCGCACCCAGACCTTGGACGGACAGATCGACCGCACCGAGGACCGGATCGATCGCTACAACGAGCGCCTGGAAGACTACGAGCAGGAGCTTCGAACCGACTTTGCCCGTATGGAAGGGGCGATGCAGCAGCTTCAGGAAAACCAGCAAGCCCTACAGCGCCTGCAGCAGAACGGTGGCGGAAATAACCAGTAGGCCGGGAGATAACGCGTGAAGATTCTAGTAAATGATGAGGCCATAGATTTCACCCTGCAGGGAGAAGAGAAACTCGGGGAGATCATTCCGCCCTTGCGAGACTGGCTCGCGGACTCTGATTACTCTATTTCCAGCCTGAGCGTGGACGGCAAATCGATTGAGCTGGACAAGCGAGAGCAGTGGGAGGAGATCGATCTGAAGAGGATAGAGACCCTGAAAGTCTCTGCGAACTCTCTGGTGCAGGAGCAGCTCGACGGTGTGGAGACGGCGATGGAGTTTCTCGTTCTCCTCCGTCGGATCATAGAAGCTGGAGACCAGGAGCGCTTCGCGGAAGCTTTGATGGAGTACAACTACCTGCGCGAGGCGCTTCCGACGTTTCTCTCCTCCCGGTACGAGGAGGGAACGCAAATGCGAGACTACTTCGACGAGCTCCTTGACCGCACCGGTGCTATCAACGGAACGCTTCCCTCCGAGGGGGAGGAGCGTCGGGAGCTCCTGCGGGGTGTGGACTCCCTCATTTCTCTCCTGGAAGCCCGGGCCCGGGAGATCGTGCAGCCCGTTGAGGAGTTTCTCTCGATCGCGAGAGCCGTCGCAGGCTCCCTGGAATCGATCGAGGAGGTCCCCGTGCTTCTGCAGACCGGTGAAGGCGCCAACGCCATGCGCCGCCTCGCGGGCTTTACCGGTCTCGTGGAGCGGCTGGTCCGCCTCTATCCTCTCTGGGCCGAGGAGAACGACGGCAAGGAGGCGGACTTCGAGGAGCTCAATGAGGTGCTTGCGGAGCTCATTCAGGCCCTGGGAGACGAGGACTCGGTCCTCGTGGGGGATCTGGTTGAGTACGAGATAGTTCCTAAAGTAGAGGCGTTCCTCGAAAGCACCGGCGTCAAACGGCCAACCTCTGCTTGACCGCCCTCGGAGCCTCTCGTATCCTCACCATATTATGGAAGTGCTTACAATCGACGACATCGAACGTAAACCTCTTGCCGTGAGCTACCGTCGTGCCTATGAAGGGACCGCGGTACTCAAGATCGGTGAGGTGCCGAAGAACACCAAGCGAATCGAGTTCACTCTAGAGCAGTCGCCGATGGGAAAGCACGAGGTTCATGTCTCCTTTCTCGAAGAAGCGGATTTCCCCCTGGTTCCGGCGATTCGTGCCCTCCGAGACTACATCGAAAAACTGAACAGCGAGGGCAATCTCCCCTGAGATCACGGCGCCATATCACCAACTCTCCCGAAGAAACCGCGGACCTCGCGGCGGATTTTGCGCAAGGCCTCCCTTCGGGTACCATTGTCGCTCTAACCGGAGATCTCGGGGCCGGCAAGACCGCCTTTGTAAAGGCCGCCGCCGCGGCCCTCGGCGTCACCGAGGAGATCACGAGTCCCACCTACACGATAATCGCCGAGTACCCGGAGCTGGTACACATGGATCTCTACCGCCTGCAGGACGCGGAGGAGTTCGAGCTCCTCGGGGTGGAGGAGTATCTCCGAGGAGACCGGATTACCATGATAGAATGGGCCGAGCGGGCGGAGGAGGCTCTCCCGGAGGATCGTACCATCTGGGTGGAAATCCACTTCGAGCCCGGGGACCGTCGCACTATCGAGATCCGGGAGCCCGAACATGGGTAAGCAGAAGAAAGAGAGTATCCTCGGCTACCTCCTCGCGGTGGATACGAGCAGTGAAATTCTAGGCGTGGGACTACTGCCGCGCTATGAGGAGAGGGCCGTCATTGATACCGAGAGTGACCGTATCGCCGCGATCGAGGTCGACGCCGGCCTCCACCACGTCGAGCGGGTGATGCCGGTGGTCGAAGAGCTTCTCGAAATACGAAAGGTGAGCTCCCGGGAAATTGTGGGGCTTCTGGCGGCCAAGGGCCCTGGCTCCTTCACCGGTCTCCGGATCGGTGTCTCCCTTCTCAAAGGGCTTACCGCCGTCAACGGTGCGCCGATTGTCCTCGTCCCTACTCTCGAAGCTTTCGCGGAGCCCTTCGCCGGCGAAGAGGGTCTTGTTCTCTCAGCCCTGGACGCCAGGAAGGGTCGGTTCTACGTACAGTTTTATCGTCGGGGAGAGTACCTGACGCCCTCTCTGGATCTGGGCCCTCGGGAGACCGAGAAGAGGGCCGCATCCCTCCTCGAACCTGGCGAGGAACTCATACTCGCCGGGCCCGACGGCGAGAAACTCCGGGACCAAATGACCCTCCCCTCTCGCCTTCCTGCCCTTCGAAGGCGATCTGCGGTGCGGGGACTCCTGGTTGCGGGGGATCGAAGACTCCGAGCCGGTGAACGACTCGGCGATGAGGGGGGGCCACTCTATTTGCGGGGGAGTGAGGCTGTATTTCCAGGCAAGAAGAAATGAATCGTGCCTACTTTTCGTCCTCTTCCACGAAGGGACCGAGATCGGGTAGCTCCGTGGCGGAGCTCGCGGCGGCGCGGTTCTGCTCCTGAATTGCCTCGAAGACCTCGTAGCGGTACACCTTGACCGCTGTAGGCGCCTCGATGCCGATCTTTACCTGGTCACCCTTGATGTCCACCACCGAGACCTGCACATCCTCGCCGATGACGATTCGCTCGTTGACCTTTCTTGCCAGTATTAGCATGAGCCGGACCTCGCGGAACGCATCTCCTCGAGAATGGGATGCTTGGTGTGGTACGCCTCATGGAGCGAAATCGACTGG
>CAYZHV010000199.1:0-7384 GCA_964478055.1 uncultured Spirochaetaceae bacterium | reverse complement strand
GATCCGGCGAGGACCGCGGCGAAGGAAATATAGATAAACAGCCGTCCGGTTATAGCGGGATTGTAGATGTTTCTACCGAAACCACCGTATACACCCTTGCCGATGATCACGGCAAAGACGATACCCACGGCTACTACCCACCAGGGAGTCACCGGTGGCAGGGATAAGCCGTAGATACCGCAGGTAACGAGAACCGCCTCGCTTACCTTCTTGTTCCGACTCTTTTCCATGACGTACTCGGCCCCGATACCAAAGATGTAGGCCACGCCGACGGTGACGATAGCGCGCCACCCGTAGAGATAAATGGAAAAGAGAAACAGCGGCGTCAGGGAGTAGACAACCCGACGCATGATCACTTGCTTTTGAAACACGACTCCTCCTCGTCTCCTTATGCTCCCTAAATATATAGATACGCAATTATCATATCGCCAAGTATAACAGTAACGGTATCTAATGTATAGCAATACAGTAAGGTTTTATGATACCCATACAGCCGCGGGCTCCCTTTATGGTTGCAAATGGCCTCAGATTGAGTACATTACAGAGGGACAAATCATACGACGACTACCGATCGCTGGGCAACCACATGAACCGAGAGGCGCCGTGCGTCTCTCGGTCTGCCCGCGTCGGCCTTAGACACTCTTAGCTTAAGGTAAGGAGGCTCACAGAGCTATGGAAGGAAAAACGATGCTAGATGTGTTGGAACGGATCCTCGAAAAATCTCACGTAGCAGTAATGAGTACCGTCGACAGCGATGGCAGGCCCCGTTCGCGGTGGATGACCCCCGCGGTGGTTCGCGGCCGGCGAGGTTTCCTCTACACCGTCTCCGCTCCCCACTTTGACAAGATCGAGCAGATCAACAAGAACTCCGCGGTGAGCTGGCTTCTTCAGACCCGGTCTCTGGACGAGGTTCTCGAAGTTGTGGGCAAGGCACAGGTTATCGACAACCCCGCCCTCAAGTCCGAGGTCCTCGAGGCGATCGGAGGACACCTGACCACCTTCTGGCGGGTCAACCCCGATGAGACCGAGCTCATCGTAGTTGAAACGGTAATAGAAGAAATGACGTACCTCGAGCCGATGAAGGGCGACAAGGTACGCTCCACTCTGGAATAGGAGAGCATCATGGCGAAGAGTAAGAGCCAGAGTACAGAACAGAAAACGGGCTCTGGAGTAGAGCAGTACGAGGCGGAGTTTCTTCACAAGCTCCTCAGGGACATGCTTCTGATCCGTCGATTCGAAGAGAAGGCCGCCCAGCAGTACGGCCTCCGCAAGATCGGCGGCTTTTGTCACCTCTACAACGGCCAGGAGGCTGTTGCGGTCGGTTCCGTAGCGGCCCTGGACCTGAAAAAGGATTACCTCCTTACCTCCTACCGAGACCACGGCCACGCCCTGGCGGTCGGCATGGATCCAAAGGTAGTTATGGCGGAGCTCTACGGAAAGGTTACCGGTTGCGCCCGAGGCAAGGGCGGCTCCATGCACATGTTTGACGCGGAGCGCCACTTTCTCGGTGGCAACGGCATCGTCGGCGCCCAGATCCCGATAGCTACGGGCGTCGCCTTTCGGAATATGTACATGAACGACGGTGGCGTCACCCTTTGCTTCTTTGGTGACGGGGCGATCCATCAGGGCGCCTTTCACGAGAGTCTCAACCTTGCGGGGCTCTGGAAGCTTCCGGCGATCTACATGGTGGAGAACAACCAGTTCGGTATGGGTACCGCGGTCAAGCGCGCCTCGGCGGTGGAGGATTTCGCGGTCAAGGCCGACGGTTACGGCCTGCCGGGTTATACAGTCAACGGCATGGATGTGATCGAGATGTACGAAGAGCTTACCAAGATTGCCGACCAGGCTCGAAAGGACGGCACCGCCGCCCTGGTTGACGTGAAAACGTACCGGTACAAGGGACACTCCATGAGCGATCCCGCCAAGTACCGAACCAAGGATGAACTCGAGGCGTACAAGCAGCAGGATCCGATCGTCCAGCTCCGGTACAAGATGCGGGACGGGGGCTTCATCGACGACGAGCGGTTCCAGAAGCTCGATTCGGAGGTCAAGGCGCAGGTAGAAGAGGCGGTGGAGTTCGCGGAGAAGAGCGAAGAGCCCGCCCTCCACACGATGTACGAAGACATTCTTGCCTAGGAGAAGACAGATGCCGGAAATTGCAATGCGAGACGCCATTAATCAGGCGATCGATGAAGAGATGGCCCGGGATGAGACGGTCTTCATCATGGGCGAGGAAGTTGGTGAGTACAACGGTGCCTACAAGGTTACCCGGGGACTGCTGGACAAATACGGGGACAAGCGGGTGCGGGATACCCCGATTACGGAGCTCGGCTTCTCCGGCCTCGGCGTCGGAGCGGCGATCGCGGGGCTCCGTCCCATCGTTGAGTGGATGACGCTCAACTTTTCGCTCCTGGCTTTGGACCAGGTTGTAAACAACGCCGCCAAAATGCGGCACATGTCCGGAGGACAGCTAAAGGTGCCGATGGTCTTTCGCGGCCCCAACGGCCCGGCGGAGTATCTCTCCTCTCAGCACTCTCAGGCGCTTCACAGCTACTACGTCCACGTCCCGGGGATAAAGGTCGTTGCTCCTTCCACTCCCTATGACGCAAAGGGACTGCTCAAGAGTGCCGTTCGGGACGACAATCCCGTGGTTTTCCTCGAAGCCGAGATGTTCTACTCCTGGACCGGAGATGTCCCGGAGGAAGAGTACTTAGTCGAGATCGGCAAGGCCGCCGTTCGGCGTCAGGGGAGTGATGTAACCCTGATCAGCTTCTCCAAGCCGATGCGGATGGTGGAAGAGGCCGCGGCGAAGCTCGAGGAAATGGGGGTCAGCGCCGAGGTCATCGACCTTCGTAGCTTGCGCCCCTTTGACGAGAAGACCGTCTACGAGTCGGTGCGAAAGACCCATCGGGCAGTGGTAGTTGATGAGGCGTGGCCCGTGGCGAGCTACGGAAGTTATCTCGCCTGGGAGATCTCGAAGAACTGCTTCGACGACCTGGATGCTCAGGTAGAGGTTATTCACTCCGAGGACGTGCCAATGCCGTACAACCACACCCTGGAACTGGCGGCTCAGCCCTCGGTGGAGAAGATCATCAACGCAGTCAAGCGCGTCACCTACATGGAGTAGAACATGGCAGAACGAATCGTAATGACCGCCCTCTCTCCCACCATGGAGGAGGGAACAATACTGAAGTGGGATAAGAAGGAAGGTGACACCGTCAGCGCCGGAGACGTGCTCTGCGAGGTGGAGACCGATAAGGCGAGCATGGATTACGAGTCCACCCAGGAGGGCACGCTGCTCAAAATTGTTCTCGGGGAGAATGAGTCCGCCAAGGTCGGTGACACAATCGGCATACTTGGCGAGGAAGGAGAAGATATCTCCGATCTCCTCAAGAGCGTGGAATCCGAGGGGTCCGGCGGCGGGGAAGCGCCCGCGGCGGCGGAGGAGAAGAACAAGGCTCCCGGTGCACCTGAGGCCGAGGCTGCCGGACAGCCGGCGCCCCCTGAGCCGACCCATCCTACCGGCGCTCCGGAAGCGCCCGGGGCGGTAGAAAAGGGTGCTCCCCAGGCTGGCAGCGTGGGAGAAGGCTCCCTGACCGCCGAAGGTGAGCGGGTTAAGTCTTCACCCTTGGCACGAAAGCTCGCCGCCCAGCGGGGTATCGACCTCACCATGGTTCCCGGCAGCGGACCGAACGGCCGGGTGACCAAGAAGGACGTGGACAACTTCCGCGGCGCCCCTGCGGCTCCACGGGCCGGGGCGGCCGCAGGCGGTGCAGGAGCCCCCGGGGCCGCAGCACTCCCCTCGGAAGACCAGAAGATCCCTCTCGGAAACCGGCGAAAAGTTATTGCTCAACGACTTGCGGAGTCCAAGTTCAGCGCGCCACACTTCTACCTCAAGGTCTCGGCGGACATGGAAATGGTCATGAACGCCCGAAAGACCCTGAACGCCGCGCTGCCTGAGAAGGCGAGCATGAACGCCTTCTTCATCAAGTTCGCCGCGGAGGCGATCAAGCGCCACCCGGTGGTAAACTCCAGCTGGCAGGGAGACCACATCCTTCAGCACGGCTCCATCGACATCGGTCTCGCCGTGGATGCCGGCAACGGCCTCATCACCCCGGTGGTGCGCAACTGCGGCAATCGCGGAGTGGTGGAGATCGACGGAGATCTGAAGGTGCTCATCGAGAAGGCGCGGAACAACGAGCTCAAGCCTGAGGAGTACACCGGAGCCACCTTTACCATTAGTAACCTCGGTTCCTTCGGCATCGAAGAGTTTACCGCGATTATCAACCCTCCGGGCTCGGCGATTCTCGCCCTGGGCAAGACCCAGGCCACCCCAACGGTGACCGAGAGTGGCGATATCGTGCCCCGACCAATCATGAAGATGACCCTCTCCTGTGACCACCGCGTCATCGATGGCGCCGCGGGTGCGAGGTTCCTCTCGGACCTGCAGGGCATTATGGAAAACCCTGTGAGGGTACTCTTTTAAGGAGCGTCAACAACAATGAGTGAACAGTACGACTACGACGTGTTAATCATCGGCTCCGGTCCCGGCGGCTACGTCGCCGGGATTCGAGGCGGGCAACTCGGCCTCAAGGTCGGGGTGATCGAGAAGGAAGCTCCCGGGGGCGTCTGCCTCAACTGGGGCTGCATCCCTTCCAAGTCTCTGATCCACCAGGCGGAGATCTTTCACTACACCGGGGACCTCGAGGCGATGGGCGTGACCCTGGACCGGAGCAAGCTAGACTACTCCAAGGTGTACCAGAAGTCTCGGGACGCCGCCGGGGCGCTCTCCAAGGGTGTGCGGGGCCTTCTAAAGAAGAACAAGGTCGAGTACATCGAGGGGGAGGCGAAGTTTCTCTCCGCCCATGAGGTGGAGGTGGGAGGCTCCAAGAAGCTGAGCGCCGAGAACATTATCATCGCCACCGGATCCCGACCCCGGGAGATCCCGGGCTTCGAGATCGACGAGAAGGATGTGCTCTCCTCCACGGGCATTCTTTCCCTGCAGGAGCTTCCGAAGAAGCTCGTTATTCTCGGCGCCGGAGCGATCGGCATGGAGTTCGCCTACGTCATGAACGCCTTCGGCGTGGAGGTGACGGTGGTGGAGATGCTCGACTCGATCCTGCCTCTCGAAGACGCCGACGTGGTGGACGTGGTGAGAAAGGACTTCAAGAAGTATGGAATCACCATGATGACGAGCACCAAGGCCACCGGGCTCGAGCGGGGCAAGAAGGGGCTTACCATCGCCGTGGAAGGCTCCGACGGGAAGAGCCAGAAACTCGAGGCGGATAAGCTCCTCGTCGCCGTCGGTAGGGCGCCGAACACCGAGAACCTCGGTTTGGAGAACATCGGTATCAAGACCGAACGCGGCTTTATTACCGTGGGAGAGTACTACCAGACCTCGGTCAAGGGCGTCTACGCAATCGGCGACGTCACCCCTTCACCTCTCCTCGCTCACGTAGCCAGCAAGGAGGGAGAGATAGCGGTGGAGTATATCGCAGGCCACCATCCGGAGGCGCGGATCGATCCCGACCTCATTCCGTCGGCGGTCTACTGCGAACCCCAGGTAGGGAGCTTTGGCCACACCGAGAAGCAGGCCAAGGAGAAGGGCCTCGATTTCGAGACCGCCATATTCCCCTATCGTGGGGCCGGCAAGTCCGTGGCGATCGAGCAGTCCCAGGGACTCGTAAAGATCCTCTACAAGAAGGACACCCACGAGATCCTCGGGGCCCACGCCGTGGGCAACAGCGCTACCGAGATCATTCATGAGCTCCTCCTGGCGAAAAAGGCAGAGCTCCTGCCGGAGGACGTGGCCACCATGGTACACGCGCACCCGACGATCTCCGAGGCGGTCATGGAGAGCGCCCGCACCGCCGAGGGGTGGGCGATTCATTTCTGAGATATGATGGGGGACGCTCTAAAGGGCGTCCTCTTTTTTTGGATCCCTAATAAGGAGATGCTCCCAGGTGAGGCCGCTCCCGGCGGGCAAGTCTACCTGCACCGTGGCGCCGATAACGGTGTCCAGAAAGCGGGGGTGGAGACCGGGAGATAGATTATGCTCGCTCCTCAGAAGGGCCAGGTGGTCCCGGGTAAGGGTGGTGCCCGCAGATATCTCTTGGCGGAGTAGTATGGAGCGGTTGGTGCTCCCGTAGTTGTCCCTCTCGGAGGGGGCGAGCTCTTTTCGACCGGTACCGAGGACCGCCTCCACGCGATTCTCTCCGTAGCTGCTTCGAAACTCTCGCAAGAGCGTTTCTTCATCCGCTCCAGCACGCAGCAGTTGCCAGACGCTCTCCGCCACCTGGACGCTCTTTCTGAACGCCTCGGGCTCCAGGGCGATGGGATCGTCCAGACCGTCCCCACCCCGGGAGAGGGTGATATGCTTCTCCAGGGCTTGGGCACCCATGAGGACCGCCAGACCCGGAACGAGCTCCGGGTCTTCGCTGTGGTCTGAAACGCCCACCTCCAGACCGAATAGCGCGGCGAGCAGGGGTAAGAGGCGCAGGTTGTATTCCTCCGCGGGTGCGGGGTAAGAGGTGACACAGTGAAGTAGGGTAATCTCCCGGGGCCCCGCTTCTCGCACCGTCTCCAGGGCGAGCTCGATATCCGACAGGCTGGAGACCCCGGAGGAGAGGATCACCGGAAGGCCGGTCTCGGCGACATAGCGTATAAGGGGTAGATGGTTGAGCTCCGGCGAGGCGATCTTCCACTCACGGATCTGGAGCTGCGAGAGCATTGCGGCGCTCTCGAGGCCGAAGGGCGTACAGAGAAAGCCCACCCCTGCGTTGAAACACTCCTCCTGCAGGGCGGCGTAGAACTCCGGAGGCTGTTCGAGAGCGAGAAACCTCTCATAAATCGGAACGGAGCCCCCGGGAAGAGCGATACTACCCGCCTGAGGATGAACGATTTCGTCGGCGATAACGGCCTGGAACTTGGCCACCTGCGCCCCCGCCTCCGCAGCGGCTTGAATGAGCTCTCGCGCCTTGGAGAGCTCACCACCGTGACTCGTTCCGATCTCGGCTATTACCCTCGGCGGGCCACCGGCGTGCTCCGGCCGACCCTGCCCGGACGCAGTCATTTCTTCTCGATCACCTCGAATCCGCAGTAGGGGACGAGGGCCTTCGGCATCCGCACCGAGCCATCCGCCTGCTGAAAGTTTTCCAGGATTGCGATTATCGCTCTCGAGACCGCAATCGCCGTCCCGTTGAGCATGTGCACAAACTCCCGGCGCTTGCCTCCTTCTCTCTGCTCCTCGACGAACCGGACCCCCAGACGGCGAGCCTGGTAGTCGGTGCAGTTGGAGGTGCTCGTGATTTCGCCCCAGCCGCCGGAGTCGCCGCGGCCAGCCATCCACGCTTCGAGGTCGTATTTCCGGTAGCCGGGACCACCG
>CAYZHV010000198.1:0-7397 GCA_964478055.1 uncultured Spirochaetaceae bacterium | reverse complement strand
CGCTCGCCTCGCCGCAGACAAAGGCGCCGGCGCCTTCCATGATATGGATGTCGAAGTTGAACTCGGCGTCAAAGACGTTCTTGCCGAGGAGTCCCGCCTCTCGCGCGTCGGCGACGGCTTTCTTGAGCCGCTTGACCGCCAAGGGGTACTCGGCCCGGACGTAGACGTAGCCGGCGTGAGCTCCGGTTGCTCGGGCACCGATTACCATGCCCTCCAAGACGGAGTGGGGATTACCCTCGAGGATACTGCGATCCATGAACGCTCCCGGATCCCCCTCGTCTCCGTTACAGATAATGTACTTTTCCTCGCTCTGCTGCTTGAGGGCGAGCTTCCACTTGCGCCCGGTCGGAAAGCCACCGCCGCCGCGACCCCGGAGGCCAGCTCGCTCTATCTCCTCGCAAACTTCTTCGGGGCTCATTTCGAGAATCGCCCGGCGAGCGGCGCGGTAGCCACCTCGGGAGACGTACTCCGAGAGACTGTCCGGGTCGCTCCGACCGCAGGCGGCGAGAACGGTCCTGGACTGGCGAGTATAAAAGGCGATCTCCTCCTGACCTCGACGGGGTGTGCCGGTGCCGGGATCCTTGTAGAGGAGCCGCTCCACCGGATTGCCGTTGGTGAGGGTCTCCGCGACGATCTCTTCGACGTCATCTACGGAGACACGGACGTAGAGAATCCCGTCGGGCTCCACGGAGACGAGGGGGCCGACCTGACAAAATCCCTGACAGCCGCTCTTGGAGAGGAGGAGGTCAGTAGCCTGGTCGGTCTTCTCGACGTCTGAACGCTCGGGGGCGCCGCTCTCGTCGTGCCGGTGTTTCCCGTGCTCGTCAAGGCTCACACTCACCGATAGCCCCCGGGCCGCCGCGAGATCCCGGAGCCTCTCGTAGACGGAGAGCGCTCCGTTCGCGATACACCCGGTTCCGGCGCAGACTATTACCCGCCGGGCCACCTGCTTTCTCGCGTCTTCGTATGTCGTGCCCAACCGTTCCAGATCAACTGTCGGCATGTTCTTCCTCCATGTTTGCGTACTCCGCGAGGATCTCCTCCGCCCGATCGGCGCTCACCTGTCCGTAGACCTTCTCGTTTACGAGCATCACCGGCGCGAGGCCGCAGGCGCCGAGGCAAGAGACTGTTTCCAGGGTGAACCGCATGTCGTCTGTGGTCTTCTTCTTCTCCGTGAGTCCGAGCTTCTTTCGGAGCTTGTCCACGAGCTTGCCGGAACCCTTAACGTGACACGCCGTGCCGTCGCACACCTTGATTACGTAGGCGCCTTTCGGCTCCAGAGAGAAATGGCTGTAGAAGGTGGCAACGCCGTACACCTTTGCCGGTGAAAGATCGAGGGCCGTCGCCACGTAGGTGAGGATCTCCTCCGGCAGGTACCGGTACTCTTCCTGAATCGCCTGAAGAATCGGGATTATCTTTGAGCCGTCCCGGTGGTATTCGTCGAGGATTTCGAGCACCCGCTCGAACCGTCGTGCTTCTGTTAATGTCGCAGTGGTTGGATCACCCACGCCTGACCTCCATCCTGACTGGTCTAATCAATATTTTTATACCGATAATTTTATATCGATATGCTCTTATAGTATCTCTGGGCGGTTCTTGCAACCCCCTCGTAAGAAAAAGCAAATTTCTTTCTACAACTACTTGACCAAACCTTCCGTCTCCGGCATTATGCTAAATAAATATCGATATATTTATATCGATAATGAAAAGACTACTACCAGCGCCATGAGTTGAGCCTGGTGACTGAAAGGAGCATAGATATGTCGGACACGAGACAGCAGGGCGCCGATCGCGCTCGGACAAAGCAGAATCAGCCGGCTCAAAATGAGCCTGAGGTTCTCAGTGGAGCAGAGCTCTGCAACGCAGTTATTAGAAAGGTTGCGGCGGCCCAGGGACGGTACGCCACCTATACGCAGGAGCAGGTGGACCGGATCTTCGCCAAGGCGGCAATGGCTGCAAACCTCGCCCGGGTACCCCTCGCGCAGATGGCGAGAGAGGAGACCGGCATGGGCGTTCTCGAGGACAAGGTGATCAAGAATCACTTCGCCGCGGAGTACGTCTTCAACACCTACAAAGATACCCAGACCTGTGGCGAAATCGAGCGGGACGAGACAAACGGCATCACGAAGCTCCTGGAGCCCGTGGGCGTCATCGCCGGCGTTATTCCGACTACCAACCCCACCTCGACGGCGATTTTCAAGACCCTTCTCGCCCTGAAGACTCGGAACGGTATCGTCCTCTCTCCCCACCCCCGGGCGAAGCGGGCGACCGTAGAAGCCGCTCGAATCATCCTGGAGGCGGCTGTTGCGGCGGGAGCACCGAAGGACATTATCGGATGGATCGCCGAGCCGAGCATCGAGGCGACCAACACCTTGATGAAGCACCCCCAGACCAACCTCATTCTCGCCACCGGTGGACCCGGCATGGTAAAGGCCGCCTACAGCTCCGGCACCCCGGCTATCGGCGTAGGTGCGGGAAACACCCCGGCTCTGGTGGATGAGACGGCGAATCTCGAGATGGCGGTGTCCAGCATCCTCATGAGTAAGACCTTTGACAACGGGATGATCTGCGCCTCCGAGCAGTCGGTTATCGCGGTAGACTCCGTCTATGAGGAGGTGAAGGCTGAGTTCACCCGTCGCGGCGCCTACATCGTCACCGGCGAAGAGAAAGCAAAGCTCTCGCAGTACGCCTTCCGGGATGGAAAGCTCAACGGCGAAATCGTCGGGCAGAGCGCCTTTACTATTGCCATGAACGCCGGCTTCGGCGTCGACCCGCACACCAAAGTGCTCATTGCAGAGTGTGATGAGGTAGGCGGCGCGGAACCTCTCTCCGCGGAAAAGCTCTCCCCCATTCTCGCCCTCTACCGAGCCGAGAGCTTCGAGAAAGCCGCGGACCGGGCGGCACAGCTGGTCGCCTTTGGCGGTATCGGCCATACGAGCAGCCTCTACACCGACGAGAGCAATCGGGAGCGGATCGATCTGTTCGGCGCAACGATGAAGACCGGCCGGATTCTCGTAAACAGCCCCGCGAGCCACGGCGCCATCGGGGACCTCTACAACTTCAAACTGGCTCCGTCTCTTACCCTCGGTTGCGGAACCTGGGGAGGCAATTCAGTGAGCGAAAACGTCGGGGTAAAGCAGTTGCTAAACGTAAAAACCGTGGCGGAGAAGCGAGAGAACATGCTCTGGTTCCAGGTGCCCCCGAAGGTCTTCTTCAAATATGGGTCCCTCGAGCCGGCACTCACTGAGCTCACCGGCCGCAGCCGGGCGGTGATCGTCACCGATAGACCTCTTGCGGAGCTCGGCTACACCGAGAAAGTCACCGCCGTCCTCGACCGTATCGGCATTCGAAGCAAGGTCTTCGCCGATGTGGAACCGAACCCGACCCTCGCCAACGTCCGAGCGGGGCTCGCGATGATGCAGGATTTCGAGCCGGACGTGATAATCGCCCTCGGCGGCGGATCTCCCATCGACGCGGCCAAGATCATGTGGCTCCTCTACGAGGACCCCGAGGCGACCTTCGAGGGGCTCGCCATGCGCTTCATGGATATCAGAAAGCGCGTCTACAATTACCCGACCCTCGGCAAGAAGGCACAGATGGTAGCCATTCCCACAACGAGCGGAACCGGCGCAGAGGTGACCCCCTTCGCGGTCATCACCGATGATGACGGGATGAAGCACCCCCTCGCCGACTACCAGCTCACCCCGGACATGGCGATCGTGGACTCCGAGCTCGTCATGAGCATGCCGAAGCAGCTCACAGCCTACAGCGGCCTGGACGCCCTCACCCACGCCCTCGAGGCGTACGTATCGATCCTTGCCACGGAGTACACTAGCTGCCAGGCGTTGCAGGCAATCAAGATGGTCTTCGAGAATCTCCCCGAGGCGTATCGGAACGGCCGGACCAAGCGAAAGGCCCGGGAGCAGATGCACAACGCAAGTACCATTGCGGGCATGGCTTTCGGCAACGCCTTTCTCGGTATTTGCCACTCCCTGGCGCACAAGCTCGGCGCCCGATTCCACGTTCCCCACGGCTGCGCCAACGCGATGCTTCTGAGCCACGTTGTGCGTTTTAACGCCACGGATGTTCCGACCAAGCAGGGAACCTTCCCGCAGTACACCCATCCGATGGCCAAGAGCCGGTACGCCGAGATCGCCGACTACCTCGGACTCGGCGGCAAGAGCGAGGATGAGAAGGTCGAGCGGCTCATTAAGAAGATCGAAGAGCTCAAACGGATCTGTGAGATTCCCGAGAGCCTCGACGCCTTCGGCCTGGACCGGGAAGCGTTCGACGAGCAGGTTGATCAGATGGCCCTGGAGGCCTTCGACGATCAGTGCACCAGCGCCAACCCGCGCTACCCCCTAGTGGAAGAGCTAAAACAGCTCTACCTCGACGCCTTTGAGCGAAACTGCTAAGAGCCCACCAACAAGCTTCGGACCACCCTGGTCGGGAGGCCAACAGGTCTCCCGACCGGGGCCGAAGCCTTTTTATGTAAAGAGACGGTCCCGGCTACCGCAGCTCCCGGAAGTGATCCTCCAACCGGCGGGCTCCGAATGGTGGTGCCCCGAAGCTCATCGAACCAGATCGGAGGAAGAAGCGGAGCAAGTCCGCTCGTTTCCGATTGACCGCTCCGTACAGCGAGACGCCAACGGAAGCCAAGGGGAGTGGAATCCGGCTAACCCGGACCGGTTTTTGCATTACCTCGAACGCGAGGTTGGCAATCTCTTCCAATGTCAGCGTTTCCGGACCCCCGACATCAAAGGACCCGGACTCTCCGTCGAGCGTACCAACGCAGAAGTCCGCAAGGTCGGCACCATGAATCGGATTCCCGGCGTTCCGCCCGCTACCGAGCAGGTAGACTCTCCCGCGGCGCGCCATTTCCAGAATCGCTCCCATGTCTGAAAAGTAGCCGGTCGGACGGACAACCAGATATTCAAGACCGCTTGCCACCAGGTCCGTTACGAACGCCTCGTGAGCGCGGACCACCGGAATATCCATCATCCGATCAGCATTGAAGACCGACACGTAGCACATCTTCCGCACCCCGGCTCTCCGGACTTCATTAAGCAGATTGCGATTGCCGTGATAGTCGACGTCGTGCCAGGTTAACGGACCCCTGTCGGACATCAAGCTCACCGTCGAGATGACCACCTCGGCACCATTGCACGATCCACGAACCGTGGCCGGTTGTGTCACATCGCCTTCCCACACCTCGTCCACGTGGGCTTCCACGGCCGGCGCGAGAGCCTGCCCAACTTCCGCAAGCTTCGAGGCGTCGCGAACGAGGACACGCACCCGCCATCCAGCCTCCTTCAAGGCGATCGTCAGGTAACGTCCGAGATAGCCGGTCGCGCCAGCAACCAGTACAGTTCGCCGGGACACTATTCTGCCGCCTTGCTCGAGCGGTACGGCTCTTCTCGCAGCAGGTGACTCGACAGGAGCTTCACGTAGTAGAGAGGAAGGAACCACTCCAGTCCCATCGGGGCCGGAAACACGTAGAGCGAAAGCGCTACGCCACCGGCAATCAGCGCGCCTGCCACCGGCCGTTGGAGATAGAGAGGGCTAAGAAGCACGATGACGGCGGCTATCAGGAGATACCCGAACCCGCCAACGACAAACGTCCAACGCACTGATTCAAACACGAAGAATACAATCACTGGTTGTGCGATGTGCAGCAGGACGAACCCAAGATGTTGTCGTGTTCCCTGCCCCGCACGGTGGTACCAACGCTTACCCGCGCCGGTCGCGTTGGTAATGATACCGCCAACCACGTCCATCCCAAGAATCGCGGCTGCTACAACCTGGAGACTACCCCAGGACAACTCACCGAAATACCATCCCAGCACTACGGCGACAATCGCGGCGAGCGCACCGCCGAACTGCAAGAAAACTTCGGCACGAGTAGCACCGGGTCCTGCGAATCGATCAAGGCCGTTTTTCGGTTCTGGGTGTACCCACTCAATTACTACTTCGTTCTGAGCCCCGTTACTCATATTTTGTCCTCCACAAACATTAATTAACTAACTGGACGGTTAATTTTCCTGTACGGAAAGAGGGTTATCGCCTCTTCTCTTACCGGGATAAGAATCCGTCGATGTACGTTGAGACCGATGTAATCATCGACTCTCGAAGGTCCACATCCATGTGATGCCCGACGATCATGGATCCCTCAACGACCGATATGTAACCGAGGGCTATCGCCTGCACGTCGACTTCAGGGTCTACCTCCTTTTGCTCTATGCCATGCTCGATTACGGATTCCAGAACGGCGAGATACTCGCCGTAGAATTCGGCTGCGAGCGATCTCAATGAAGGTACCCGTGCAGCTCGTGCCTGAATCTCACCGGTGACGAAAAACAGTTCCCTGTTCTCGATGACGAGACCGGTGAGCTTGGCCGCATACGCAAGTAGCCGATCTCGAATCGCGCCATTCCCGTTCCGGAGTTGATCAACGGCGGTCCGATCGAGCGAAAAAACCCGCTTCACCAGCGCGACGATAACATCCTCTTTGCTGGCAAAATAATGATAGATCGTCGCTTTGCTCACTCCGGCGGCATCCGCTATCTCGGACATGTTCGCCCCATCTATCCCATGCCTGGAAAATACCTCTGCAGCCGCATCGATGATTTGCGGGATGCGCTCATCTCTTACGTCGGGTCGTGACAATCGGCACCTCCATTCGCCGTGCAGTCAGCCATTATTAACCGACTGGTTGGTCAACTATAAGCCGCTTGGTCTTCTGGGTCAAGCCCTGAACGAACAACGTGGAACTAATTATAGTGTGCTGCGAAGGCCGAGAACCGGGCTGACCTACCGGCTCTTAGCGGCGGGCGAGACCTTAGGGCTGATCGATGGAATCAGGAACAGTGAGCAAAGAGAACAAAAACAGGCTTATCCGAAGGCTTACGGAAACGGCGTCGGAGATTACCGGTATCCCGGTTACGTCCTATACCGTACTAATCAAGGAGTTCCCGGTCGAAAACTGGGGAGTGGGCGGAGAGCCCCTCGACGAGCTCTTAGCACGGATGCAACACGGATAATTTGAGGGCCGGAAGACGGTGGTCGATGATGGACGCCAGGGCGTCACAGATCTTCCGGTCGCCTTCTTTCTGGCTCCGGTTGAAGGTCTGGATGCATTCTATGGCGCTCCTGCTGCCGATCAGAGACTCTTGGCGTATGACGTGATCCGCTTCATCGTGTTGCCCGTGGTTTTCGTGAAATGGTAGACGTCGCAAAACGCGATCCTCTCCCCACCGGAATAGTGGAGCTCTCCGGTGGCTGCGGCCTCCCGGCCGTGGGTGATGACAGTGTGTAGCACCAACGCCGAGGCCTCAGCGGCCATCATCGACTCCATTTCAATGCGCATAGCTCTTTTGCCGCTTACCTTCTTGTCTCCG
>CAYZHV010000197.1:0-7504 GCA_964478055.1 uncultured Spirochaetaceae bacterium | reverse complement strand
CTCTTCTTTCACTTCATTATTAACGTGGGCATGGCCATCGGTGTCATGCCCATAACCGGAATACCCCTCTTCTTCCTCTCCTACGGCGGATCCTCACTCTGGACGGGCATGATGGGTGTGGGGCTTCTGATGAGTATCTACTCCCACCGCTACAAGTACACCGGCTAAAAATCAACAGAGCTAACAAACCCTAAAAGAGCCTAATAGAGCTAGAAGAGTGGGCAGGGGAGGGCGGTCGGGGCGGGACGCTTCCAGCTGAAAAAATCTCAGAGTGTACAGAAAAACGTACACAAAGGCGCTTTAGGAGCTGATTGATGGCGAACTCTCCTCCAGAATGACGTTAATTGTGCAGAAAAACGTACACTTTGAGAACGTTACCCTTTGCCAAACTTCTTGACTTCGTCCCAGATTCGGTCGAGCTCCTCCAGGGGTGTCTCCTCCATTACCATGCCGCGCTCTGTGGCCCGTGCCTTGACCTCGTCGAAACGGCGGGCGAACTTGCGGGTGCTTCGGGCGAGGGCGAGGGAGGGGTCGATCTTGAGCTTTCGAGAGAGATTAACCACGGAGAAGAAGAGGTCGCCAACTTCTTCTTCCAGTTCGGCATGCTCTGGCGGCGTAGCCTCCGGGTCCTTTGAGCTCTCCTGGAGGATCTCTTTGATCTCCTCGAGCTCCTCATGGACTTTGTCGATTACCGGCTCAGGGTTGGGCCAGTCGAATCCCTGTTTTGCGGCCTTTTTCTGCAGTTTGTAGGCCCGTGCGACTGGCGGAAAACCAGTGTGCTCATCACCAAGGCTTTCGGCGGGTAGTTTGCCTTCTACGTCCCGTTTAATGGCGTCCCACTGCACCTTAACGCTCTTGGAGTCGTTAGCGGTAGATTGGGCAAAAACATGCGGGTGGCGGCGTATGAGCTTCTCGCTGATCTGATTGAGGACTCCCGGGGCGGAGCCGTCACCGGCGAGCTCTCTCATCCTAAGGACCATGGAAACGACGAGATAGAGATCACCGAGCTCTTCGTCAATGTGAGGGTGGTCGCCGTTGTCAATTGCCTCGATGAGCTCGAAGGCTTCCTCGAGGATGTGCTTGCGCATGGATTCCGGTGTCTGCTCCCGGTCCCAGGGGCAGCCGTCGGGCCCCATGAGGAGAGTGATTATCTCGTAAAAGTAGTCGAAGGCGCGACCCGCCTCAGAAACAGTCCTGTCCTGGTAGGAGGGAACAGGGATCCGGGCGGCAGAATCCCGGGATTCCTCGGCGTTGTTATCCTTTGGAGTACTCACTGGCATGATCCTTCATTCATTCGTCTAAATGCACAATTCTTATTAGTAGACAGAATATCCATTATCAGAAGTAATAAGTTAGTGGTAAGTGTCCAATAAAGGCGGCCCAAAGGGATGCTGCGAGGCAAAATCATCACTACTCCTCGTCGCTCCGTTCGGAGAAATGGGCGAAAAGCCGGATGAAGATTACCGAGGCGATTAGAGGCGGAAAGATGTTGACCGCGCCGTTGAGATTGCGGAGCGCCTCTATTATGTCATGAAAGAGATAGTCCACGACTCCTCCGATAAATGCGCCGAGGAGCGCGACTATAAGAGCGCCCCAGAAGTGTCCCAGGATTCGCCGCCTGAAGAGAAACACAAAAAGCAGTGCTACCGCGAAGGCAATTACGATGTACGTAAGGGCTATGGAGAGATAATATGTACTCATTGTCGGGTCCTCTACTCGAGACGTACCGTACCCAGGTAGATCGGGGTACTGTATATCTCCTGAAAGTTGGTCGCGTCAACACCGTAGGCGATCACCGCCACTGCTGCTAGGTAGGTGGCGGTTTCGTCATATCCGGCGGTTAGCATTTTGGCCAGATCCTCGTCGTTTTCCGTCTCCGGGGCTCCCGGGGTGTACTGAAAGGCGTCGGGATCGAGAAAGCGGTCGAACTCTGTTGCCGCGGTCTGGTCACCGAGGAGCACATTCTGCCGATAGAGGGAGACGCTCGTTGCGGACTCCCCTGGATTAGTCACTACCACGGTCTGAGCGGCCGCGGAGAAGTCCACGGATATGGTAAAGGAGTTATCCCGGGAGCCGGAGCCAACGGGCAGTACGGGAGGGTCTGTCTGCCCCGTTCCCGAAGGTTCTCCCGTCTGGGTGCGAACCATGCGGAGAAAGTTTCTCACCACGAGTCGTGAGGTCCCCGGAGTATCCGCCCCTTCGACATAGCTCCTGTCGCTATCGATGGAGCTTGTGTCGTTGGCGTTGTAGATCTTGTAGTAGAGATCGTACCCTTTGAAATCCTCGGAGTCATTGGAAGTGTTGTGGTCAAAGCGCAAGGTACTCCCGGTCGGGGTCCGGTAAATGGGCTCAGCGATATAGGTAATCGTCGGAACCCCGCAGGATAGTGATGCGGTGAGGAGGTAGAGGCTGAGAAGCAGAGCTGCTATGTAACGAGTGATTCCCCTACCCTCGTCTCTTTTTGACGGGAGCCGGAATTGGTGGCTCCATGTCCTCGTTAACATCGATGAGCTCGTAAATCTGCACCGGACGATTCTTACCCTTGACTCGGATGTTGTCCAGCTCACGAACGACAATGCGGTCTTTCACGAGGCCGTAGGTGTACTCGCTTATGATAATGTTCGTTCCGTACTGCTTGTTCGTGCCTTCCAGTCGGGCACCGAGGTTGACGTTGTCTCCGGTGAGGGTGTAGTTCATCCGACCCAGGGATCCCATGTTTCCCACGGTCATAATGCCGGAGTTCAGTCCGATGCCGATATTGATTCTTCGCTCCGGAGGCCACTGCTCGTTCAGCTTTCTGAGAGCCTCCATCTGTTTGAGCGCACACTTACAGGCGAGCATGGCGTGCTCCTCCTGTGGCAGCGGCGCCCCCCAGAAACACATGATCTCGTCGCCGACGTACTTGTCCAGAGTGCCCTGATACTCGAGAATAATGTCCGTCATCTCCGTGAGGTAGACATTGAGATGGTTTACCAGCTCCTGTGGCGTCATCGCCTCGGATAGCGTGGTGAAGCCGCGAATATCGGAGAAAAATACGGTTAGCTCCTTGTCCACACCGCCAAGCTCCGGAGGATGCTCGAGAATCTGGTCCACCACTTTCGGGCTCACGTACTTACCAAAGGTCTCCCGAATTCGACGCTTGTCACGCTCTTCGGTGACGACACGGTAAACCACGATCGAGACGAAAGTGAGCAACATCGCCAGGGCCGGTGTGGAGAAATTTATGACCAAAGCCTCGTTGTCAAAGATGATGGTGGTGGTGAAGAAGAAGACAATCACCAGAAGCAGGGTCACGATGAGAGAAAGAATCGTCGAGAGCCTGCTGCTCATAAAGGAGACGACCAGGGTAAGGCCAATCAGAATCGCAAGATTCATCCAGAACGGGGCGTAGTCAACAAAGCGGTTCGTGAGAATGGTGTTCAGAGCGTTTGCATGGACCTCTACACCGTACATAAGGCCGTAGGGGGTATTCTTCTCGTCCTCAGCCATGCCGGGCGCAAAGGCGCCGACCATAATGATTTTGTTCTCCACCGCCTTCGTCGGGGGCCAAAGCTCTTCAAACGGCGGAGGAACTCTACCGGCGTATCCCGCGTAGGGGCGTACCGGAAAGGTCTGGTGCCCGTCTCGGGCGGCGCTGGAGCGAGGCCCCATAAAGTTGACGAGCATGTTACCCCGCTCATCGATCGGGATTACGATCTCATCAAGGGTCTCGTAGACAGGCTCTTCGACGAGGTTACCCTCTTCGTCGTAGACTCCTGCCTCCCTCAGCACTCTGTGGGGCTGCCACTCCCCGCTCTGAGGATCGAACTGCTGGGGCTCAGGAATGCGTACATGGCTGCCGATAACGACTTCCACGTCCTCGAGGCTCCTGTTGAAGTACTCCAAAGCGAGAGCGAGAGTTACCGCCGGAACGAAGTGATCCTGATAGAGCCGCACGGTGTAGGAGTACTCGTCGGGCTCTCCGTCGTTGTCGAGGTCTATCGCCCTGGCAGGTGCTCGCTCTTCCATATCCTCCCGAAGCTCCTGCAAGACTTCCTCGGTGAGGGGCGTTGGCACGGTGTGAGGAATCGTGTCGCGATCAAACCAAACCAGGCGCTGAAAGTTCTCCGTGTCCACTTCCATGCCGGGGCTGAGCTCCTCGAGATCATACTCCCCGATAAGCTGGGCGGACTTGCCGATCAGAGGCTGCCGGCGAAAGACATCGTCGAAATCCGCCTCGAAATTGGCGTGTCCGTAGCTGCCGGCAACTCTTCCGAAGGGTTTGAGCGGCGGTTGGAGGCCGAAATAGGAGGGCATTTCCTGCCAGGGCCCGGTGACGTTGGTTATTTCACCAATATTCTCGAAAAGGACCTCGTGCCGCTCGAAAAACTCCTCGGCGTTCTCCGAAGGGGGCGCCGAAGGATCGAGGACCGTCTCCATAAGGGTGCGGTCGTTCGCCCGGATCGCCTCCCGTAAGAGGGCGTCGTTGTAGGCGTTGTCGGAAGGCTCTACGAAAAAGAGGTCCAGGAAGACCGCCCGCTCCCGGGCGTTTGGATCGGAAACTCTCGTAAAGCTGTTGAGAAGATCCGCGTGGCGGTACCGCGGAAAGGGCCATTTGCCGAAGCGACTCAAGGTCGAGAAATCTATCCCCACGATGAGGATGTCCTCGGAGATATCGGGGTTGCGCTGAACCACCGTAACCCCTTCCTGTACCGCCTGCTGGGTAAATATGTTCTTCAGATTGAAGTGAACGTCCAGAACCTTTAGCTCCAGACGCTCGGGGATTGCTGTCCCGAACTGAAGCAACAGGAACAGGCCGACCACAATCGCGCCGATGACAAAACCGAAGTACCGTGTCTCGAAGAACTTTCGCGCCATGTGCCTCTCTCCGTCAACGCGACCGGCAGGTCGGCCGGAAGGTCGTCAAACTGTGTGCGTCACATCAGGAAGTCTCCGATATGAGCTCCTCTGTTTGCAAAAAGATTATACGGTTTCGCGCGAGGGTTGTCCAACTGCTGTCGCCGTACTCGTCGAGGATGCGGTTGTAGTAGGAGGCTGCTTCCTCATACGCCTCGCTGCCCTCGCTGAGGCGGCCGAGGGCAAAGAGTGCCCGGGGAACCTGGGCGCTGGAGTCGGCGTACTCATCCACCAGTTCCTGGTAGAGGGAGCGTGCTTCCTCCGGGTTGCCGATCTCTTCCTGAGCCACAGCGGCGTTGAACAGGGCGACCGGTGCCAGGTAGCTCCGGGGAAACTCCTCGGCCAGTGTGCCGAATTGGGAGGCTGCCTCTTCGTAGTTCTCGTTCTCCCAGGCGACGCTGGCGAGGACAAAATGGGCGCGCTGGGCGGCAAAGGTGTTGCCGTAGCGGTCGATGATTTCCGAGGCGGAGCTCTCGATTTCTTCCTGCCTGGAGCTCTGTTCTTCTTCCTCCAGGTTCAGCCACTCCTGGTAAGAGGTCTGGAGCTCCTCTGCCATGTTTGCCGCGGCTGTGGCGCGACGATCGGAGATCTCCAAATAGAGAAAGCTACCGACAATTCCGACGATTATGACTACCAAGACCGTGAGCAGCACCACCCGGTAGTTACTCAGGAATTCGATGAAGCGCTGCTGGAGGGTCCGTTCTTCCTCCCGATGGGGTCGGTTACTCATTACTCATCTGCTCCTTATCGTGTGATATCCAGTTCTTTTATGAGACGTGAAAGGTAGGTACGCTGTATGCCAAGGCTCTTCGCAGTCTTGGTATGGTTCCAGCCGTGGCGATGTAGAGCGTTCCGTATAAAATTCTTCTTGAAGAGGGTCGTGGACTCCTTGAGGCTCTTCTCCTCGTAATGGGAAGGGTCCATTGCGTCCTTGCTGCGGAGTATCAGGTCTTCCGGACGGATCACCTCGTTCTGGGACATGACGACCGCCCGTTCGACTGCGTTCTCGAGCTCCCGGACGTTTCCGGGCCAGGAGTACGAGAGGAGTTGCTCCATGGCGGCGTCCGAGAAGCCGCGGATCTGCTTCTTTGTTTCGTGGCTGAAGCGGCGTAGGAAGAAGTTCGCCAGCTCCGGGATGTCGTCCGGCCGCTGCCGTAGGGGCGGTATCGTGAGAGGGAGTACATTGAGCCGGTAGTAGAGATCGCTTCGGAAGCTCCCCGATTCTACCAGCTCTTCGATGTCCTTGTTCGTAGCCGCGATAATACGCACATCCACGGTAATCGGCTCGCTGGAGCCCAGGCGCTCAAAGGTTTTCTCCTGCAGGACCCGGAGCATTTTCGCCTGGAGCGCAAGGGGAAGGTCCCCGATCTCGTCGAGAAAGATTGTTCCTCCGTCGGCGAGCTCGAAGCGCCCCCGACGATCGCTCACAGCGTCGGTAAATGCGCCCTTAACATGACCGAAGAGCTCGCTCTCCAGAAGGGTATCAGGAAGGGCCGCGCAGTTAACGCGAATAAAGGGCTCCTTGGAGCGCTTACTCTGCAGGTGTATCTGCTCAGCAAAGAGCTCCTTACCCACTCCACTCTCACCAAGAATAAGTACCGTGGAATCGGTACGGGCGACCCGGGATACCAGGTTGAGTCGCTCCTGAATCGCCTCAGAGACCCCCACAAAGGTGTGATATCCCTTTTCGGTGTTAATCTGGTCGCTCAGAAGGGAGATTTCATCCCGTGCGCGCTGGAAACTCCGGGCGTTTTGAATCGCAAGAGCCGCCTGATTCGCAAAGATCTCGAGCCACTGGAGGTCAGTCTGGTCAAAGGGGCGATCCCCCTTCTTGTTGACGATTTCTATGACCCCCATTACCTGCTCCCGCATGCGCATCGGTACAGCAAGAATCGCCTTCGTCTTGAATCCGATATCCTGATCGGTCTGCCGAAAGTGGCGAGGGTCGTCCTCAACGTCGTTTACGATGAGAGAGCGATTGTTCTCCGCCACCCAGCCGGCGATTCCCTCCCCCATGTTGAGGGAGTACTTCTGCACATCCGCGCCTTTCGCTCCGAGGGCGATTTCAAAGTAGAGTTTCTGGTTGTTTGGATTTACGAGGAGGAGGGAGGAAGCCTCCCCCTCGGTTAAGCGGGTTGCTGATTCGACAATACGTTCCAACAGGGCCCGCGGGTCGGAATAATCCGAATTTATAAGAGTGTTAATCTCGATGAGCGTCTCAAAACGCTGAGCATCGACCTCCGATTTGAACATACCTGAAGCTCAGGCTACTCCTCCGGGGAGTCTTCCTTGAGAATCTCACCAAGGGAAAAGGTTTCAGTCGCGCTGTCGTCCTCATGGATGTACTTCTCCAGCTCCTGCCGCTGCTCTTGCCGCTCCAAGTCTCGGACCGAAAGGGAGAGTCGCTGCCGCTGGGGACTGATTTCCGTCACAACCGCTCGGATCTTGTCACCAACAGTGTACTTCTGCACGGCCTGCTCGAAGGGTTCATTCCGCTCGCTCAGGTTGGCCTTGTTAATCAGTCCCTCAATGCCGCCCTGCACTCGGACAAAGACACCGAAGTCCGTGATATTGGTGATTTCGCCGTCAATAATGCTGCCGTTCGGAT
>CAYZHV010000196.1:0-7511 GCA_964478055.1 uncultured Spirochaetaceae bacterium | reverse complement strand
TGAATACGCCCGAGGCCAAGAGGAAAGCGTCGGTCAAAGGAGGGCGCGCGCTTCTTCTAGCGAGGGAAAATGATGGTGAAGGTAGGGCTTGGCCTTCTTGCGAGTTCCAACGTGCCGTTTAGGTCTTCCACGAGCATCGCGATGAGCCGGAGTCCCAGAGAGTCCGGGTTGTCCACCGGTACCTCCTCAGGAAAGGGCGCACCGCTGTTCGATACGGTGAGTACATACCGTCTGGCTGAAGAATCAGTTCTCAAGTCGACGGAAAACTCTCCCGCCTGCTCACCACCAAAACCGTACTTGAGCGCGTTTGTTGCGAGCTCATTCACGATCAACCCGATCGCCACGGCCCGGCGAGAGTCGATTACGAGGTCTTCCGAGCGATGCGTCTCGTACCTGTTCTTAAAAGATAGAACCACAACGGCGATCGTTACCGACGCGATCCCGGTGGTTATGATGTTCGCGAGGATTCTCTGTTCGCTGCTGAGCTCCCGCAAAAAGAGTTCCGGTAGCGTGTATTGAATAATGACCAGCACCGCAAAGAGGAAAAGGTAGACTCCTGCAGTGAACCAGCGGGCCCGCTTGCTCGGGGCCAGCATCAGGGAAATCAGCAGTATGGTAACCATGAAGAGCGGGTTATCACTATCGAATCCCCCTACCTGGAACCAGAGCACCGCAACCAGCGCCCAACTGTAGATAAGAAAGGGAGCGACAAGCCGTCTGTAAAGACCGCGCTTGTATGAGAGGTAGGCGACCGTTCCGTAGAAGAACGCCGAAATTGCAGGCAGAACCTGAAAAATCGGGCGGTAAGCGACAGCGGCTGCGACAACTAGGTAGAGAACGCTCGCCAAGGTGACAGCGATAGCCACCGCGAGGAAGATGCTCTCTTCAATGCTGTTCTTCTTGAATAGTCTCAGCATGCTCTGCCGCCAGGAAGGTTCTCAGCCCAGCGCCCTGTAGAAGCAACCGTAACATATTTGATGAACGAACGTAAATGTGTCGTGACTTTGCGTCGGCACCTCGGCGCTCTGGATACTAAAACCACGTACTGCGACCGCGCACCAGCTTGTCCGCCAACCGCGTCGGCTCCGGCCCGTGCTACTCGGCGCCCGACGCCTTGGGCCGGTATACTAACCTTAGAGGCAGTCATGAGCACGATGAAAGCGATGGTTCTTCCCGAGCTTGCGGAGGTGGGCCTCGGCGTCGATCCCTTGGAGCTCCGGGAGGTCCCGGTTCCGGAGCCGGGGCCGGGAGAAGTCCGACTGCGAGTTCTCGCCTGCGGAGTGTGCCACACCGAGCTGGATGAGATAGAAGGGCGTACCGCGCCGCCGAGGCTGCCGATCATCCCCGGGCACGAGGTGGTCGGCGTGGTTGATGCTGTCGGTGAGGGGGCCTCGCAGTTCGAGCCTGGCGCCCGGGTCGGCGTCGGCTGGTTCTACAGCTCCTGTGGCGAGTGCGAGCAGTGCCGAAGCGGCCGGGAGAACCTCTGTGACTCCTTTAGGGCCACCGGGCGGGACGCAGACGGCGGGTACGCGGGACAGATGGTCGTGCCTGAGAGTTCAGCCTATCCGATTCCGGAGCGCTTTACCCATGAGGAGGCGGCACCGCTACTCTGCGCCGGGGGTGTGGGTTACCGCTCTCTCCGCCGGGCGAGCCTGCGGGAGGAGGGCACCCTGGGTTTTTTCGGCTTTGGGGCTTCGGCTCACCTGGTGCTCCAGATGGCGCGGCACGAGTATCCTGAGGCGGGCCTCTTCGTCTTCACCCGCTCCGAGGAGAAGCAGGACTTCGCCCGGAGTCTCGGAGCGGACTGGGCGGGACCACCGGGGACGGAGCCGCCCCAGCGGATGGACGCGATAATCGACACAACCCCGGTCTGGAAGCCGGTGGTGGAAGGAATGCGCCTTCTTCTGCCCGGAGGGCGGCTGGTGGTAAACGCGATCAGGAAGGAAGACATGGACAAGGAAGCGCTGCAGGAGCTCGACTACCAGCGCCATCTATGGATGGAAAAGGAGCTCACCACCGTGGCCAACGTCACCAGGAATGACATTCGCCGGGCGCTCGAGGTGGCGGCGGAGATACCCATACGCCCAACCGTGGAGACCTACCCTCTCGAAGAGGCAAACCGGGCCCTCCGGGAGCTCAAGGAAGGAAGCGGCCGGGGGGCAAAGGTTCTTATCCCTCCGGACACTCCCCGGTAGCAAGAAAGCTCCGAATTCTGCCGAGAAACTCTGCCCCATAGAGCTCCGCCTTTCGCTCCCCCACACCGTGGACACGAAGGAGCCCCGGCATCGTCTCCGGGCGATTTTTCACCATCCCCTTGAGACTCTTGTCGCTAAAGATCATGTAGGGAGGGATCCCCTTCTCCACGGCCAGCTGTTTCCGCAATCCTCGGAGACACTGAAAGAGGCGTTCCTGATCCTCCCGCCAAATGGCAGTCTCAGTGCCTGGGGCCCGGGAGGCGCGAGCGGCGCCTGTTCCAGCGCTCCTGCTGTCCCGGGCCCGGGCCTTAGAACTCTGCTCCGGCCGCTCTACCGCCTCGAAAGCCTTCCGGCCGTAGAGCACATCCTTGCCTGCAGCGCTAATCTTGAGGCCGCTCCGCTCGCCGTCCCGCCTAACAAGGAGACCCGCGGCCTCCATATCCTTGGCGATGGAGAGCCACCAGGACTTTGGCTTGTCCGATCCGACGCCGAAGGTGGGTAGCTCGTGGTGGCCAAACCGACGCATTCGCTCGTCGTCATCGCCGATAAGAAGGTCCGCCACGTAGTGCGCGCCAAAGCGTTCTCCCGTCCGGTAGATGGCGGAAAGCAGTTTCTGAGCGTCCTCGGTGACATCACTGGTGGCGATCTCTCCGGTGCAGACGTCGCAGCGACCGCATTCACCGGAGTGCTCCTGCCCGAAGTGCGAGAGGAGCTGGGTCCTTCTGCAGGTCCCGGCATCCACGAAACGGAGCATCTCCCGGAGGTTCCGCTCCGCCTGCTCCCGTTCGGTGTCCACCTCCATGCGGTCGATGTGGTAGCGGATCTTGCTTATATCTCCGGGGCTGAAGAAGAGACAGGTCTCCGCGTCCTCTCCATCTCGTCCGCATCGGCCGGTCTCCTGGTAGTAGGCCTCGATGCTCTTGGGCAGGTCACCATGGAGCACCCAGCGCACGTTTGACTTATCGATGCCCATGCCGAAGGCGATGGTGGCGACGATCACCTCTGCTTCATCCCGGACAAAGGCCGCTTGGTTCTTCCGGCGCTCGCTGTCCGAGAGGCCCGCATGGTAGGGCAGCGCCGTGAATCCAGCCTGCCGAAGGGCCCCTGCGGTCTCCTCGACGCTTCTGCGCGTGGCGCGATAGACGATTCCCGGCTCCTCAGGGTGGGCCGCCACAAACTCCCGGATCTGGTTATTTACCTTCTGTTTGCGCACCACCCGATAGAAGATCTCCCGCCGGTCGAAATCCCCGCGAACGAGAAGCGGATCCTTTAGCCCGAGAAGCTTGACCACGTCCTCCTGTACCCTGGGCGTGGCGGTAGCGGTAAAAGCGGCGACAACCGCGTCGGCGAACTCTCGACGGAGCACGGTGAGATTTCTGTACTCCGGGCGAAACTCGTGTCCCCACTCGGAGATGCAGTGTGCCTCATCGATGGCAAAGAGTGAGACGCCCCACTCGCGAAGACGCTCCCGAAAGGAGGCGTTGGCAAGGCGCTCCGGTGAGGCGTAAAGAAGCTTGATCTCTCCGGCGTAGAGCCTCCGGTGCACATCCCGGGACTCAGCCTCCGTGAGACTGCTGTTGAGATACGCCGCGGGGAGCCCGAACTGCCGGGCTCCTTCGACCTGGTCTTCCATAAGGGCAATCAGAGGACTTACCACCACGGTTAGGCCCGGGAGAAGAAGAGAAGGCAGCTGATAGCATAGGGACTTGCCCCCGCCGGTAGGCAGGGCCCCAAAGAGGTCGCGGCCGGAGAGGATCGCCCCCACAATCTCCTCCTGATAAGGACGAAAACGGGAAAAGCCAAAGGTTTTCTTGAGTAGCTTCTTGGCGTCGCCGGTCATGCGCCGGGAACTATAGCAGAGGAGCGCCGAATCGGCCATACGGTATTAGACCGGGTGACTGCGCCCGGCACTTCATCTTAGCGCCGCCTATGCAGGACTTTCTCGAGCCCGTATGATTCCCGAAGGATTATGCAAGAAGAAAAGAAGTTTCCCCTCGCATCGACGCTCCTTTTGGTTTGGGTCTTTTTCATGACCTTTGTGGCACGAACCATCCTCTCACCCCTCCTCTTGGAAGTGGAGGTAGCCCTCGAGATCACCCGCGCCCAGGGCGGCGCGCTCTTTCTGTTTATCTCCGTTGGCCTCATGGGCACCATGCTCCTCTCAGGGGTGTTTCTGCAGCGGATCGAGCACCACACGGCCATCGCCGCCTCGGGGGTCCTTGCGGCGGCGGGACTTCTCATACTTTCCGCATCTGGCAGCGTCCTGCCCTTTCGGGTCGGATTGTTCGTTATTGGCGCAGGCGCAGGACTTTACCTGCCCTCGGGCATGACGACCCTCACCGACGTCGTGCACTACCGACAGTGGGGACGAGCGATTGCCCTTCACGAGCTCGGTCCGATTTTCGGCCTTGCCGCAGCGCCCTTCTTGGCGGAGCTTGCCCTCAGGTTCGGGAACTGGAGAGCTCTCATGGTGATCCTGAGCGCCGTCGCCCTCGCCGCCTCCCTGGCGTTCTGGCGTTTTGGCGAAGGCGGCCGATTTCGAGGGACCCCTCCCGCCTGGAGCGCCGTGGGACGCCTCTTTCGAAAGCCGCAGTTCTGGCTTATTACCTTCCTCTTCGTCATGGCCCTGGGCCTCGAAATGGGAGTGTACTCCATGCTGCCGACCTACTTGGTCGATGTTCACGGCCTGCCGCGTACAACGGTAAACACCGTCATCAGCACTTCTCGCCTCACCTCGCTCCTCGGGGTCTTTCTCTCCGGCTGGGCCACAGACCACCTCGGATTTCGCCGGGTCCTCGGCACGATTGTAGTTACATCAGGGGTCACAACGGCGACCCTCGGCCTCGCGGAGGGCGGGTTACTCCTCACGGCGGTCTATCTTCAGCCAATGCTCATCTCGGGTTTCTTTCCCCCGGGTCTCGCGGCCCTCGCCGGGGTGAGCAGCTCCAAGCAGCGAAACCTCACCATTTCCCTGGTCATTCCGATGGCCTACCTCTTCGGCGCGGGTATGATCCCCGCCATTCTCGGCCGCTTGGCGGAGGCGGGGACCTTTGGCCTCGGCTACGTCTGGGTGGGAGCCGTGATGGCCGGGGGGATAGCGGTTGTCCCGTTGGTTAAGCGGCCCAGGGAGGAAGAGTCCGCCGCCTCACTCTGAGGCGTCACTGAGGGCATCCACGAACTCCCGGACAAACCCGGGGCGGTCAGTTATGTAGCCGTCCGCCCGGTACTCGGTTATCAACTTGAGCTGCCACACCTCGTTAACCACATAAGGCAAAACAAATAGACCCCGATCATGGGCGCCAGCAATATACCAGGGCCAGGTGAACAAGCCTTTTGCCCCTACTCCGTCCGCGACATCTGCGGCCCTGCTTAGCCAGAAGCGCCATCGCGCCCAGGAAATCATCTCTCCGGAAATCAGAAAGACCCGCGGCACCCTCGGTGCCAGTTGTTGGAGATTCTTGAGTGCCTCCAGGTTGAAGGAGAAGAAGACTAGCGAGCCCGGAACCGTTGGGCCTCCCGCAGAGTCTATCCAACCCTCTTCTTTCAGGATCTCGACCACCTCTTTCTCAATACCCGGGTACTTCGCTGGATCCTTGAGCTCTAAGACGAGACCCGTCCGTCGAGGAGCACTATCAGCAATCGCGATCAGCTCCCCGAGCGTGAGGATCGACAAACCTCGGAACTCCTCTCTGCTGCGAAGGGGATGGGCCTGGTTATACCAGCTTCCAAAATCGACTCGGCCCAACTCCTCGTGGGTGTACCGCCCCAGGGGCTCCCCGCTCCGGCCGGGAAAGAGCTCTCCGGCGTTCGACGTTCTCGCCGGAGTGGCGTCGTGATGGACCACGATACGTCCATCAGCGGTTCTGCGAAGGTCCGCCTCGAGGTAGTCCGCTCCCATCTCGATTGCTCTACGATACGCCGGAGCCGTGGACTCCGGGGCGACCGCCGAGGCTCCGCGGTGAGCGATGACCGCAGGGTGCGGCATGGCGTACCGGTCAAAGAGCGCTGCCCCCTCCTCCGGAAAGCTCCGGGAGAAAAAGAGACCGAAGAGTGCGATCCCCGAGGCCAGGACCGCCACAAGGAGAAAGGGCAGGTTCACCGGCGGGGCGTTGCGAGGGCCGAGCCTTCGCACCTCAGGGTCTTCGGGTTCTGATGATCCGCCTCGTCTGCTCGATAAGAGTGAGGGCGCTTTCTTTCTGCTCCTTGGTAAGTTGAACATCTCTCTCTCGCGGATCCTCGAGCCGTCCCACCTCCACTGCCTCGTAGGTGCCGTTTTCGCCGGTGAGCTCGAGAACAAAGAGGTGGTCCTTGTAGAAGAGCTGCGGCACTTCGTGCAGAAAGAGCACCGGTTGCTCTTCCGGATGCAAGAGCGAGGTGCCGGCAAACTCGTCAGGCACTCTGTTAGCGCCAAGCAGGTCGAGTATGGTAGGGGCGATGTCCGTGGTCGTGGCGATCTTGGAGATCACCCCCGGCGCCACATCTTCGTGCTTAACAAAGAGGGGGATATGCTCAGGCAACTCCAGATTCGGCCGCTCAGTCACGAAGGCTCGATGGGAGCTGTACACATCGCTTTCGACCGCCGCGTCCTGGTCGGAATATAACAAGAAGAGGATGTCATCAGCCAAGCCCCGCTCCTCCAGGCCCGAGAAGAACATCTCCAGGGAACGATCGAGAAAGGCGACTGAGTTAAAGAAGTCCCGTGTCAAAGCGGGGGTTATCTCCTCAAAGGCATCCCGTGCCTGAGATTCAGGATAGAAGTTGAAGGTCGTGTGGCTCGTAACGGTTATAAGAAAGGCGAAAAACGGCTCCGGGGCCGAGGCAATGTAATCCAGGGACTGCCGAAGAAAGTCATAGTCGTTAATGCCGAGATGCTCATGATCCGCCTCATAGACCGTCGCGTCCGCGTCAAAGTCCTTTCTGCTGTAGAACCGATCGAAGCCGAGCTCCCGGTACGCCTTGTGCCGGTGAAAGAAAGTCGCCTCATTACCGTGAAAGGCCAGCGTTTGGTAGTCGTTATCGTTCAGGATACGAATCACCGAGTCGAAATCGCTCATGTCGTTGTCCTTGAACGCGTAGGTCTTGTTAAGCGGATACTGGGAGGTGAACATAGCGAACTCCGCATCAAAACTTCCGTTTACGTGCTGCGCGTAGAAGTCCGAGGCGTAGAGACTATCCGTCTTGAGCTCGTTGAGAAAGGGCGTCACCTCCACGCCGTTGTAGCGCCGGTCTATCAGTTGCGCGTCCACCGACTCCATCTGGACAACAACAATATTTGGCCTATGGTCTACCGCTTCATCCTTACTCAGAGAAACCGGC
>CAYZHV010000195.1:0-7557 GCA_964478055.1 uncultured Spirochaetaceae bacterium | reverse complement strand
GAGCCGCAAGGGACTTCTCTTTATGAGCTCAGCTTTGACCATACCTTAGTTTCCTTCCTTCTTGGCCTTGAGATACTTCTCCCGAAGCTCCTCCTGAATGCTCTGAGGCACCTTACCGTACTTGAGGAACTCCATGGAAAACTCTGCCTTACCCTGGGTGAGGGAGCGCAGCACCGTGGAGTACCCGAACATTTCGCTCAACGGCACCTCCGCCTCGACGACAGAGAAATTGCCGTCCTCGGAGGAAGCTACAATTATACCACGCCGCTGGTTGATGCTTGCGAAGATGTTCCCCTGGAACTCCGTGGGACCCTCGACAACGACCTTCATAATCGGCTCGAGGGCGATCGGCTTAGCTCTGTCGTAGGCTTGTCGAAAAGCGCCGATACCTGCGGTCTGGAACGCCTGCTCTGAAGAGTCCACGGGGTGTGTGGCGCCGTCGTTGATGGTCGCCTTTACTCCAACGATCGGGAAACCGATGAGAGTACCCTTCTCCATGGCGGTCTTGAAGCCCTTGTCTACCGCGGGGATGTACTCGTTGGGTATAACGCCACCCTTGATCTTGTTCTCGAAGAGGTAGGTTTCGCCCTCGTCGTTCTCCTCCAGAGGCTCGATAAAGCCCGCCACCCGACCGAACTGGCCGGAACCACCGGTCTGTTTCTTGTGGGTGTAGTCGAACTCCCCTCGCTGGGAGATGGTCTCCCGGTAGGCAACCTGGGGCATTCCGGTCTCAACCTCGGCCTTGTACTCCCGTCGCATGCGCTCGATGTAGACATCGAGGTGCAGCTCACCCATACCGGCGATAATCGTCTCGTTCGACTCGGGATCCACGTAGGTGCGGAAGGTGGGGTCCTCCTTGGTGAACCGGTTGAGGGCCTTGCCCATCCGATCCGCCGCGGACTTGTCCTTCGGCTTGATCGAGAGCTCGATAACCGCGTTGGGCACGTACATGGAGGTCATGCTGACAGCCATATCGGGATCACAGAAGGTGTCGCCGGAGGCGCAGTCGATACCGAAAATGGCAACGATGTCCCCGGGGCCGGCCTCGCTGATGTCATCCATGTGATTGGCGTGCATCCGAATAAGCCGTCCGACCTTGAACCGCTTCTTGCTGCGAACGTTCAGGAGCTCCTGCCCCTTCTTTAGATCGCCCTGGTAGATGCGCACGTAGGTGAGCTGTCCGTACTGCGTATCCTCGAGCTTGAAGGCAAGGGCCACCGTCGGCTTATCCGAATCGGAGTAGAGCTCCACCTCGGCCTCGTTGTTCTCGAGGTCAACACCTTTGTTGGTAATGTCCAGGGGACTCGGCAGGTACTTCATGACCGCATCGAGAAGGGTCTGTACGCCTTTGTTCTTGTAGGCGCTGCCCACGAAGACCGGGCAGAGATCGTTGGCGATCGTCGCTTTGCGAATCGCGTCGTTGATCAGTTCCTCAGTCTCGTTTCCTTCGAGAACCGCCTCCATGAGCTCCTCGGAGTGCATGGACGCCGCATCGAGAAGGGTTTCTCGACGCGCTTCTGCCTCCGCCTGGAGATCCGCAGGAATGTCGTCCTCTCGCAGCTCGTTGCCAAACTCCCCTTCGAAGTAGATCGCCTTCATCTTGACGAGGTCGACCACACCGACGTGCTTGTCCTCGAGACCGATGGGCAGCTGTGCCATCACGGCGTTGAGACCGAGCTTCTCCTCCAGTTGCTCCCGGACACGGTACGGGTTTGCCCCTGTCCGGTCGCACTTGTTAACGAAGGCGAGCCGGGGAACCTGGTATCGCTTGAGCTGTCGGTCGACGGTGATAGACTGGGACTGAACGCCGGCGACCGCGCAGAGCACGAGTATCGCGCCGTCCAGGACCCGCAAAGCCCGCTCTACTTCAATAGTGAAGTCCACGTGCCCCGGGGTGTCGATGATATTTACCGGATACCCTTTCCACTCAACGTTGGTGGATGCGGAGGCAATAGTGATACCGCGCTCCCGCTCGAGCTCCATGGAATCCATCGTGGCACCTACGCCGTCCTTGCCACGCACCTCGTGTATGGCGTGGATCTTTTCGGCGTAGAAGAGTATGCGCTCGGTAAGCGTCGTCTTGCCACTGTCAATGTGTGCGCTTATTCCGATATTGCGCAAATTTGGAATGTCGAAACCCATAGAAATTGTAACCTCTTGCTTTGTCTAAAGTAATGAATCTTTGGTGGAAGATTGTAGTGGCTTCGGAGGGCTACTATACGAATTTGTTGGTAAACAATCAACACCCCCGGTCCGTTAAATCTATGTTATAAAAATACATATGCCTTCTATACGCGTGGGCTGCGCCGGATACTCCTATGACGACTGGGTCGGCCCCTTCTATCCGGAGGGGCTTCCCAAGGAGCGACGCCTCGAATGGTATGCCCAAACCTTCTCCCTCCTGGAGCTCAATTTCTCCTACTACGCCATGCCAAAGAAGGCACACCTCGACTCTCTCCGGGCGTCCGTGCCGGAGGAGTTTCGATTCTCCATCAAGGCCCACGGCTCCCTCACCCACCAAAGGACCGACGATTGGAAAGCGCGGGCGCAGGAGTTCTCCGAGGCGATCAAGGGACTCGAGAACAAGCTCTGCGGGGTACTCCTGCAGTTTCCCTATAGCTTTCACTATACCGAGGCTAATCGCCGTTATCTGGCGGACCTCGTCGAGGCACTCTCCGGACCAGAGCTCTTCGTGGAGTTTCGCAACACCGAGTGGGAGCGGCAGCAGGTAATCGATGGGATGAGACGCCGGGAGCTCAACCGCGTCCTGGTTGACGCTCCGGAGCTTCGTGGGCTGCCGGGACGCTTCGAGGGTGGAGAGGAGCTACCAACCAGCCGCGCCTACCTCCGCTTACACGGCCGGAACGCGGAGAACTGGTGGAGCGGCACCAACGTCACCCGATACGCCTACAACTACTCCGGGGATGAGCTCCGGGCGCTCGCCGAGCGGTTAGAGTCAGTTACGGCCCCGGAGATCTTCGTTATTTTCAACAATCACGCCAACGCTCGAGCGCCTTTCAACGCCCTGGAGCTACTCAAATTCATTGAAGTAGAGTGAAAAGACCAGGGTGACCACCTTGTTGGAAACACTCTCCTCCCGCCCCTCGTTTATGGCAGCTTCCGCCTCGTCGATGGTCATCGTCGGATTGGCTCGCTTGAGAGCGACGATTTCCTCAACCACGTTCTCCTCGGGGATACGCAAGCTACCGAACCAGCCCCGGTTCTCGAAGACAAGCAGTGCCCGCCTGAGGAGTGCGACTTCTCTCGTCAACTCACCGTAGTCGGTCAGCAGTCCTTCGTAGACGGTGCGAATTTCCGTCATTTCCCGCTCGAACTCATCCTGCAGTCGCCGTAGCCCCTGGTTGGCGTCCGTACGGAACTCTCGAAACGAGTCGATCAGGTTCTCCATTTCCGCGTTCATCTGCACACCGCTGTTCTCGATCTCCGCGATTTGCTCGGAAATCTCGTCGAGGCGGCTGAACACAAACCGGGGGTCCGTGCTCTGGATATACGCCGCGGGATTTCGTGCCGCCCTGGCCAGGCGTTCAACGAACTGTTCCTCGGTGAAGTACTGCCCCTGCATCCGGACGAAGAGGCCTTCCACGAGCATTCGAAAGTCGAACTCGAGAAAGTCGGTGTAAATGAACTGCATCCCCGAGGGCATGAGAGCCGCGAGATTGATGCCGTCAAAAGAGTACCGCCGCGGAATTACCACCACATCCGCCCGGTTTCGAGAAAAGACCACCTTCATCTGCGAGACATCGAGATACTCCATGTTGAAGAAGGTCTCCCGAACGATCTCGAGAACGTTCATATTTTGATTGCTGAAGCTCCCGGTGGCGGTTCCCACGGTTAAGGCGTTTCCGGCGTCGTCCCGGACGTCGTAGAGGGTTATGCCGTCCTCCAAGCGCTCGTTGGACACCGCGTACCCTCGGTCGGACAGCTCCACGGCCCCGAGGGAAGCGATAGTTACGGCACATGCAAGAATAGTGAGTGTCGCTTTCTTCATTGGTTGTCTCCTGCCTGCTGCACCTGAATGAGCACCTTATCGAATGGCTGCAGCTCCTTGCCCTCAGCGATCTCGATTACCGAAGCGCTCACCTCTCGGTCGCTCACCGAAAACTCGATCGTGGCGATGTACTCATCGTCCTCACGAAAGACGTAGCCCTGCGTACCGTCGGCAACATCCCGAATGCGGTCGATGTACACCACGATCTCTCCGGGTCGCCGGGGATCGAGGATGTAGCCGTTTTCCCGGTTCTCTCTTGTCAGAGAGTCGAGGGCATAGAGGAACTCATCTATGTCCGCCTCCAGGCCGGTTATGGTACTCTCCCGGGCCTCGATGATCGCATCTCTGCTAATTACACTCTGGGCAAGAGATCGCCAGATTGACTCATACCGATCGATAATTTCCAAATTTCGAAACTCGAGCTGGTCGAGAGCCAAGGGCACGCTGTTAACGTAGGGAACATCCTGGAGTCGATTGACGATTCTGGCGAACTCATCGACGTTCTGCGCTAGGTCGCGGTACTGCCGCCGACTGACCGCGCCCTCTTCGCCGAGAAGCGCTCGGTACGGCTCTATACCGCTCCGGCTCCGGATCTCCGGAGGGAAGTCACGGTTCATGAGATTTGAAAGGCTCTCTTCCTGGATCTGAGGATTGAAGCGAAGAATCAAGTCCCGCACCTGCTGGCTGTGCTGCTCCCGGAGGCGAGCAATCTCGTTAGCGTGGCGCTGCCGGATGGTGCGCTCGAACTCAGCCTGGTACTGCTGCAGCTCGGCGATCCGATTCTCGTAGTTGCTCGTAAGATTCTGGATCCTCTCCTCGTACTCTTGTCGGAGCTCCTCCATCCGCAGCTCAAATACCCGCTGCTGGTTGTTGAGTATCTCTTCCTGCTCCCGGGCCTGCTCGAGTTGCCTCGAGTCGTACTGCGCCATTTGGTCCTCGAGACCCGCGATGCGCGACTCGATCTCCTGGATCTCCGCAGCGTACTCTTCCCGAATCGAGGTTATCTCCTCTTCGGCGTTCGCCTCGATCGTCTGCGCCCTGGCGTTGCGCTGGGCGGTTGTAATCTCCTGGTTAGCAAGCAGATTGATCCGTCGCTGAGCGTCCTCCCGAACAGACTGAATTGATGAGTCCCGTTCGGAGATGGCTGTCTGGAGCTCCCGCCGGGCGTTGTCTATCTGGTTCTGAATCCGCTGAGCGCCGTCGAGGACCTCCCGCAGATTGACATCCTCGAACTCCTCGATGCTTATGCGGATATCCTGGCTGCTCTGCTGGATGTACCAAGTTACACCGATCATCGCACCCATGAAGACGAGAACTATCGCCAAGATCGTCAGGGGTACCAGAAGGGTCCGGTTCTGCTTTGTCTTGGCGAACTCTTCTTCCAGGCTGTACTGCGCCTGCGTCTCCCGGAACTCGTCGATTATCTGGCGGAGAAAGAGCATCTTGCTCTGCTCCACCAGGGCTTGAGTCTTGGGATCTCTCGGCTCTTCGCCGCCGTTTACTTCTCTTTCATCGTCCATACGCCGTTCCAATTCTGAGGTGCCTGACGATTCCTGATGCGTCCCAGAAACGTGTTGGAAAGGCCAAGGGTACAGCTCTGAAACGCTTTCTCAGCCTTCCGCCACTCTCCCTCGTAGTAGGAACGCAATCCTTCGTCGAAGTAGGTGAGATCCTGTTCGAGCTGGTCATCCACATTCTCTCGGAGGACCGGCCAGAAAATCGATTTACCTTCGGTCTTTCCCTTGACCTGCACCCGGTCGAGCTCTACGAACCAGTACCGATTGGTCTCGAGCTCCACCTCGTCCTTTACGTATCGGGAGGTAACCACGGGAACCTTGTAGAACCGCGTAAGGCCCTCGAGGCGGGAGGCTGAATTGACGTTGTCTCCAATGACGGTATTTACCATTCGCTCGTTGCTACCGATGTTTCCGTAGAACACCTCGCCGCCGTCGATGCCGACACCCACCTCCAGAAGCACCGCACGGTAAACGTTCTCCTCCGCCTCGGTAAGACTCCCTCGCCGCTTGAGAATCTCCTCTTTCCGCTTGTGCATCTCTTCCCGTAGCGAGGCGGCCACCTCCTGAATCTTGTACGCCGCCTCCACCGCCGCCAGAGATTTGTTGCGGCGGTCCTCGTCCATCACGCCGAAGACCGCTAGAAGAGCGTCACCGATAATGGAGCCGATATCGCCGTTGTGCTCGTGGATATAGCGAATCGCCTGGTCGTAGTGCAGGTTCAGGAGCTTGATAATATCCGTCCCGAGGGTCTCGGTCATAAAGGTGAAACTCTTGATGTCGGTAAAGAGAATCGTCAGGATCCGCCGCTCACCCTCGAGCCGGATTTCCCGCTCCCGGTACGCCTTCGCGGCTACATCCCGGGCGACGAACTTTTTGAAGATCGTCATCAGGTTGTCGATGGTGCTCGCTAGGGAGTTAAAGGCGACACCGAGGTAGGAGACCTCATCGTTGGGAGCTCCTCTGAGCTTGAGAAGGTCGAGCTGCTGCTCCTCCTGCATCTGCATGATCTGATTGGTGATGTTGCTTACAAAGCGCAGGATATGCCCGATCAGGATAATGCCGATGACCGCGGAGATGATCGTCAGGCCGACGATAATAAAGGAGACGTTGCGAAAAATCCGCTCCGAGTCGGCGTAGAACTCATCGAGCTCCTCGGAACGGAGCAGAAACACGTCCCAGGCGTTATTGTACTTGTAGACGCCAAAGTACTGCCTTCCGTCGAACTGAAAGTTTATCGCCTCTTCCTGGACCCCGGCGTCGAGATTCTCGTTCATTCGGCCCAGGGCCTCTGCGTCCGGAAACTCTCCCGGCACGCTTCCCTGGTGGGCCACGAAAAACATCTCTCCCTCCGGGCTGATCCCCGCCGTAAGAGAACGCTCTCCCCGATGATTACGAGTCGCCGCCTGACGCAGGTTCTCCTTAGCCGCTTCCAGGTCCTCGTTGAAGTTGTATATCTCCTGTTGATTGTTGGCGAAGACGTGCAACTCCTTGAGGTCTTTAACCAGGAGCTGATTGAGCAGGCGAATCTGTTCGCCTCGATTGAGCATCAGGTTGATGTAGTTCGAAACGAAATTGGAGACAAGAAGAAAGATGAAGAAGATCGTTACGATCTTCACCATCAGGGGAACGACTCGGGTTCCAGCTACCTTCTTCCCTAGAACCTTATCCAGTACCTCAGCCATCGACTAAACTATATGAAAGCCGCCAAAAGAAGGCAAATCTCCTGGCGGCTTTTACGTACCTCTCGAGGAACTTAACGAAGCTCCCTTGGGTAACATGTATGTACCGATCAGTCCGCGCCTAGACTGTGCGGACGTCGATCACCTCGATAATGTGCTTCTCCAGAGCCTTGAGCGCCTGGTCCCGGGAAATATCCGCCACCTTGAGGATGCAGACAGCGTTGCTCTTGTCATGTCCCGGCCAGGTCCCAATGGAGACAATGTTGCCCCCGGCGTGGGCAATATCAGCGCCGAGATGACCGAGCTCACCCTGCCCCTCGGGAATACGGATCGTAATGCGGAGGCCTGGCTC
>CAYZHV010000194.1:0-7585 GCA_964478055.1 uncultured Spirochaetaceae bacterium | reverse complement strand
GATGCTCGGCGCATTTCTCGGTGCCACGGGGCTCTTTGCCCTGGAAGAAACGGTAGAGGCACTCGGGAAGGTCTTTGCTCCTAGCAAGGCGCAGTTCCTGCCGAAAAACGAGGAGGCCCTTCGTAAGGGTGGAGAGCTCGGCATCGCCTTCGCCAAGGAGCACCCGGTAGGCGCCGTCGGTGGCGCCGGTCGATAGGAAGACGCAGGCAGATGGCGCTCCTCTCCTTCGAGGCTCTCAGAGATCAAGTCTCCGCGGGAAAAAAGGTAACCGTGGCAGTCGCCGCCGCGGCGGACCAGGAGGTTCTCCAGGCGGTGGCGGAGGCTGCGCAAGCGGGTTTCTGCCGGGGGCTCCTCTTCGGTCCTGGTCCTGAGGTGGAAGAGCTCCTCGAACCCCTCTCCCTTCCCCGAAACTCCGTGGAAATTATCGACGTCCCGGATCCCCAGGAAGCAGCAAGGCACGCGGTCCGGGCGGTATCCCGGGGTGAGGCGGAGGTACTGATGAAGGGACTCGTCGATACTTCGGTGATCCTCTCGGCGGTGCTGGAGAAGGAGGAGGGCCTTCGAACCGACCGTGTCCTGAGCCATGTGGCACTCTTCGAGATCGAGGGCTTCCCTCGGCTCCTGGCCGTGACCGACGCGGCTATGAACATCGACCCGGACCTGGAGCGGAAAGAAGCGATCCTGCGCAACGGCGTGGAGCTCCTTCGTGGGCTCGGGCTCGAGGAGCCGAAGGTGGCGGTCCTTTGCGCCAAGGAGAAAGTGAACGAGAAAATGCCCTGCACCGGGGACGCCGCGGAGCTCGCGAGAAAGAACGCGACCGGGGAGATAGACGGATGCGTTGTCGCCGGACCTTACGCGCTCGATAACGCTGTGAGCCCGTCGGCGGCGGCACACAAGGGGATAGAGGGCCCCGTGGCGGGATTGGCGGATCTGCTGCTGGTGCCGGATATCGAGGCGGGGAACATCCTCTACAAGGCGCTGGCGTTTCTCGCCGGGGCAAAGGTCGCCGGAGTGATAGCCGGGGCGGCGGCGCCGATTGTCCTCACCTCCCGGGCGGACAGTGCCGAGACCAAGGCGAACTCCCTCGCCCTGGCCGTTCGATTCGCCCAAGGATAGCCAAGAGCCCGGGAACCGGAGCGCCGGCGAACGGGCCTAATACTCCTTTTCGAGATCAACCTCCTCCGGAAAGTGTCCGCTCCTCAGGTAGGCGTCGGTCTTTTGGAAGACCTCCCGAACGCTGGCGGCTACCGCCTTCGGCGTATAGCCCCCGAGGTGGGGGGAGAGGAGGACGTTGTGGAGCTTGTGAATCGGGTAGGTAGCCGGGGCCGAGCTCGTCTCGCCGGGTTTGGGATAGGTGTACCAGGTATCGATGGCCGCGCCCTTGAGCCGGCCGCTCTGGAGGGCGTCGTAGAGCGCCTTTTCCTCAGCTACCGCCCCGCGACCGACATTTACGAATAGGGCACCTTTCATGGCGGCGAAGACCTTCTCATCTATTATTCCTCTGGTCTCTTCGGTAAGAGGAAGGATGCAGATTACCACTTCTGCTCCGCGAACCGCCTCGAGGATATCTCTGCTCATTTCGTCGTAGGGCGGCTGCGGCTCTGCTTCGCGACGACGGTAGCCGACGACAGTGGTGTCGAAGAGCTTGAACATCCGGGCGGTCCAGGTGCCGATTGCCCCGGCTCCGAGAATGGAAATGCGCATGCCAACCAGGGATTCCCAGGACTCTAGAACGCTCTCGCCGATGGCGAAACCGTGCCACTGCTCTTCCCTGAGTTCCTCATGAAGGGGCACCAGCTTGCCCAGGTAACCGAGAGTGAGGGCGAGGGTCCGTTCCGCCACATACCGGGCGTTGGCGTGGGCATTAGCGACTGATACCCCTTTCTCCGCCAGGAGCTTCAGGGGCAGGTGATTCACTCCCGCCAGGGGGCAGGCCACAGCCTTGAGGTTCGTTGCGTTCTTGACGAGCTCCTCGGAGAGGTGAGGCCCCATGATGATATCCGCTTCGCCGATCTCCGGAGCCTTCGCATCCGTGGCTACGGCGATATGGAGCTCCGGATGGTTGGCCTGCAGCTCATCGAGCTCCTTCTGCCAGAGGGCGTTTGGCTTGGTTGCGACAACGAGTTTCATCTTGAGGGCTCCTTGATGCTGAGATTGGCTGACAGTGAATATTTGTTCATACACCGGTTTTATTCTCCTCGCAAGCCGAGGCACTATTTTCAGACTTGATACCAGACATTTGTCTGGTATATGCTATACCTATGGCGTATTCAGAACCGGGAAGCAGCCGACGTCGCATCTATCAGTTTGTGCGGGAGCGAATCGAAGCGGGTGATCCGCCTACGGTCCGGGAGATACAGAACCACTTCGGGTTTCGCTCGGTGCAGACGGTGCAGGAGCACCTGGAGACGCTGATTCGCCAGGGTTCCCTGGAGCGCAGCGGAGAGCGGCGGGCGAGGGCGTACCGCTTACCGGGAGGGTCTGGCAGTAGAGAGACGGGGAATCTCATACCCCTTCTCGGGCGTGTTCAGGCTGGCGTCATGACCACGGCGGTGGAGGATATCGAAGGGTATCTTCCCGTTAATGCCGGAGAGAAGAGGGGAGAGCTCTTTGGCCTGCGAGTTCGGGGGGAGAGTATGCGTGACGCGGGGATCCTTCCAGGAGACGTGGTGATTGTGCGCAGGCAGCCCGAGGCGCCGGAGGGCTCCATCGTGGTCGCCCTCAACGGAGAGGAGGCGACGGTTAAGCGGCTCCGTTTTAGAGACGGTCGGCCGGAGCTCCATCCGGAGAATCCCGCTTTTGAGCCGATTGTTCCGGATTCCGAGGAGTTTCGCATCCTCGGAAAGGTTGTTGAGGTGCGCCGGAGCCTGGAGGGGTGGTATGGGGAGTAGAAGCCTCTTCTCTTCTTCCGTCCCTGAGTCGATGCCCCCGGGGGTTCGCCGGGCCTCGGAACTTCCCCGATATCGTGAAGAGAAGGAAATCGACACTGCGGCGGCGGAGAGTCCTCCACGAGAAGTAATGAATGAGGGAGCGGGTTCGAGTGTCATTGAGCTCCTGGGTAACGCCGCTCTTACGGCGGCGGTTCGCTGGACCGCCGAGGCCCAGGGCAGAGGAGAGCAGGTCGCCTGGGTTAACGCCCGGGAGGAGAGTTTTTTTCCTCCGGACCTCGCGGCCAACGGCGTGGATCTGGAGACGCTGCCGGTGATCTCGCTCCAGGAGCGGGATGAGGCTGTCGAGGCGATTGATACGCTCATGCGAAGCGGCTTTTTCTCGCTCATCGTTGTGGATTGGAACATGCAGTGGTCCTTGGAAGGGGCGTTGCAGACGAGGTTTCTGCGCCTCGGGCGACACCACGGTGTGACGCTTCTCTTTTTGGGTGAGGAAAATGCCACCCATGGTATCGCCCTGGTGCCACTACGGATTAGGGCAGAGCGCCGGCGGGAAGCGCCGGGGTTGTATCGTCTGGAGCTGGAAGTAATCCGGGACAAGAGGGGGTCCGGGATGACGCGGCAGGAGGAGGCCGCTCATGGACCGCCTGGCTTGCGTTAGCATCCCCGCTTTTGAGCTACAACTCCTCATTAAGCGGTTTCCTTCCTGGCAGGAGGTGCCCGCGGCGGTCATAAGTGAGCCGAAGCCCCTGGGTCGGGTAATCGCCGCTAACAGAAGTGCTCTAAAGGCGGGGGTGCGGCCGGATATGCGTTACGCCCAGGCCCTCTCTCTGCGCCCGGATCTACAGGCAGCGGTAATAGCCCCGCAAGATCGCCTGGCCGCGCAGGAGGAGATCAGCGCCCTTCTCTATGAGTTTGCCCCTACCGTTGAGTCCGCCCGATTTGCACACTCCACCATTTTCTGGCTCGACGTGCGCGGTTTTTCCCGGCTCTATCGCTCCTACAACCAGTGGGGGGAGCAACTTTTGGAGAGCCTCAAACGATTCGGGTTTCTCGGTGCCTGCTCCATAGGATGGAGTCGCCTGGGTACCTTTGCCGCCGCCCAGAAGCCCGGAGAGGTGCGTCTCTTTGACACTCCCGAAGAGGAAGCGAAGGCGACCCGAGGCACCGCGGTGCGCTACCTTCCCATCGCTCCTTTTGTTAAGGAGCGTCTCACCCATCTCGGTATCCGCACGGTGGAGGAGTTTCTCCAGCTCCCGAAAGGAGGTGTGCGAAGCCGCTTTGGAAAGGCCGTGGAGGGAATCTACGCCATTTCCGCTCAGGGAGAGGGGGTGCCCGTGCAAGGTAGCGCTCCGACGGAACCGAACCGGGTACGCCGGGTCTGCATGCCCTCCCTGAGGAGGGTGACACCGATTCTCGAAAACATCGGTGAGCTCCTGCAGGAGGTGAGCGAGAGGGCTCGCCGGCGGTGGAGCCGGATCCGCTCGATAACGGTGCGGCTGAGAGATGAGTCGGGAGAGGTGCGGATAGAAGAGCTCACACCGGCCGAGCCGACCCGGGATCATGAGCTCCTGCGCAAGCTCTGCGAGCTCCGGCTCTCGCGGCTCACCTGGAAGGAACCAGTGGAAGAGATCGTTATCGAGGCGGAAGAGGAAGAAAGCTGGCTCGAACAGCAGGACCTCTTTATTCACACCCCAAAACGACGGCCCGAGCGGGGACGCCGCGCTCTTTCCCTTCTGCAGGCGCGGCTCGGGAGCGACTCGGTCCTGCGGGCGGAGCTCCTGGACTCTCATTTACCGGAAAAGAGCTTTCTCTGGCACCCCTTTGACGTGCAGCGACTCGGGCGAGTTTCTCCCGCGGACTCTTTAGGCGACTCAATCGAAAAGACCTTCCAGGAGCAGAGAATCAACGGGAAGGGATCCACTACTGGAGTTCAGCTTGTTCGGCGTTTACCAAGGAGCTCCGGCGGCAACCAAAAAGCGGGCCGGTCCAAAGGGAGTTACAAGGTGGTCGGGGGCCCCTACGCCGTCTCAACGAGGTGGTGGCTCACTCCGGTGGAGCGGGAGTACCAATACCGGGAGCTAAAAGACGGCACTGTTGAGTGGTCCTACTACGAGCCGGAAAAGGGAGCCTGGACGGTCCTGGGAAGCGTGGAGTAGGTATGGCCTCTTACGTTCCCCTCTGGTGCGCTACCAACTACTCCTTTCTCGAAGGTGCCTCCTTTCCTGATGAGCAGGTGCGAGCCGCCGCGCAGCACGGCCTCCCGGCACTAGGAATCGCCGACCGGGACGGTGTCTACGGAGTGGTCCGGGCGCACGCCACCGCCAAGGAGGAGGAGCTCCACCTCCTTTTGGGAAGTCTCATCACCATGGATGACGGTTCGGTAATTCTGCTCTACGCCCAGACCCGCTCCGGTTACGCCAACCTCTGTACCCTCATTTCCCGGGGACGTCTCAGATCACCGAAGGGCTTTTCTTCCGTGGGAACAAGGGACCTGGAAGAACTCTCCCGGGATCTCATCGCGATTCTCCCTACCCACGGTGAGATTTTTTTCGAGGAAAGGCGGGTCGGATGGCTCTCCGGGCTCTTTGGAGACCGACTCTATATCGGTGTGAGCCGACAGCAGGAGCCGGAAGAGGCGACCCGGGAGCGGCGGCTTTGGGAGCTATCAGAGCAGTACGATCTGCCCCTGGTGGCGCTGCCGCGGATTCTCTACCACGAGCCCCGGCGGCGACGATTGCAGGACGTGGTCACCGCGATCCATCACGGGGTGACTCTGGAGAGTGCCGGAACTCTCCTCAAGCCGAATGACCGCTTCGCCCTCCCTTCCCCGGAGGAAATGGAGGCGCGCTACGCCGACGCTCCGGAGCTGGTCGCACGAACTCTGGAGATTGCTAGACGATGCAGCTTCTCCCTCTCGGAGATCGTCTACCGCTACCCCTCACAGCGGCTACCCGAAGGGTACACCACTGCACAGTGGTTGCGGGAGCTCACCTGGAGCGGCGCGGTGGAACGATATCCCGATGGAACTCCCGAGGAAGTGAAAGCTCAACTGCGACGGGAGCTCGATGTTATCGAAGAGCTGGACTACTGCGGCTACTTTCTCACCATGTGGGAGCTCGTCTCCTACTGTCGAAAGAACGGTATCCTCTGCCAGGGTCGGGGCTCAGCGGCGAACTCCGTGGTCTGTTACGCCCTGGGAATCACTGCGGTGGATCCGGTGCGCATGAACCTCCTCTTCGAGCGGTTTATCTCCAAGGAGCGGGCTGAGCCTCCGGATATAGACCTGGATATCGAGCACCGGCGTCGGGAGGAGGTGATCCAGCACGTCTATGAGAGCTACGGCCGCTCCCACGCGGCGATGGTGGCAAATGTGGTTCGCTTTCGCGCCAAGTCAGCGGTCCGGGAGGTTGGAAAGGTGCTCTCCCTGCCGGAGACGAGTTGCGATCGAGTTGCTCGACTCCTGCGCCATCATGGGAGCTCAATCGAGGAGGCGGTGGCCGAAGCGGGGATCGATCCGAAGGAACACACCTGGGGGCTGTTAATCGAGCTTTCCACGGAGCTCCTGGAGGCACCCCGGCATCTCTCCATTCATCCCGGGGGGTTCCTCCTGGGAAGCGAGGCGGTCTCAACAATTGTCCCTGTCGAGAACGCCACCATGCCTGATCGCACGGTGATCCAGTGGGACAAGTACGACGTGGAAGAGATGGGTCTCTTCAAAGTGGATCTCCTCGGACTCGGAGCCCTGACCCACCTCGATTACGCCTTCGCCATGATAGAGCGTCACTTCCGTCGCCGGCTCTCCCTGGCGCATATTCCCCCAGGGGACCAGGGGGTGTACCGGATGGTGAGCCGGGGAGACACGGTGGGAGTCTTTCAGCTCGAGAGCAGGGCGCAGATGGCGATGCTCCCGCGGATGAAACCGACTGAGTTCTACGATCTGGTCGTGGAGATCAGCATCGTTCGACCCGGACCGATCACCGGCGGCATGGTGCATCCCTATCTTCGCCGTCGCAACGGTGAGGAAGAAGTGGAATACCCCCATCCCGCTCTGGAACCGGTCCTCTCAAAGACCCTCGGGGTGCCGCTCTTTCAGGAGCAGGTCATGAAGCTCGCCATCGTGGCCGCGGACTACACCCCGGGGGAGGCGGACCAACTTCGCCGGGACATGGCGGCCTGGCGTCGAAGCGGACGAATCGAGAAGCACAAGGAGAAACTTATTGCCCGGATGGTGGAGAAGGGGATTGCCAAAGAGTTCGCTCAACAGGTCTTTGACCAGATTCGCGGTTTCGGAGAGTACGGCTTTCCCGAGAGTCACGCCGCGAGCTTTGCCCTGATCGCCTACGCCACGGCGTGGCTGCGCCACCACTACCCAGTAGTCTTTACGGCGGCCCTCCTGAACGCCTGGCCCATGGGATTTTACTCTCCCGGCTCCCTGGTGAGTGACGTCAAGCGACGGGGCCATGTGGTCCTTCCGGTTGACCTGCTTTACAGCGACTGGGAGTGCACCCTGGAGCCCCTGGAAGGGGGCGGCGCTGGCCTGTTTCGCGGTACCGGGGAGGGCGTGGGGGCGCGGCCCCGGAAGACTCCCGACGCCGGCTACGGCATCCGCATGGGTCTGCGCTTTGTAAAAGGTGTGGGCGAGGAGGACGCAAAGCGGGTGGTGGAAGCGCGGGAAGAGGCGAGAAAACGGGGAG
>CAYZHV010000193.1:0-7636 GCA_964478055.1 uncultured Spirochaetaceae bacterium | reverse complement strand
GGTCTGTCCTTCGCTCTTCTTGGTACCATTTGCTACCAACATGGCTGAATCTCCTTTTCTTCACTTAGTCTACACAGGAGATATAGCGAAAGGCGTGCCAAGATATGTCGAAGTCGTATAACTCTTTGTATTTTAGGGAGTTACATTCAGAAGAGGGTCTCAGCCTACAACTCTTGCTCTGGGCAATTGTATCTTTTTGCTACAGTGGTCCAGAAGCGGCATGCGGGTGTGTCAAAAATATACAATCCCCGGAGACCACAGAAGAATTGCCAGCTCCGGGACGGGTCAGTTTGCTACACCTGCTCCACCAGGGATCGAAGTTGTTTACGAAATTCCTCACCTCGGTGCTCCAGGGAGATGCGAAGCTCCTTGCTGACGCTTCCGAGGAGATATCGCACGACCGTTACCGAAGGCCGGGGACGAAAAATCCGCTCCCAAATCGAGGACTGCTTGTGCCGTTCTATCTCCGTAATCGCTTGCACCGGCACCTCGATCGTGAAGCTCTCATCCTTTGGCTTGTCACCCCGACCGGAGCCAAGGACAGCGGAGAACCAGTTGGACGAGGGGAAATGCCTGAAATAGAGGGTCTCGGCAGTGAGATACAGAAGACCCCAGACCGGTCCCTCCCGATCGTCGTAGCCGGAAATGTACTGCCCCAGAGCGTACTCGAGCACGGGCATTCCAGCTTCCCGCTCCACGGAGTCCCAGAAACGTTTCGTCTCTTCCTCTTCGTTCCGACCAAGATTAAACATCCTCGACCACCTCCTCCTCCCGGGGAAGCTCGTCGAGAGACTCTTCCTCAGGGGTACTCGCATCTTCCCCCCTGGTTCTGAACTCGTCAACCAGCCGGGTCAGGTCCTCCATCCGTTCTCGGTTCTCATCGGATATGCGCGAAATGTCATTAAGGGCTCCGAGAATTTCCTTTGCTCCGCGGTCGATTTCGGTAATACCGTTACTCATCTCGCTGGAAAGATCATCCGCCGAGGCCATCGCCTCTCGGACCGTGCCGCTATTCGTCTTAATGTCCTGAGCGGCGCCCTTGATCTGTTCGGTAATTGTGGCGATCTGGGTCGTCATCGATAGTATGCCGCTGCTGCCGTTGGAGAGCTCTTTCATATTGGTCACGATCTCTCCCATGGACTCCGAAAACACATGGATATCCTTGTTGATCTCATCAAAGGTGCCCGCGGCGCTTTCGCTGGAGTCCAATGCCTCTCGTATCTTCTCGGTGATCGATCTGAGCAAGTCGTCGATCTGAGAAGCGTTCTCGGAAGTAGACTCGGCGAGCTTTCGGATCTCCTCGGCCACAACCGCGAAGCCTTTGCCCGCCTCTCCGGCGTGGGCGCTCTCAATCGCCGCATTCATGGAGAGAAGGTTGGTCTGCTCGGAAATGGTGTTAATGATCTCGATAATTTCGAGTATGTCATCGATCTCCCCGGTGACGGATTTGATCGCGTCGTTTGTAAGCTGGATGCGCTCGCCTCCCTGGAGAATGACGCCGGTGAGCCGGTCTGCTGCTTCTTTCCGATCGCCGGAGAGTTTGCTGACGTTCTGGATCGATGCGTTCATCTCCTCTATGGAGCTTGCGCTCTCGTTGATCGCCAGGGACTGATTGGAGATGTTCTCATTCAGGCCGGCGACCTTCTCGTCGATGCTCTCGATCGCCCGGGTGGACCGAGTGACGTTCTCGTTGAGCGTCTGAAACTGCCCCCCGATGGATTCGATGTTCTTGCTAATCTCATTAAGCGCCGCGGCGGACTCGGAGGTTCCGGAGGAGAGGCTGTCCTTGAGCTCCTCCGCCTTATCCGTGGCAGCTTTGACGGACTCGAGAAACTCCGAGAGCGCGTCCAGGACATCGTTGGTGTAGTTGGTCAGATCAGCCAGCTCGTCTTTGTGTTTGTCCCGGGCACGGGCTGTGAGATCCTTCTCCGAAACTCGCTCCATAATGCCCCGGGTGGAGGTGATACGCCGGGCCAGCCCTCGGGTAAAGCTGAGAATAAAGAGAACCGCCAGGAGGAGCACCGCCACAGCAGCCGCGCCGACTACGGTAAAGGCGGTCCTGGTGATCGAGTCGGTCTGCACCGCCACGCCCTGGGCAACTCTTCCCAGGTTCCCGACAATGAGGTCTTTCCCGGCCAGGTCTATGTTGCGCAGGTCGGACATGAGCTGGTTTATCCGAAAGACAAGGTCAGTGCGCCCCTCGTCCTGAGCGAACAGGAGCATGCGATTGAGGCCGGTCTTGCGAAAGTCCGCTACGGACTGGTCGGCCATGAGGGCATCGATTTCTTCCCGAGCACTATCGAACCGACCGGAAGCGTTTTTCCATAAGCTCTGGGAGCGCTCGATTTGCACCTGCAGATTCTGGCTCAGAAGCGTTGTGGCGGGGTGGTCCGAGAGGTTTGCAAGCTTAGCTTCGAACTCGTCGATCGCTGCATTCCAATCCTCCACGTAATCCCGGAGCCGCTGCTCCGTTACGATGAGCTCCTTTGTATAGTCCGTAACCCGGTACATGGAACCCACCACGTCTTCCGTGGCTACCGCAAAGTCCTCGAGTAGGAGGGCGGTGCGGCCCGCGTAGATGAGCCCCCCGATTAGGAGCAGGAACGCCCCTACTACCAGGAACATAGCTGTATTGAGTTTACTGCGAACGGTCATTTCAAGTAGTCTCCAAGCTGTTGCGCGACGTCTGACAAAACAGGGTTAACGCAACTCTAACATGAAAATTAGGATCAGGCGACACCATCTAGGACGTCCGAAGGGACCCCCTCGAGGGCGTCTTTGAGGATCCGAGAACCCGGGAGATCATCCGGAAGCGGTCCGCTGAGCCTCTGCTTCCAGCGTCGCGAGCCGGGCTGATGGGCAAAAAGGCCGAGCATGTGCCGGATGACACTTCTCGGGTGATAACCCGCCTCCTGAACGCAATCGATGTACTCGTACACTCCCTCCACAACATCCCGCCGCGAGAGCCTCCTGCGCTCCTCACCAAAGATGCGCTCGTCCGCCTCGGCGAAGATAAAGGGGTTGTCATAGGCAGCCCGCCCGACCATGACAGCATCGACACCGGCGAGATGTTGTTCCACCTCATCCAGGCTTTTGATGCCGCCGTTTATCTCGATCTCCAAGGCCGGAAACTCACGCTTGAGCCGATACACGTCCTCGTATCGAAGAGGGGGAATGTTGCGATTCTCCTTGGGGCTCAGACCGTCGAGGATCGCGATCCGAGCGTGTACGGTAAAGCGACTCGGCCGAACCTCGTTTACTGTTTCCACGAACTCAACGAGCTCCTCGTAGCTCTCCCGGCCGTCTATGCCGATGCGGTGCTTTACGGTAACCGGCTTATCCGTTGCTGACTGCATGGCGGCAACCATGTCTCGAACTCGGTCCGGAGTGGCCATAAGGCAGGCGCCGAAGTTTCCCTCCTGCACCTTGTCACTGGGACAGCCGATATTGATGTTGTACTCGTCGTATCCGTAGAGCTCTGCAACCTCTATCGCCTTGCCCAACTCATCGGGGTTATCGCCCCCGAGCTGCAAGGCGATTGGATGCTCCTCGGGGCTAAAGCCGAGGAGCTTGTCCCGATCTCCCCGGAGTATGGCGATCGCGGTAACCATCTCAGTATAGAGCAGGGTCCTTCGGGTGATTTGGCGCATGAAGTATCGGTAATGCCGATCGGTGTACTCCATCATCGGAGCGACGCTCAAAGGATACAGGCTAGCCAAGAATAGTTCCTCCTCCGAGACAATACTCGCCGTCATAGAGCACCGCGAACTGCCCCGGTGCGATACCTCGGTCCGCCTCGGCGAGGGTGAGCTCCATCTTCGTCCCTGATTCCAGGCGTCGGGCTCGGGCGCGATTCAGCTGCGGCCCGTGGCGAAGCTTCACCAAGAACTCCTCCTGCTCGGGCTCCCTGGTAAGCCAGGTGAGCTCTCCAATGGTGAGCTCCCTTCGCGCCTGTCGGTCAACCTCAGTCGAGTGAGAGACGTAGACGGTATTCTCGTCGAAGTTCTTCGCCACCACGTACCAAGGCCCGTTTCCGAGGCCGAGCCCCTGGCGCTGACCGATTGTGAAAAACCAGGAACCGCTGTGTGTTCCCAGCTTTCTCCCGCTTTCCGCCTCGACAATGTCACCCTCTTTTTCCCCGAGATAGTAGCGAACAAACTCGGGGTACTTTATTTTGCCCAAGAAACAGATTCCCTGACTGTCCGGGCGCCCCTTGTTCGGGAGATCGAGTTCCTCGGCCCGACGGCGGACCTGCTCCTTCGTCATGCTTCCGATGGGAAAGAGAATCCGCCGGAGTTGCTCCTGTCGGAGATGAAAGAGAAAGTAACTCTGGTCCTTTACCGGGTCCGGGGAACGGCGGAGCCACACCTCTTCCTCCCCGTCGGCCTCGAGGACGGCGTAGTGGCCGCTCGCCACCCGGTCCACATCACCCTCCACAGCGTCAAAAAAGGCGCCGAACTTTATCCGCTCATTGCAAAAGATGTCCGGCGACGGGGTCCTGCCCCGCTTGAGCTCATCTACGGTATAGCTGACAACCCGATCGTAGTATTCCCGCTGCAGCGGGACCACCTCGAGAGGTACCCCAGCCTGCTCGCAGACGGCCCGAGCGTACTCGAGGTCCTCCTCCCAGGGGCAACTGCCGAGGTAGGATAGCTCGTCCTCGAGCCAAATCTTGAGATAATAGGCGCGGATCTTTTCGTGACCCTGCTCTTTGAGACTCCAGAGGGCGACGGAACTGTCGACACCGCCGGAGAGGAGGCATGCTATCTCTGACATAGGACGGTCTGACTCCTATCCAAGTAGAAGTCGTCGTTACTATATTCAATTCAGCCGAACGTGAAAAGGAGTCTGTTAATGTCTAAGCGAATAGTGAGCCTGCTCTACGACGATGTGGAGGATCTGGAGTTCTGGTACCCAACCCTACGGCTCAGGGAAGCCGGAGCGACGGTCGACGTCGCCGGGGAGGAAGCGGGAAAAGAGTACCACGGCAAGTACGGCCTCCCGGCGAAATCGGAGATAAGCTTCAAGGAGATAAATCCCAAAGAGTATGACGCTCTTCTGGTCCCCGGTGGCTGGGCGCCGGACAAGCTGCGACGCTTTCCGGAGGTGCTCGACCTCGTGCGTTCCATGGATGAAGATGGTAGAATAATTGGTGAGATCTGCCACGCAGGTTGGGTTCTCATCTCTGCGGGGATCCTGGAGGGGCGAAAAGTCACCAGTACCCCCGGCATCAAAGACGATATGGTTAACGCGGGTGCGGTATGGCTCGATGAGCCGGTCGTGGTGGACCGGAATATCGTCTCCAGCCGAAGACCCCCGGACCTTCCGGAGTATCTCAAGGCACTCTTGAAGGCCCTTGGCATCTAAAAGGGTCTCACTTCTTTAGTTTGCCGATAACGGGGGTTACCCGTATATTCAGGTGCAGCCTTTTTCGGCACTTCGTTACGAGGAGCAGTTAGACATGTCCGAAACGAGAGTGGGGATAGACGACCTTTCACTCTACATTCCGGCTCCAAAAATCGATCTCGACCGGCTGGTCGAACGACGAGGACAAGAGGAGCCAAAGCTCGAGCGCCGTCTCAAACGCGCCTTACAGACCACCGGTCAGAAGGCGATTCGCTTTCCCGAGCCCTGGGAGGATAGCGCCACCCTGGCGGCCCAGGCGGCCCACTCCCTCTTGCAGCGAGGGATCGAAAAGCGGGATCCGGGTAAGCTTCGATACATTGCCGTTGGAACGGAAACTTCCGTTGATATGTCCAAACCGATTGCGTCCTACGTGGAGGGGATGCTCCAGCAGTCAGGAGACGGCGTACCCAACTCGATATCCACCTTTCAGGTACAGCACGCCTGTGCCGGAGGGACCATATCTCTCTTGAGCGTCTCCGCGCTGTTGAGAGCGGCGGGACAACCCGAGGAGAGCGGTCTGGTAATCTGTACCGACATTGCCCGTTACGAGACTCCCTCCACCGCGGAGGTTACCCAAGGAGCGGGAGCGGTGGCGATGCGAGTAACCACCGATCCCGATCTCCTGGAAATCGATCTCACCTCCCAGGGGTATAGCTCCAAGGATGTGGATGACTTCTTCCGGCCTCTCGGCTCGGTGACAGCCAAAGTAAAAGGCGGTTACTCCGTCCAGTGTTACCACGAAGCCTTCGAAGAGGCCTTTGACGACCACTGTCGCCGAAGCAACGTCTCTTCGGAGAACTGTCTCCGGGACACGGACCTCTTTGTGCTTCACGTTCCCTTTTACAACATGGCCTATGCTGGCTTGCAGAAGCTGGCGGAGAAGAAGCTCGGCCTCTCGGACGAAGAAGCGGTGGAGTTCGTGAACAGCAAAGGCTTTGTCGGCGGCATCGAGCCCACGACAAGGATCGGGAACATCTACTCCGGCTCCGCCTACATGGCGATGATCTTTCTCCTGGCGGACGAGTACAAGAAGCACGGCGAGAGCATCGTCGGCAAGAAGATGCTCATCGCCTCCTACGGCTCCGGCAACACCATGACCGTCATCAGTGCCCGGGTAGCCGATAACGCTCCAAAGATCATCTCCCAGTGGGATCTGGAAGCCGTCTTTGCCATGGCCCGGGAGAGCAACTTCGACGAGTATGATCGCTGGGTCGAGCAGGATGGGTACACGCTGGAGGAAGTTGAAATCGATCACGCCGCGGCACCGGCGGGGACCTTTCGCCTGACCGGCGTGAGAGAGGACGGCTATCGGCTCTACCAGTACCAGTAGTGCCAAGATGAGTCAGAGCGACGGCAAAAAGCAACCTGAGGATCTCGCCGGCAGAAAGACCCGCCACCTGGAAATCTGCATCGACGAGGAGCAGTTCCTTGTCGAAACCGGAGAAACACGGTTCGACGAGGTCCATCTGCTCCACCGCTCTCTCCCTGAGCTCAACGACGAGGAGGTGGACACCTCCATTGAGTTTCTCGGACAGAAGGTCGCCATGCCTCTTTTCGTATCCTCCATGACCGGGGGCTCCGCGGAGGGGTACAACGCCAATAAGCAGCTCGCCCAGGCCGCGGAGGTACTCGGTATCCCCGTAGGCATGGGCTCTATCCGTATTCTCTTTCGAAAGCCCGAGGTCCTCGAGCACTTTCAACTGAAGCGTCTTGCCCCGTCTGTACCGGTTTTCGGCAACATCGGCGGCGTTCAGCTCCCGACGATGAGTCACCCGGAGATCTTCGAGATGTTGCGCCGGATCGAAGTTGACGGCGTGGCGGTGCATCTCAATCCGGGGCAGGAGCTCTTCCAGGAAGACGGAGACCGGGAGTTCAGGGGAATCTTCGACTCGATCAAACGATTTTGCGACAGTTCTCCGGTGCCGGTGATCGTCAAGGAGACGGGATTCGGCATCTCTCCCGCGGAGGTCCGCTCCCTCAAGGACGCCGGGGCTCGGTATGTCGACATTGCCGGAAGCGGCGGCACCAACTGGGCTCAGGTTGAGTCCTACCGCCTTGAGGCCGAGGATCGCGCGGCGGCGCAGGAGTTCGGCGACTGGGGGCTTTCCACCGCCCTAGTGCTCGCCACGCTTGGCCGGGGAGAGAGCGGAATCCTTGCTTCCGGGGGGATCAGAACCGGCATGGATCTGGTCCGGGCCCTTGCCCTCGGTGCGGAAGCCGCTGGTACCGC
>CAYZHV010000192.1:0-7649 GCA_964478055.1 uncultured Spirochaetaceae bacterium | reverse complement strand
GTGGTGAGCAGAATCTGCGGCTCCGAGGTGAGGCGGGCAACCTGTCGGCCGCTGTGCCCATGGGTAGCCTTGAGCCGTTCGATCTCCGCGCTGGAAAGGGAGGTGAAGGCGGTTTCGGTTCCCGAAAAGACACCCGACAGCAAAAGAGAGACACCAAGAAGAACAAAAGAAGTGACCATGGTCTACCTTCTCTTCCCCCGTGGTGAGTCTATGTCAGGCGAGGCGGGGTCGTCGTTCACAGTACCGAGTACTCTACTCGGCACCGAAGAAAATGGCAACGCCCATGAAAAAGGGGCCGGCCAAACCGTTTTGGACAGCCCCGGAGTCCGTTTCTATCGGTTCCGTGTTAGTTGGTCTCCACTTTGAGAACTTCCCGCATCGCCTGGAGCATCGCATCCTTCGGCAGGGCGCCCTGGGCCATTTGCGGCTTGTCATCCACGGGAATAAAGAGAAGGGAAGGGATGCTCTGAATGCCGAAGGCCATGGCGAGCTCCTGCTCCTTGTCGGTGTCGATCTTGTACACGTTGAGCTTGTCACCGTACTCCTCGTCGATTTCCTCGAGGATCGGTGCAACCATCTTGCAGGGACCGCACCAGTCGGCGTAGAAGTCGATTATTGCGGGCTTGTCCCCTTCGTACTTCCACTCTTTGTTCTCTTCGAAGTTAAACACCTTCTCGAGGAAGGTCTCTTTGGTCAAATGCTCTGGCATATCAGTGCTCCTTTGATATCTATATCAAAAAATCTATATAGGAAAATAGCAAAACCGCGCCCGGATGTAAAGCCCAATGTTGCAAAACTACCCCTCCTCCGGGGCTGATTCAAAGAAAATCTCCTCAAATCCCGCCTCAGTCAGCAAAGTAGTCAGAAAAGCGCGGGCATTTTCTTCAGCTTCTTTCAAAATACCGTCGGTGACGGTCCTCCGTCGAGCCTCCTCGGCCACGAAGGAGGATATGGCGCTCCACTCCTCGGCGTCCACTCGAGCCGCAGGGTACGGATAGTTCTCCCTATTCAGGTCCTCGATAATAAGGTCCACAACTTTGGCTCTCGGAAGAAGCACCACGACCCGGCTCTCCTCGGGAAGCAGTTCGCCACTTTCCACCGGGTCCGGGGTACCCCGATTCCCCACGCCGCGGTCCGCCGGTTCCAGGCGAAAGAGCTCTCCCAGATCCGTTGTGGCCTCCAATTCGTAGCCGCCCCGGACTCGAACGGTGACCACCACGAAGGAGTCTCCCTCGGCGGTTGTAGGCAGGCCGCTCTCGTAGGCGAGGTTGTACGCCCGCAGGAAGGCGTGCTCCTCCGGGGTCAACACCTCCGCCGGCGCTCCCTGCTCTTCGGCGAGACGATCGAATACGTTTCGGAGGGAGAGACCTTCCGGATAGAAGTCATGGGGAAAGACCATTCGGTAGACGTACTCCACCGTGAGCAGCTCGAAAACGTCGCGAACCTGCTCGAGAATCTCTCGGCTCGAAAAGCTCTGCTCTCGCTCCCAGAGCAGCCTGCGAAGGTCAACCGCCGGGCGACCGAAGATCGGAGCGAAGAGGAAAATCGAAGCGAGGAGGGCGATAAGTAAGACGCCGCCGGTGAGCTTGCTGAGGAGCCTCATCCTTTCAGCTCCTCCGGTGGCCGGACTTGGACGGTCACCTCCTCGAAGCCAGCGACACCGAGAACCTCCTCGATCAGCTCGACGGCGTTCTCCTCCGCCCGATTGAGGATCCCCTTCTCCACGGCGTCCGCTTTCACCCGCTCCTTTACGCTCTCCATCTCCGCTGAGACCTGGTCCCACTCGATGCTGCCGCCCCGCTCTCGCACAAAGAACTGCTCGATCGATCCCTCTTCGGCGTCCACCAGAAGAACCTCCGGCGAAGGAATACGGACCAGTGCCATTCTCGGATTATCCGGATCTCTGAGCACCTCCACTCCTTTGCTCAGATCAACCCCGGCCTGCACGCGAAGACGCACCGCGAAGAGCAGCTGTTGGTCCCGGGTACGAAATATGCCGAGAAAGGACTCCTGCTCACCGAAGTAGACAATGTCTCTGTAGACGTACTCCACCGTGTGGAGCTCCAGGAGGGAGGAAATACGTCTCTCCAGAGGAAGCCCTCTGGGATCCGCGTCATCGGTATCGCAACCGGCGAGAACCAGAAGTGACACTGTGACCAAAATGGACAGAACACGCCGCATCGGGAGTAAGTCTAGGGAGCTCGGGGCGAACGTGCAAGTTCCTTCTCGATGTGTTAGAGTTTTTCCTGAGGTTTTTTTACAGGTGCATCGATCGCTTCAGTCTGGAGTCATCCTACTTGTCCTACTCTTCGTTTCGCTCTCACCCCTTGCGGCTCAGGAAGACGGTATCCAGCCCCGGCTGGTCGTCCATCTCCCGGAGACCCAGGACGCACCCGCAAATATCATCTCTCTCACCGAGCGGATCAACAGCGACCTCCTTCGCAGACTCAATGAGGGGAACCGCTTCGATCTCACCGTCCGGGAGGCACCGGAGGAGTTGGAGAGCTTCATGGGCTCGGTTATGGAGGAGCCTCCGAAGGCGGACGCTCTTATCGCGGGGGTCGTCGATCAGCGTCGGGACGGGAGCTACCGCTTTCTCTTCGATGTCTGGTCCGCCCGACTCAACAGGGTCTTCTTTTCCCAGGAGTTTGATGCTCGTGGATTGCCGGCCATGGGTAACGAGGATGCGATCCTCCTGCTGAGCCGACAGATCCAGGAAGAAGTTGAAGACGCTGTCATGGACCTCTTTCCCGGCTTCGGGCTTCTCGAGTTCGAGAACCAGGGAGTGGAAGCCAACTATGAAGTTCTTATCAACGACACCTCAGTTGGGGTGAATCTCCAGGAGATATCACTCCTGCCCGGGAGCTATCGCATAGAGGTGCTCCAGGAGATCGAAGAGCAGGTGTACGTCATGGCGAAGGACGAGCTCCAGATCGCCGTGGACGACTTCTTTCGTCTCGTCTTTGAGCTCAGTGCAACGCCCCCGGAGATTCCGGGGTATCTCCGCCTCGAGCGCACTCCCGACGACTGGCGGGTTGGCATGGAGCTCGGGTATGACTTTCTCTTTCCCGTTTCTGCCGATGCCGAGGATATCATCAATAGCGGGCAAGTTGTCCTCGCTCGGGTCGTGGCAAACGACATTCCTTTCCGCAATCTGATCCTCGGCGTTGACGTGGGGCTCGGTGATCTCGACGCCATAGCCGATCAGAGCGTGGACCCGCAGGTGGACTTTATTCCCCTTCTCGGATTTCTCGGATATCGTTTCGGCCCCCTCGGTGGTTGGGACTTCACGGTCAAAGCTGCCGGTGGCGCTCAGCTTACCAAGGTGGAGGTTGATTTCGACCCGACCCTTACCAGTGACGAGCCCTACGAGGATGAGACTATCGATCCGGTCATGCGAGTCTCCACGGAGTTCGGCTACAACTGGGGTCGGTACATTCGCCTTCACGGTGGGGCGAGCTACTGGACCATTTGGCACGATGAAGGCGGTACCTTGAGCTTTATCGGCGTCTTTGGCGGGCTGGGCATCAAGTTCTAGGAGTCGCCGTCGCACCGCTTGCCGGTGGTTCTTCCACTTTTCTAATCGCCCCGGCGCGGATAGGATAGCCCCCTAACAGAGGAGCAACGCCATGAAGGCCGGGACGATTCAGGAGCAGGTAGATCTCATTCGGGAGGTCTTTACCTACACCCATCGGTTTGCAGGAAAGACCTTCGTCTTTCACATCGACAACAAGGTCATTGATACCCCCCTCTTTACGCCGCTTATGAAGGACCTGGTTCTCCTCCATCAGGCGGGGATTCACGTAGTTCTCGTTCCCGGGGCGCGGCAGCGAATTGACGAAGTCCTCACCCAGTACAGCCTCGGCTGGGAACGGATTCGGGGAGTCCGGATAGCGACCCCGGAGCAGATGCCCTTTATCAAGATGGCGGCCTTCGACGTTGCCAACAGGCTCCTTACCACCCTCTCGGAGCACCGGACCAACGCGGTTCTCGGCAACTGGGTGCGGGCCCGGGCGATCGGTGTGGATGAGGGCGTGGACTTTCAGCACGCGGGGCATGTGGAACGGGTGCAGCTCGACCTGCTGCGCACCGTCTTGGAGGATGGACTTGTTCCCATTTTCCCCTGCATCGGCTGGAGCGGATCCGGGCAGCCCTACAACATCTCCTCCCGGGAGCTTGCTACCTCCATCAGCATGAGCCTCGCCGCGGACAAGCTCTTCTTTGTCACCAGCACACCCGGTATCGACGCCGGGGCGTACACCCTCCCGGAGGGGGTGGACAGGGGCCGGAGCGGTCGGATCAGCCGGATGGATGTGAGTCAGGCGAAAGACTTTCTGGAAAAGAACGCCCCCCCCGATGGGAAGACGGACTACACGGACTACGAGCTCGTGGAGCTTGCCCACAAGGCGGCGGAGCAGAGCGTGAATCGTGTCCACATTCTCGACGGAACCGTGGAAGGGGCGGTGCTGATGGAGATCTTCTCCACCCTCGGCGTGGGAACCATGGTGCACGCCAACGAGTATCAGAGCATTCGTCCCATGCGGCCCGGAGACACCGCGGACGTGCACCGTCTCATGCTTCCTCTGGCCCACCGGGGAGTCCTGGTGGACCGGAGCCAGGAGCAGATCGCATCGCAGTACGAGGACTACGTGGTCCACGAGACCGACGGCACGATCCACGGGTGCGGGGCTCTCCATCGCTACCATGACGGCTCCGCGGAGATCGCCGGGATCGCCGTGGACCGCGCCTTTGAGCATCTCGGTATCGGTCTCAAAATCGTCTCCTACCTCGTGGAGCGCGCCAGGAGCCTCGGTTTGAACAGAGTTTTTGTCCTCACCACCCAGACCTCCGACTGGTTCGAGCGCCTCGGCTTCAAGAAGAGCCCAGTAGACCGCCTCCCTGAGGAGAAGCGGGCGGCTTACGACGCTACCCGAAACAGCCGAGTCCTCATGCTCGACCTCTGAGAACCGTGCTTCGCCTCGTTTGCGGCCACCGGGACGGTGGTAAGACCGCCTATCTCCAGGAGCTCGCCCACCTCACCGGGGCCACGGGCTTCCTCTCCCCCAAGGTCCTAGGGTCTCAGGGCCTCCTGGGTTACGACCTGCTCGCTCTTCCCTGCGGTGAGCGCCGGCCTCTCGCACGGGTAGCGGGGGCCGCCGGGGCGAGGTGGTTTCGCTTCCGTCGCTTCTTTTTTGATCAGACCGCTTTTGACTGGGCCCTCGAAGGGGCCCGGGAACTAATTTCAGAGGGTGAAAGTCCGCTGATACTGGATGAGCTCGGTCCCCTGGAGGCGCAAGGAAGGGGATTCCACGGGGTGCTATCCCTCTTTCTCGAGACCGGCCGGGAGCTCACCGTGAGTTGCAGGCCCTCCCTAACGGATCATTTTTCGAAGCTCGCCCCTCCGGGGCGACCGGTCAGACGTCTCGATCTTGCTCCCTGAGCCGCTTGAGCTCCTCGTAGGTATCCGCGTCCCGACAGACCGAAGGGTCCCCGAGAGCGGCTTCCACCGGATGGAGGGGCGCGATAACGCGCATCGCCCGGTCCTTTGGCGGGGCCTCCAAGAGGAGCGCTTTCGCCTCGGGACCGACGAGAACCGGGTGGCCGCGACACTCCCCGAAGACGGGATAGGCCGCCGGGGCCTCCCCGATCGCCTCGGCCAGGCGGTGGTAGACCCCCGGGGAGACCAGGGGGAGGTCCGCGAGCATGATGAAGACATACTCGCTCCGCGAAGCTGCCAGGCCTCTTTGGAGGGAGCTGAGCTGGCCGGTGCGATACTCGTAGTTGGTCACCAACCGGACTCGCTCGTACTGCTCCGAGATGAAGGAGAGATTAGCTGCTCCCTGAACCAGGACGACTAGCTCGCACGCTTCAAGGGCGTTTCGCAGGGTAGCTTCCGCCAGGGGCGTGCCGTGGAAATCGAGAAGCTGTTTCGACCGCCCCATTCGCTTGGACTCGCCCGCGGCGAGGAGAACGCAGTCCCAAGGTAGGCGATTCTCACGCTCCATAGGCTCATTCTACACGAAAAACAACAAGGTTCTTGATACCTGGCGAATTCCTCCAGTAGAGTGAAGACCCTATTGCGTGGAGGTAAACCATGAAGAGGCCCGTCGCGGTCTTCGCTGCTATTTTCCTGACTCTCAGTAGCGTCTCACTTCTCTCTGCCGAAGGGGTGCAGGAGGCCCCGACTGAGATCACCGTGGTGGATGCTCTCGGTCGCACCGTAGAGCTCTCTGGTGTGCCCGAGCGGATCGTCCTCACCGGGCGGGCGACGATTATGCTCGTTGACGCTCTCTATCTCTTTCCCGGTGTGAGCGACAGAGTCGTCGCCGTGGGGCAGACCGACCAGGGGATCGGGGACTTTTTCCCCGTTGTGGACGAAAACCCTGACGCCAAGGCACGGCTCGGAAGGACCGCTGGCCCCGAAGAAGTCCTCTCCCACAATCCGGATCTCGTAATCATGAAAACCCAGATGCGCAACTCCCTGGGTAGCGCTCTGGAGACCGCCGGCGCCACGGTGCTCTACCTGGACCTGGAGACCCCGGAGCAGTACAACGAAGACATTCGAACCCTTGGAACGGTACTCAACCAGCCGGAGCGGGCGGAGGAGATCGTGGCTCACTTCGAGGAGCGGGTGGAAGCGCTCCTGGCGGCGACGGAGGGGGTGACTCGACCGGAGGTGCTTCTGCTCTCCTACTCCACCGAGGAAGGGGGGTATAGCTTCAGCGTCGCCCCGGAGGGGTGGATGCAGGCGCGGCAGGTCATGCTCGCAGGCGGCGAGCCAGTCTGGTTCGGGGCGGCTCTGAGTCCTGGATGGAATCGCGTCGCCTTTGAGCAGATCGCCGCCTGGGACCCGGAGGTGATCGTCTTTCTCTCCTACAGGAGCGCCTCGGAGGCCGCAATCGAGGCGATTGAGGACGACCCCCTATGGCGCGAGCTTCGGGCGGTTCGAAACGGGTGGGTCTACGCCATGCCCGCGGATTACTACAGCTGGGGGCAGCCGGATACGCGTTGGATTCTCGGAGCGGAGTGGTTCGCCTATCTCCTGCACCCGGAGCTCTTCAACCAACCCTTCGAGCTGCGGATTCTTGCTTTCTTCCAGGATTTCTACGGAATTCGGGCCACCGAGTACTACGAGAAAATCGCGCCGCGGCTGACGGGAGACCTCCTTGACTGATCGGAGGAGCGTTCTCCCGCTCCTTCTCCTTTTCGGCGTTCTCTTCGTACTCTCCCTCCTCCTCGGGCGGTATCCGCAGCCGGGCCTTCTCGCTCCGGGAACGCTCTTAGAGGACCCTCTGGCCTTTCGGGTTTTTCGCCATCTCCGACTACCCCGGGTGCTCTCGGCGGCGCTCCTCGGGGCGAGCCTCGCCGCTTCGGGCTGCGCGTTTCAGATGCTCTTCAAGAATCCCCTGGTGGAGCCCGGCTTTCTCGGAGTCACTCAGGGCGCCGCCTTTGGCGCCGCGGGAGCGATACTGCTCTTTCCCGGCTTTGCCGGGGCGGTGCAGCTTTCGGCGGTGGTTTTTTCCCTTGTCGGGCTCTTTCTCTCCTACTCCGTGGCCCGGCGGCTACCGTTCGGCGGCTGGGTAATCCGTATGGTAATCTCCGGCCTGGCGGTCTCCGCCTTCTTTGCCTCTGGAGTCGGTATACTCAAG
>CAYZHV010000191.1:5664-7719 GCA_964478055.1 uncultured Spirochaetaceae bacterium | reverse complement strand
CTGACGATTGTCACCTCGTGCTCGAGGGAGAGTTCTTCACAGGCTTCCGCGGCCTCCCGCATTACCGGGAGGTCCGAGTCGCTACCCATTATGATTCCAATCATCCTCGCCTCCTACCGTTCAATCTAACGTCTCTATCGGGTGACGTCACTAATCGGCTGACTGGCCTTCCACTCGGAGCGTCTCGGCAGCTTTGGAAGCGCGCTCCCGGGCAACCTCGAGACTCTCGGCGCTAACGGTCACGTGACCCATTTTCCTACCCGGCCGGGACTCCTTCTTGCCGTAGAGATGGGGATGTGCGCCGGGAATAGCCAGAACTGCCTCGAGTCCGACATAGCGAGTTGGCCCGGGCTTACCGCTCCCCACGAGGTTACGCATTACCGCAGGACCCCGCATGGCGGCGGTTCCGAGGGGTAGGTCAAAGATCGCGCGTAGGTGCTGCTCGAACTGATCTGTCTCGGCAGCCTCCAACGTGATGTGGCCGGAGTTATGGGGGCGGGGAGCCACCTCGTTCACCAAGACCTCCCCATCGGTGGTTATGAAGAGCTCGACCGCGCAAATACCCACGACCGAGAGAGCCTCCGCGGCGGCCAGCGCGACCTCCTGGGCGCGGCGGCAAACCGAGCTTTCCGGAGAGGCCGGGTAGAAGACCGAGCGAACGAGGTTGAGCTCCTGGTCCATTTCCATCTCGAAGGGTTCGTAGACCGTGGTCTCCCCGGCGGGCCGGCGAGCCACAAGAACCGCGAGCTCCGCCGCAATGGGAACATGCTCCTCGAGCATTGAAAGTCCCGGTAGCGGAAGCTGCTCTACTGCCTCCCGGAGAATCGCCACGCCCCTACCGTCGTAGCCGCCGAAGCGAAGCTTCTGCACCGCCGGGAGTCCGAGCTCTCCTATCGCCTCGGCGAGCCTTCCGGGCGCAGCGCCGCTGCCTTGGGGCCCGGCAGTCTCCAGGGCGTCCTCCTCCGGAAGCTCTATAAACCGGGGCATAGGCAGCCCTGCCTCGGCCAGCCGTCGACGCTGATTCAACTTGTCATTGATCGTTGCCACCGTCTCCGCCCCGGGGTTGACCGCAACGCCCCACCGGGCGAGCTCCGCCATGGCATCGATACTTACGTGCTCGATTTCGATAGTCACCGCGTCGGGCTCGATCTCTTCCGCCGCCCTCAGAACGGTCTCGCAATCCGTGAAGTCACCGCTAATTGCGCGATCTGCCCCGGCACAGGCGGGGCACTGCGGATGTGGGTCGAGAACGGTGAGTCGGATGTCGAGGCGTTGTGCGGCGGGGAGCATCATCCGGGCGAGCTGGCCACCGCCGAGGACAAGAAGCGTGGGCATCTTCTCGGGATGATACGGGGCGCCCCGAGAGGGGTCAAGCGCAGGAAGGCCGGTAGTAGCGAGGGCCCTGGGTCCCTCAGTCCGCTCAGTCCGCTCAGGGCCAACCGAACCGTTGGAGGTCGACTCGCCCCTTATCGTCAAACTCCACGCCCTCGAGCTCCAGGAGACTCCGCTGCTCTTCGAAGCCAGCGCCTTCGGGAAGGCTGATTTCGCCCCTGCGATTAATGACCCTATGCCAGGGTAGGCTTCTCTTGGATGACCAGACATGAAGCACTCGAACGACCTGCCGAGCCGCCCGGGGGTTGCCCGCCAGAGCGGCGATGGCACCGTAGGTGGAAACACGCCCCTCGGGTATCCTGGAGATGACCTCGGCTATTCGTTCTTCCTGGGAAGGTTCCTCGGAGCTACCACGTATCACAGGGCCAGTATAGGGGAGATTTCTCCACTTCGCCTCACCCCCGGGTCAAGGACGGTGAGGCAGTCCGAGAGCAGCTTGCATATCCTGCTATCTCGCTATAGAGTCGAAACAAGTCAGGTCACAACAGTGTTACGCGTTCGGTCATTTCTTTTGCTGGTTCTGCTCTCCCTTGCATCAATGTCTCTGTTCGCGGAGCCTCTCATTATCAACTCGAGCTATTCACCACCCTACTCAACTGCCGAGGGAGATGGGATCCTGGAGCAGATTCTCACGGAGGCGTTTCGTCGGATCGGAGAGGAAGT
>CAYZHV010000191.1:0-5564 GCA_964478055.1 uncultured Spirochaetaceae bacterium | reverse complement strand
GGCGGATGGTTCGTTTGATGCCATCTACGATGAGGTGATGAGGGCGTTTGATGAGCAGTAGCCCCGGCAACGAGGAAGGTTCCTTTAGTCGAATCGGGGGCGAACTTCTCCGAAGGACTGTGCTGTACGGCATTCTCTTCATCCTGGTAAGCGCCGGCATTAGCGTTCTCGTCGCTTACAATCGCGAACAGAACCGGGTGGAAGAGCTTCTTACCCGAATCCAGACAAGTGAGCTCGGGCCCCTCGCGGAGGCTCTCTGGGTAGCAGATACGGAGATGCTGCAGCTGCAGCTCGAATCGTTGACCAGACATCCCCTGGTCGCTTACGCCAGAGTCGATGAGCAAGAGTCGCTGGTGGCATCGGCCGGTGCAGAGCCTCCGGGCAAGGTAGAAAGGGAAGCTTTTCCTCTTGAGTTCCTCTACACCGATCAGCTGCGGACCATCGGTGATCTCACTGTCACCGTCTCTCTGCGACCGGTTTACAGAAACGCGATCGAGAGCGGACTCCTCGGCTCTCTCTATCCAATCGCGGCGATTCTCGCCGTCGGATTTCTGATCTATTCGAGCTTTCACACTCTGGTCATTCGTCGGCTTCTTTCGATTACCACCTATCTCAGGGCGTTCGAAGCCGCCGCGGAGATGGAACCCCTGGAGCTTCCGACTTCCTCTCGGCGTAAACCGAAGGGGGATGAGCTCGACGACATGGCCCGGATCATCAACGAAATGCGAGAACGGCTGGTCGGGCACCGGCAGGAGCTCGAAGCGGCCTACACCCAGGTCGAGCGGGAGGTGCAGGAGAAGACCCGGGAGCTACAGCTTGCCAACCAGACCCTTAAGCGACAGATAGACGCTCTGGAGCGCACGAAGCGAGAGCTCACAGAGGCGGATCGGACTAAGACGATGTTTCTGGCCAACATGAGTCACGAGCTTCGCACACCGATTTCGGGTATTGTGGGTCTTGCCAGGCTTCTCGAGCGGACCGAGCTCGACGCGGTTCAGCGGGATTACCTTCGGTCGATTCTCAGTTCGGGACGAGCGCTGCTAGATATCGTTGAGGATCTTCTCGATTTTGGCCGCATTGAGGCGGGGAGCCTGGAGATCACCGAGGACACCTTCTCCATCGAAGAACTCCTGGAGGAAGTGGTAACCCTTCTGGGTCCCACCGCGGAACGACAGAACTGCACCGTTAACACATCAGCAGACTCATCGCTATCCGGGGAGTATCGGGGCGACGCCATTCGTATCGCCCAGGTTCTTCGCAATCTGCTGAGCAACGCCCTGAAGTTTGCTCCCTCCGGCATGGTAACCGTTGCGGTGGAGCAGGTATCCACCGAGGGCGGGGTGACAACCGTTCGTTTCTCCGTGAAGGACAACGGCATCGGAATTTCGGAAGCAGAGCTGCCTCGGCTTTTTGAAAGCTTCTACCAGGTGGACAGCTCCTACTCCAAGAAGCATGAGGGCACCGGTCTCGGTCTTGCCATTTCCCGGCGCCCGGTTCTGATGATGGGCGGCGAGATATCGGTTGTGAGCACCCTGGGCGAGGGGTGTACTTTCAGCTTTGAGCTCCCCCTCAGAAGGGTAGACGAAGGGACCCCACAGGAGAAGCTAAAGAAGGAAGGCAGCGGAAGCGCAGAGGAACAAGCTGCTTCCAAACCAGAGGAACTAAAGATACTGCTCGCTGAAGACAATGCGATCAATCGGCTCTATGTGGAGCGGTTCCTTCAGGGGGAAGGACATAGGGTTACGGCCGTAGCGGATGGTTCAGAAGCGGTGGCAGCGGCGAGAAGAGGATCCTTTGACCTTATCCTCATGGACGTTCAAATGCCCGGTATGGACGGTCTGGAAGCCACCAGACGTATTCGGGAGTTCTCGGAAGTACCAGTCGTAGCGTTGACTGCCTACGCCCGTCCGGAGGAGATAGAGTCCTTCTACGCCGAAGGCATGAACGCTGCAGTGACCAAGCCCATCAACGAGGCTCAGCTGCGAAAGGCGATAGCTGAAACATCGTAGTAGTCGAAGCGGCTGCGAGATCGAAATCCGAGAGACTCGTAGAGTTGGCAAGCCCCGGGGTTCGTCTCGGAGACCTCGAGAGTAATCCGCGTATCCCCTGGGAGTCGTCGCCGGGCCTCTCTTACAATTGCGGCCACTACGCCGCGACCGAAGCCTCGTCGCCGAAACTCCGGGTCGATTCCGACTCCGAGAATTGAGGCTCTGCCATCCTCCCAGGAAAGGCCCCCGAATCCAACAATCTGACCGTCTACAATCGCCTTGTACTTGATGCGCCCCGGCGCATCAACGCAACTACTAATCCCGTGAACCGTCTCGGTGTATTCTTCCTCGAAGATCACGGCCGAAAGTCGGGCAAGGGTATCGACATCGTCGGGTGTGATGGGGGCAACCCTCAGCCGTGAATCCACCGGCGGCATTGCAACGCCTAACGGAAGCTCCAACTCCTGTTCGGAGTCGATGAACTCAGCTCCCAAATGGCGGAGGAAGGAGGCGCCCGGTTTACTGTCACCGTCGACGACAAAGATTCTCCGGCTGATTTTCGGAAAACGGCCGATTTCACAATCCGCCGCCTGGAGGAGTGATGCGAAGTGCCCTTCTTTCCGCCTCTCCGGCTTCGTGCAGCCGGTCATTTCCACCTCTCGCGCTCGAGGGTGAAAGAGCTGGAGATAGCTCACCAACGCCCCGTCCTGGTAGGCGAGGTAGTGCGAGTCGAGGCCCGGATGGTTGTTGAGGGAGCTGTCGCTATTGAAGGGCATCCCGCTACGATCGTAGGAGGCACACTCCTCCCAGAGCTGTTTTGCGTCGTTCCAGGCATCGGGTGGGAGAGTTATGTGGCGCTCGATATGACTCACTATTCGCGATTTCCTGAGACCGGAGCATACGCGGATGAGGGCCATTGAGACAATACGGGCCGCCCCGTCTGGCGAGGCGGCCCGGAATGAAATCTACGGTAGATGCAAGAGCCCCGGTCTACTCCGTCCGGGCTTCGTCGAGAGCCTTGCTTACCGCCTCGAGTACGGCGCCACTCGATCCAGTGGCACCGCTAATCGTATCCACTTCTTCGGTGCCCTGGTTCTCGATAATCTGGGGAATCATTGTCTCCCTCACGGGATCGAGCATCCCGGGGGTCTCGTTGGCGGAGAGGATCTCGATTTCCGAGATCTTGCCGCCCTCGACGACCACTTCTACTTCAACCTCGCTGTACTGTCCCTGAGCGGCGGCAGTGTAACTGCCGTCCGCGTAGGGTCCCTGAGAACACCCGAGGACAAAGATTGCCAGCAGGCCGAGCAGGGCTATCCGTTTCATACAGTTTCCCCCTATTCGGCGAACATTGCGGCGTTGCGTCCCGCGATTCGTCCAAAGGTGACGATATCGGCGAGGGCGTTGCCGCCGAGACGGTTGGCTCCGTGCACGCCACCGGTGCACTCGCCCGCTGCAAAGAAGGCGGCAACAGGTTCGCCGTTTTCGCCGATCACCCTGGCGTCGGTATCGATCTGGATACCTCCCATGGTGTGGTGAACCGCCGGGCCAACTTCAACCGCGTAGTAAGGAGCGCTCTCGAGGGTTCGAGCCATGCTGCCTCGACCGAACTCCGGATCGCTACCTGCCTCTACGAAGCCGTTGTACTCAGCCACTGTGGCGACCAGGCCGTCTGCGGGGATGCCGAGGGCGTCGGCGAGGGCCTCCAGGCTCTCTGCCTCCGTAACGAACCCAGCCTCCACGTACTTCTCGATGGCGCTGAGGCTCTCTCGCACGCCCTGATCAAAGACGAGCAGTGCAGTGCCGCCCTGCTGCTCGAGCTCCGCCGCGGAAACAACGTCCCTGGTGTCTAGCTCATTCACGAACCGCTCGCCGCTGCGATTAACCAGAATCGCGCCGTTTCCCCGGACCGCCTCGGTTATCATCTTGCCCTTCTCGGGCACAACCGTCGGATGTGTCTGGATGTACTCCATGTCCACAAGGCTGACGCCGTGACCTTCAACAAGATCAAAAGCATCACCAGTAGCGCCCTTGTGGTTGGTGGTACCAAAGCCTTCGAGGTTCGGGTCGAGGGAGACAATCATGTCCGGGTTCGCCCCAAAGCCGCCGGCGGTCATAATGACGGCCTTCGCAGCGATCTCGTACTCTTTCTCTTCCTGAAGATTTCGAACCCGAATGCCGGTGACCCGGCCATCCTCCTCGAGGACCCCGATCGCCTCGGTCCAGGTCCGGATCTCTACGCCCCGATCCTCCGCCGCGGTCTTGAGTGTCTGTACGATGTGACCACCCACGGCAGCGCCGCCGGTGGGTCGGTGGGTCCGGTTAACGGAGTGACCACCCAAGCGACCTACGTCGCTGAGGTCAGCCCCGAGAGAGGTTAGCCAGGCGACGGAGTTCTTTGCCTCGGTGGTCAGTACCCGCACGAGGTCCGGGTTGTTTTCCTGCTTGCCGCCCTTCATGGTGTCCTCGAAGAAGAGCTCCGGGGAGTCTTCGATTCCGAGGGCCTTCTGGAACTCCGTGCCCGCGGCGTTGATACCGCCTGTGGCGTAGTTGGTGTTACCGCCAACCATGGGCATCTTTTCCACGAGTATAACGGAGGCGCCATTGTCCGCGGCTTCCACCGCAGCGGAGAGGCCGGCACCGCCACCACCAATAATGACTACATCCGCGGACTCTCCGGAGCCGCAGCTTCCCAACAGAAGAACTGTCGCCAGCGCGAGTAGCGCAACGATCATTGTGCGTTTCATATTCACTCCTCAATGAATGCGTAGGGATTTATCGAGTATTTTTTATCGAATAACAGAGCGATATGTCAATGGATTTCAGAATATTGATTGAAATTTGCATAAGTATGCGCCCAAATTGCAATGGAGGCGCAGCTAGCGCCCAAACGAACTGGTGTTATACGCTGATGACATATGAGACAAACCCGCTTGGTAGCTCCAACTGCTGCCATTTTGCTCGGACTCCTGGTGGCTTTCGCTGGGTGCGTATCCTCTCCGGAACGACCGGTGCAGGAGTCCGGAGAGATGGTTACGCCCTTCGATTCCATCAATCTGGTGAGAGCTGCCGGCGTGGAAATCTCTCTACCTCCTGGATGGCGTGCCTCCTTTCTTTGTGGAGTTTCGGGTACCGGCGGATCGTCTGTTGTCTGCAGAAAACGTCCTCGATTCGATTCTCCAAGCCCTCCGGTTTGATCCCTACAAGGATTCGGTACGAATCGTGGAAGGAGAGTACGCTTTTCACGCCTACGGATCTGGATGGGAGTCTGTTTCCGATATCCCGGAGGGGGCGGTCTTTGGCTACCTCCGCCGCCCGCCGCGAGGATACATGGGGTGGGACGTCCATCCGGAACTGTTGGTCACGGTGCGGCGAGACACACCATTTCCAGTAAGCCAGGGCCATTCTCCTTAGCCCGAAGTCCGCTACGAGGTTGAGCTGTCTACCCTCGGACCTCTCTTATGCGGGGCCCAGGATATAGCTGTATGGGACACCGATGATGCCGGAACGGTGCTCACAATGAGTCCCAAGGATGCAAAACCGGAAGACTGGCATGTCGCGGTCCTCGCCGGATAC
>CAYZHV010000190.1:0-7725 GCA_964478055.1 uncultured Spirochaetaceae bacterium | reverse complement strand
AAATGCTATACATTCTGTCAAATCATTTGACAGAATGTCACTTTAGTCCTCAAAATGAGGTATGGACGTTGGTCGTCTCCAGGATTTGGACGAGAGAGCCCTATCCACAGTCCGGGACCTTCCGCAGCGGCGATTCCTCTTTCACCTGCTTGTGCGTCAACCGGGGAGACCCTTTCGGGCGGTTGTCGGTCCCCGGGGGGTGGGTAAAACGGTCCTGCTCCGTCAGCTCCGTGCCGAGGCGGATGATGCGTTCTATCTGTCGGCAGATACCCTCGCGCCCGAAGATTCGCTCACGGAGATCGTTCGTCTGTTGCATGATTCTTACGGCATCCGCCGGGTTTTTGTGGACGAGATTCACTTCGTTGATCAGTTCCCTCGAGTTCTCAAGGAGCTCTACGACTTTTATGAGGTAGAAATCTGGTTCACCAGTTCTTCCGCTATCGCTTTGCATGAGTCAGCCTGGGATCTTTCCCGGAGGGTGCTTCGTGTCTTTCTTGGTCCCTTCTCGTACCGCGAGTATCTGTCGTTCCGTTACGACAGGAGCCTTCGATCGCTGCCGCTTGAAGAAGCTCTCTCGAACCCGATCCCGGCTGAACATCTTCGTGCCGGACCATGGTTTGAGGAGTATCTGCGGGGAGGCCTCTATCCCTTCACCCTTGAAGCGCCGGGGAGGATAGAACTCTTTGAGAGTATGTTGGAGAAGGTTCTTACCACTGACGTCATTGCCTCCGACCCCTCACTCAGCGCCGGCGAGCTTGATCAAATGAGGAAAATGCTCGCCTTCATTGGACGGAGTCCGGTGGACGGTATCAACTATTCCACCGTGGCGGCGAATCTCGGGATCACCAAATACAAAGCTCAGAAACAGATGGAGCTCCTGGAGCGCAGTTTCCTACTCTACAGAGTCTTTCCCCATGGAACGAACGTGCTCAAGGAACCGAAGGTCTTTCTCGAGCTTCCATATCGGCTCGTCTTCAGTTCCTACCAGGAGTCTCTTGGAGCGATCCGGGAAGACTACACCACTCTGGCGCTGCGGCAGCATGGAGTGGCGTTCGAATATGCCAAGAGCACCAGAGGAGCCAAGACTCCGGACTTTGTCTTGTCCCTGGGAGAATCGAAGGTAGTTCTCGAAGTCGGAGGAAAAGGCAAGGGGAGGAGTCAGTTCAAGTCCCTCGATTACGATCGTAAAGTGGTTGCCTATCAGGGCGATGATCGGCTTCCCGACCCCGGCCGCTCTGTCCCCCTACATACTCTTGGGTTTCCGGAGTTGTCATGATCACATTCAACATTCCTGGAGACCGACAATACACAATCGAGAATGTGGTCTGCGACTTCAACGGCACCCTCGCCGTGGACGGCACGCTCCTGCCCGGAGTTGAAGGGGCGATCCGGCGACTCGTCGAGAGCGTCACGGTTCACGTGGTCACGGCGGATACCTTCGGGAGCGCCCGACGGGAGCTCGAAGGCCTTCCGGTGGAGGTGACTATCCTGCCTCGGGAAACTCAGGACGAGGCGAAGGCCGAGTTAGTCGATCGCCTCGGCGCCGACGGAGTCCTAGCCATTGGCAACGGTCGGAACGATCTTCTTATGCTTCGGGCCGCAGCGATAGGCATCTGCGTTCTCCAGAGGGAGGGTGCCTACCGGGAGACCATGCAGGCAGCCGACGTCGTTTGCGCATCTCCGGTAGACGCCCTGGAACTCCTTCTAAATCCGAAACGCCTTATTGCTACATTCCGACGCTGAACGCTGATAATCACTGATAATCATTCAGTGGCTCCTTTTGGTTGCTTGCGTATACATCTATATTGACTGCAAGTACCGTGATGGATACCTTCTCCGAGGAGGAGTTCAGCATGGCACCGGAAGCAAGGAACCAGACCAAGACCGGCTCGGTGAGCCGCCGAATCATCGTGGTCATAGCTCTTTCGATCCTAATCATAGAGGCGGTTATCCTCGGGTTCTCTGCCGCTTCTCAACGGGAGACACTTCTCAATCATTACATCTTCGAAGCGTCCATCATCGCCAAGACCCTGAGTTCCTCCGACGATTTGGGGGAGGGCGCTCTTCAGGCAGCAGCGGAGTCGCTCCGGGAGGAGCAGGTCCTAGCGATCAGGAGTGCGGCGGGAGCGGCCTCCGAAGATCCTTGGAATCAGTCCCCCTACGGAGGCCAGTATAGGGAGGGTCCGGAGGGACTAGTGTATAGGCTCGATGGCCTGGAAATCCAGATAGACACCTCCGCCATTCCCGGGGAGCTTCGGGCGTACGCCGTGCGCATCCTTGGGCTGGTTGCCGTTATCGTGGCCTTTGTGACCGTGGTGGTCTACTCGCTCCTCCGTCCCCGGGTGGTTACACCTCTTCGCCGACTGGAGGCGCGCCTGACCGATATCTCCGGGAGTGAGGCGGATTTGACCGAGAGACTGCCCGTGGGCAGAACCGACGAAATCGGGAGAATCTCCGAGCGCTTTAACGATTTCTCCGAGCAACTCAGGTCCATTGTGATCGCGATTCAGGAGCGGAGCCGGGAGCTTGCAAAGAGAATAGAACACCTATCCACCCTGAGTCAGAATACCGGCACCAATGTTCTCGCCAACCGAGAGCTGGTGCAGGGAATGCGGGATGAGCTGGAGAGTCTCGACCAGAGTCTTCAAGAGGTTGCGCCATCGGTGCAGAACATCACCGGTTCGATTAACGCTCTGGTGGAGTCCGTTCAACGTCAGTCGGATGCGGTAAACGAGTCGACGGCGGCGGTGGAAGAGATGGACGCCTCCATCCGTAGTCTTGACGGGATCGCCAAGGAAAAGAAGGAGAGCACGGACTCCCTCGTTTCTCTCGCCGAGGAGGCGGGAGGTCGGATGCAGGAGTCCGTGGAAGCGATTGGCTCCGTAGAGGGCTCTACCCAGGACATGCTCGAGATGATCGACGTTATTAATAACGTTGCGGACCAGACTAACCTTTTGTCGATGAACGCGGCTATCGAGGCGGCTCACGCCGGGGAGGCGGGAAAGGGATTCGCGGTGGTGGCGGACGAAATCCGCAAGCTCTCGGAACTTTCAGCGGAAAACGCGGGAAAGATCAACAGTTCCTTGCGAAAGGACATAGATGAGATTCACCGAGCCGGGGAGATCAACCGCTCAACCCTGGACGTATTTGAGAAAATAGTCGGCAGCGTCAGAGAAATGGCTCGATCCATGGGCGAGATGCTGGCGGGCCTTAACGAGCAATCCATAGCAAGCTCGGATATCGTGCAGTCCCTCTCCTCTATACGGGAAGTGAGCGACACGGTAAGCAGTGAATCCGGCCGGATCCAGTCGGAAGCGGAAGCAATAAACAAAACCATAGAGCGTCTGGCCGGCTCCTCACGTCACGTTGCTTCAAACGCCGACGAAGTCACCGAGAGAATCGCCTCGAACGCCGACTCTACAAGCGAAATCGATAAGATCGTGCAGAGTGCTACAGAGGAAATCAGAGAGCTCGAAAAGCAAGTAGCCCGCTTCAAGACCGATAGCGCATGACCTCCAGGCGGTGCCTCTTGATTACCTCGGCTCCGCGGCGCGTTCGTCCCCACGCATCTTCAGAGATAGCCGACCAACTCGCTGATAGCGCCCAGGAGAAATCGTAGACCAAAGGCCGCTAACACAACCGCCCCGGCCCAGCGGAATATCATTTGGGCTCTCTCCTTCCAGCGGTTTCGAGAGAACCTGAGAACTAGAGCGAAGAACGTGAACCAAGCGAGAGACCCAATGAGGATGAATACCGGATATAGCGGCTCGATCCTACCGTGACGACCGAGGGAAGGAGCGAGAAACGCTGTCCACCAGGCGAGATTGATCGGGTTGAGGGCGGTTGCTGCCAATCCCCCGACAAAGTGGCGCCTTCCGCCCGATAGGCTCCCTGCTGATGATCCTTGGAGCGCCCTTTTGGATTCACGATTAATCAGAAGCGAAATTGCTAGATAGATAAAGACGAAGGCGCCGAAGAGTTCCAGGATCGGAATCGTTTCCGGGGCCGTTCTGATCAGGGGGACGATCCATGCGAGAGATACCAAGAGCAGTATGGCGTAACCTGCCACGGCTCCAAAGCCCACGTGTGTGAGGCGGGATAGGGGAGTCTCCCGGGGCGTTCTAATTAGAATCGCATTGCTCGGACAGCTGGAAGAGGTGACGAATCCGAGCACGAGGCCCGTCAGAAGGGTCTGCCACATCCTATTCTGTCATCGCAGGTGTTTCCACGCCCAGCGGAGCCGCTGCACTACGCCAACGGACGTGGCCGCTGCCATTAGGTAGAAGAGCAGAGGATAATAGCTCGGAAGAAGCAAAAAGAGCAGGTAGAATAGGACGGTCTCAGTCCCTTCCACCAGCCCTGATGGCATTTCTACGCTCGTGCTCCTACTGGGCGACCCGGCCCGGCGCTTTTCTATGAGAGAGGAGAGATACATCCAGGATGCAGCGTTAACGTAAAAGACTGCGAAAAGAACAATAAGCGGGAGCGCCCGGGGAAGGATACTCCCTGAGAGCAAGCGTAGATCTTCCCCACCCAGCGAGGAGGCCAGCAACGGTGCCTCCACTCCGATCCAGACGCCAATCGGAATGGCGGCGTAAACGACGAAATCGATCATGATGTCCATGTAGCCGCCGAAGTCTGACTGCAGGCCGCGGCCCCTTGCGATAAGCCCATCCAGGCCGTCGAGTATTCTGTTCAAAGCAAAGGCGAGAAGCGCCCAGAGCCACATACCGAGACCTGCAAAGAGCGCGGCTGCCAAGCCAGGCAGGAGAGAGAGAAGGGTTACACCGTTAGGATGGACCCATCTCGGTATGAGGCCAAGTAGCGGATCGAGCAGAATGTCCTTGAGGCGTCTTCCCATATGATCGACCATCGTCTCTCCTCCGAGAGAACCAGCAACCGGGAACGGAGGGGTTCTCCTTGTATTAACATAGAGTTTGCCCCAGAATAGAGGCAAGATAAACATGAGCAATGATTGCGTCTACAAGTTTATGCGCTCGGCCCGTCGCATAGCAAGCACCGCAATCGATCCGTCAATCACTCTCGAGCGAGGACTCTCCCGTCTCGCGTCCATCGTGGTGGGGGATTTTCCGAAGGCGATGTTCAAACTGCAAGTCGTTGCTCAGGAAACGCTCGTTAGCGTCGTGCCGGAGTTCGTTACCCCCCGACTCCAGTCGTTGGTCGATACCTATAGCGAGAAGCTCGGACCACTGGACGTCCGCAGAGCGCGCATACCCTTCCACTCAGGAACGATTATTGAAGAGAGCCTCTTTTCCTTTGATGAGATCCGGCTTACCGATAGGGAACGGATAAAGACGTACTACGCTGCTCACTTTGATCATGCCGACGCGGAAGCTCTGGGTCGGGTCATTATGGAAGACGTTGGCGTAAAAGAGGTGCTTCTCTTGCCAGTGAGACCGGAGGATCGCCCGTTCGGGGTGGTGTCGATTTCCTCAACTAAGATCGTATCTCCAGAAGAGATGGAGTACTGGCGCCTCCTGGCGAGGTCTATCGAAGAGCTGTACCGTCGCGATACGTCCCGGCGACAGGTTGGGATGTTACGGCTCGCGTTTCATAACGGGGTTGAGCCCTCGTTGCTCATTGACGCCGAGGGTAGAGTCATCGACGTCAATTACGCCCTTGTCCAGCGTCTCAGCTACGCCGACCGCGCCTCCGCGCTGGTGGGAATCGGCGGGTTTGCACACGTTCTTTCCGACTGCCGGGCTCCCGGTTCCCGATCCAGAAGGCGGGGCCATCTTTTTCTGCCGGACGCCCGGGGAAACGAGACCCCCTTTGACCTCCGATGCTACGACCTCTACGAGCCCGGCGGGGCGATCACCGGCGCCGTCCTTCGGTTGCGGGAGCAGGAGGATCGCGGTAGCAGGGCTTCGTTGCTCAGCAAACGACAGCGGGAGATCGGCCGGCTCATTGCGGAGGGCCAGACCACTAAGGAGATCGCCGGAGAGCTTGGTCTGAGCGTCCACACCGTTAACTACCATCGCGCCCAACTGCGCAAGAGGCTGAGGGTATCCGGAGCAGGAGAGAATCTCTCCGATCAGTTGCGTAGGCTCTTTGCAGGATAGTGCTGGTCTTTCCAATCACAAACCAACGAACAACCGTTATTGTGAGGTGCTCGGGTGGCGGCTAATCTTAAACTAACGCACAGTTTTTCGCTCAAAGGAGCCCCATGTTCGACGTCGGCGGCCATGCTCCATCCCGGAGCACCAAGCACGAAATCCTCCTGGTGGAAGATCAAGCGATTGTCGCGCTGGCGACATCACAGCGACTCAAGGCCCAGGGCTACGATATCACGGTGGCGGGAAACGGAGAAGAGGCCGTGAAACTCGCGGTGTCTCCGGACGGCGGAGGAGCCAAGTTCGATCTGATTCTCATGGATGTGGACCTGGGAGAAGGCATGGATGGGGTCGAAGCATCGCGGATGATCCTTTCGGAGAGCTCGGTACCGATCGTTTTTCTTACAGGTCACAGCGATCCGGAGACGGTTAGTCGAGTCCGAGAGGTTAGTCGTTACGGGTACGTGCTCAAGTCGAGCGGAGAACTGCAGCTCCAGCTCGCCGTTGAGTCGGCCCTTGATCTCTTTGGTGCCCACCAACGCATTGAAGAGCGAGAGGAGGAGTTGGAGGCGATCTACGAGTCCGTCCCGCTCTCTCTGCTTATTGTTACTCCGGATATGCGCGTGGCCCGGGCCAATCGAGAGGCCCGCAACGTCGCGGGACAGACGGCATCCGGACTGTTAGGCTCCCTTGTTGGGGCTGTCATACGGTGTGTTCACGCAGTGGATGATCCGGAGGCGTGCGGAACTACGCCCCATTGTGAGACCTGTTCGGTCCGAAGGGCGGTACGTCGAGCACTGGACAACGGCACCCCATTTCCCAGATTCGAGGCGCTCCTTCCGGTGGAGCGGGCCGGTTCTATACGGGAGGTGCGCTGCACCGTCAGCGTCACGCCCGTTGGATTACCCGGGTCGAGGCGGGTGCTCGTCGCGATTCTGGAGTGGCCGTATGAGTAAAGAACCGGTTAGCAGCCCCTCGCATATCGTATGCGTCGGCGCCTCCGCCGGGGGGTTGGAGGCGATCGAGTCCTTCTTTACCAACATGCCGGTAAAGAACAACCTCGCCTTTGTGGTGATACAGCATCTCTCACCTGATCACAAGAGCTTAATGGTGGAGATCCTCTCAAAGAAGACTGAGATACCGGTGTTGCGGGCGGAAGACTCCATGGAGGTACACGCCGGGTCCATATATCTCATTCCTCCGAGAAAGAACCTTTCGATCTTTCACGGTAAGCTCCTGCTCCAAGAGCAGGAGCACAACCGAGGCATTAATCTCCCGATTGACGTTTTTCTGCGCTCCCTGGCGGAGGACCAGGGAGAAAAGGCCGTGGCAATTATCCTTTCCGGCAGCGGTAGCGACGGTATGCGCGGAGTGCGGGCGGTCAAGCACGCCAGCGGGATGATCATGGTCCAGGACCCAAAGACGGCACAGTTCGATGGGATGCCCAGCGCCGCGCTCTCCACGGGAATGGCTGACTTTGTCTTGCCTCCGGAGGAAATGCCCGGGCAGCTTATCGCCTTTACCGAGCATCCCCACGTGGTCTCTCAGTCCGCCACCCAAGCCCTATCCGGCGACGAGGACGGGATGACGCAGATTTTCGCCCTCTTGCGGGAACGGTCCCCGGAACAACGGATGACGTTTTATCAACGTC
>CAYZHV010000189.1:0-7742 GCA_964478055.1 uncultured Spirochaetaceae bacterium | reverse complement strand
AAACCGTAGTCGTCGTACACAATGATGCCTCCGACCGGCATGCGCGGCCACACCCAGTCGGCTACGTCCCTAGCGGACCGGTAGACGTCGACGTCGATGTGGCAGAGCGCGATGGCGTCACACTCAACGAGGTGCGCCGTCTCCTCAGGAAAAACTCCTGAAAGCACGGTATATTCCGTGAGCCGCAGATTATTCAGAAAACCTTGAACAATTTCAAGGCTTGTGTCCGCGTGCTCGCCACCTTTGTAATAGTCGTCCCGGGGACCGGCCTTCACTACCCCAGCGAAGGTATCCGCGAGCCAGAGGTGGCGCTTAGGTCCAAATTTATCGATTGCAAGGCCCATTAGTCCAGCGCTGCCCCCGCGCCAGAGACCAACTTCCAGAATATCTCCGGATACCGACGCGAGCTGGGAGATGAGATGCCAGAGCTCATAGAGCCGGTAAATGTCCACTTTGGTGTGCTCTTGGCAGACGTCGGCGCTATCGAGAAAGCTCTGATCCAGCTCCCAGGGACGATAGTCCGCCACAGGCTCAACCTTCCCATAGCCCCGGGGATAGCGCTTCTCCTTACTCATTCTGAGCTCCTTCTGTGGGTGTAATGGGTACTATACCCGGGTTTGTTTATGCTTCCAACGGTTAGTATCAAGAAGCTTGTTGCTACGCAGAGGCTAAGTCCTCTGACAGAGGTGCGTTAGGAGATTTGGCTGACGTGAACTTGGAAAAACAGCCCTTCCCGGGGATAGGTTCTTTGAGGGGAAGGGCTTGGGGACCAAAGAGCAACAGGCTCCTTGATACTTCCTAGCGGACGTGCGGCAGGAGGTGGTTCACGTACTGTCCCGCGCCACCCTGCTGGTACCCCGTTCGGAACTTCTCCTCTCCCTGGGGGGTGAGAATGACCACCGTCGGGTACGCCTGAACCCCGAACTCCTCCTGGAGCTCGAAATTTCGCTCCATAAGCTCCTCCGGGATCGCTCGCTGCCGGGGAAAGTCGATAAGCACCGATACGACGTAGGAGGACTCAAAGGAGCGAAAGAGATCCTGGGAAAAGACCTCCCCGATGAGGCGCTCACACCAGCTACACCAGTCGCTGCCGGCAAAGAAGTACATCAGCTCTTTGTTCTCCTCCGCCGCCCGTTCCCGGGCTTCCTCGATGGAGATTTCCCAGTCGTAGACACTCCACTCCTGGGCGGCGACAGAGGGGATCAGAACCAGCGATACCAGAACGAGCAGGACGAGGACGGTTTTTCTCTTCATGACGGGAATAATAATAAATACCCCAAAGAAGTGCGAGAGGCGGGGTTGTGGAGAGCTCGAAATCGGTGTGGAACCAAGAGTGAGGTTCTATTCGGGACTCTACTCCCCCGGCGCAGTACGCACCTGGAGATCCTCGAAGCGTCCCCGCCCCTTGGTGCGCAGAGCGATCTCAATCCCCGAGTCGATCCCAAACCAGCCGTTGTAGAGCAACTTTACCTCGCCGTTGACGGCGATAGTCACGTCTCCAACCTCTGGCTGGTAGAGAATATCAATCTCCAGAGGGGAGGTGATCGGTTCCGGAATAATACCTCCGGCCACACGGTTCATGGTTACATCATCGGTGGAACGGTAGACCTGGAGGTAGGTATGGTCGGTGCCGTAGTGCTCTCGATCCCGGGTAAACCAAATGAGAAGGGACTCGCCGTGACCGTAGCCGTTGTGCGCCTCCACGGCGGAGGCAAAGAGATGGAGGCCGAAGCCGGTCCAGTCCGTTGACTCCAGGGAGCGACCGCGAAAGCTGAAAAGCGTGGGCTTCTCGATCTGCTCCAGGGGCAGGGCAAAACGGGAAAAGTACTCCCCCGGATCATTCTGAACCGCAAGATCCTGCTCGATGCGCCAGCTTCCCATTCTCGCTCGGCCGGCTTCGAATCCCGCGAGCATCGAGCTCGTGAGGCGAGCCTTGTAGGAGTGCAGCAGCTCGGTGGCGGTTGCGATTTCTCTCGTCCTGGCCTCTGACTCCATGACTCGAGAGGGTTCGGGCGTGGGCATAGGCGTCTGCCTCGCCTCGGCAAGCTCCCCTCGCGCCTGCTCCAGGGAGACCCGGAGCTCCTCGTTTTCGCGAACTAGCGCCTCATTCTCTTCCTGGAGCTCCTGGAGCAGCGCGGCGACGCCCTCCGCCTCCTGTCGAAGCGCGCGAATGTCCTGTTCAACCCTGGCGAGGTCGAGCTCGCTCACCCCTGAAACCGAGCCCGTCGGCCCGGGCTCAGCCGCTCTTTGGGGTCCCGTGGCGCCCGCGGACTCTTCCGCCGCGGCGAGCTCTTCTTCCAGCGCGGCCACCCGCTCCTCCAGAGAGGAGAGCTCCCCTTCTCTCTGAGCGAGCAGCTCCTCCAGGGCGCCGTTCTCCTGCCGGAGCTCTTCGATTATCAGCTCCTGCTGGTTGATCTGCTCCCGGGCGCTTCTGAGCTCCCGCTGGAGGTGGCCAATACGTTCCTCGTACTCCGGAGCGACGACTTCAAGAATCGTCTCCCTGAGCTTTCTCAGGCGAGCAGGGTCCATGGACTCCAGAGAGCTCGAGCTGAAGCCTTCCGCGAGCTCCGCCTGATCGTTGTCTCCCACGTTCAATCTTCCCTGATAGACCGAGCCGTCCACAAAGATCCCGTCCAGGACCAGGGTGTCCTCTCCTTCGAGGCGGATAGTGGCAAAGTCGAGGATCATATCCCGGGGCGCCAGGTTCGCGGACTCGGCGTAGAGGTCCGTCACGGTCCAGCCGCCCTCACTGCTGCGACCCACGACCACGGCGTACCGGTCTCCCTGAAAGCCAACGTTGCGAATGTAGAACGCTTCGGGCCCGGCGACGGAAATCTTCGCTTCTTCGAAGTCTATCTCTCTCAGGGGGATCGACTGCGCCCACAGCAGCGCCCCGGTAAGGAGAAGAAGGAGCAGAAGTGGCAGTTTTCGCATCAGTATCCTCCGTCGGCTTTTGGGCGGTAATCCCCTGTGTCTATTATCGGTAGAACCACCATCACACTTTAGTAAAACCTCTCGCTTCTTGGAAAAGGTGCGGGTAACCGTGTATCTTTGGCAAATGACGCGTCTGACGATCCTTCGGCTGGGTTTGGCACTCTTTGTTCTCTTCTTCCTCTTTTCCTGCGCATCCTTCCAGGAAGCGGACGTGGGGGCAGAACGGGAAGAGCGGCAAGAGAGTGAAGCTCAGCAAGACACCCGGCCGAAGCAGGACGAGACAGAAGAGGAAGGACCCGATCTGCCGCAGGAGCTTCGAGTAGCCTTCTACCCGACGGAGCTCTCCCTCAATCCCCTCTACAGCTTCACCACCACCGAGGCACAGATTTTCACCGCTCTCTTCGAAGGGCTGGTTACCTATAACCCGTTTACTCTGGAGCCGGAGCCTGCGGTGGCGGAGCGGTGGCAGGTGAGCCCTGACGGCATGACCTACACCTTCTATCTCAGGGAGAACGCCCGGTACTGGAACGGCGACTCCGTAACGGCAGAGGATTTTCGGCGCACCTGGCTCCAGCTCCTCGACCCTGAGCGAGAGAGTGCCTACTCCTTTCTCTTTGACATCATCGAAGGGGCAGAAGCGTACCGCAACGGAGAGAACGATGACCCTGCCTCAGTGGCAGTGGAGAGCTTGGACGAGAAGGTGCTCGAGGTAACCCTTACGAATCCGGCCTCTCACTTTCTCAAGATCCTCTGCCATCACAGCTTTGTGCCGGTCCATGAGAGCGTCCGAGCGATAGAAGACTGGTCCGAGTTCAACACGATACCCGGCAACGGCCCCTATTACATCAGGGAACGGGGAGAGGACTCCCTGAGTCTGGTGCGCAACGAGGTATACTGGGATTCCACGAGCGTTCAGATCCCGCGACTGCAGCTCCTCTTTCCCGATCAGGAGCCGGAACGGATCACCGAGCGGTTCAACGGCGGCGACTTTCACTGGGTTACCGGAGGGATGTCCCTGAGCAACGTTGAGTTTCAAGATACGATCGTGATCAATCCCCTCTTTGCCACGACCTACTACTATCTCGCCGCCGACCGTGAGCCTCTGAATGATCCGGAAGTTCGCCGTGCTATGGCACTGCTCCTCCCCTGGGAGGAGCTCAGGAGTGAGGAGTACCAGTTCATTCCTGCTTCCACATTGGTGCCGCAGATACCGTACTACCCGGAAGTGGAAGGGATCGAGAGCCGCGACACGGAGGAGGCACGAGAGCTTCTCGCCTCGGCGGGATTACCTGCAGTGAGCGATCTTGGCACACTTCGTATCGCCATTCCCGGTGGTGAGGAAGCCCGTCGGGTGGCGGGGCTCATGAAATCCGCCTGGGAGGAGGCGCTGAACGTCCCGGTTGAAATCACCGAGATCCCCTATCCTCAGTACTTTGACGCTCTGGAGGAGGGAGAGTTTACCGTCGGGACTGTGAGCTGGATTGCGGACTTCGCTGACCCCTTGAGTTTCCTCCAGATGTGGACCAGCGGAAGCAATCTGAACAACGCGGGCTTCTCCAACGAGGAGTTCGACTCCCTTATTCGCGCCTCCTTTGACCAGGCGGGCAATACCCGGTATGAGACTCTCGCGGAAGCGGAACGAATTCTCCTGGGCACCGGGGTGGTCCTACCGATAAGTCACTCCCCGGCGATCAATCTCGTCGACGCGAACGAGATCGAGGGCTGGTACCCGAATCCGCTGGACATTCACCCCTTTAAGTACATCCGGTTCCGGGAGTACGCTCCCATACCGGGGGTCGCTTCGACTCCCTGGGGCGCAGCTGTCCCGGCGGGCTACCGGGAGTAGATACGCCCGGGAGAGCCCCGGCGAGGGGCGCTCCGAGTGCTCGGTAGCAATGCGTCCTATTCGGGGCCGGTGGCAGCGGACGCGGCCCCTGGAGCCCGAGGTCTACCCCTTCTTTCCCGAAATTCGCTCGATCATCGATTCCAGTCGCCTCCGATAGAGGAGCCCCAAGACAAAGAGCACCGTAGCCAGGGCAAGGATTCCGAGAGCGAGCTGCCACCGCTCCTCAGCGGCGGCGTCGCCGATAATGGCGCTGCCGACGATCCCCGGAAGACGACCGGCCATGGAGATCAGGAGAAAGGTGAGAAAGCCCATCCGCGCGGTGCCTGCAACGTAACAGAGCACGTCCTTCGGAATGCCCGGAATAAGAAAGAAGAGAAAGAAGCCGAGGCGGCCGCGGTAGGAGCTCGCCACGGAGAGGAACTTCTCCTGCCGCTCTGGGCCGAGTACCCGCCGCAGGAAGGGCTCGCCCAGTCGGCTGCCGACTAGGTAGTTGAATCCGCTGCCGATCGTAATGCCGAGAAGAGAGTAGAGAATCCCGAACCAGACTCCGAATAGGTAGCCCGCCGCGGCTTGGGCCACCTCCCCGGGTATTACGAAAATGACCACCTGCACGGTCTGAACCGCCACAAAGAGCGCCGGGGCCCAGATCCCCGCCTCTCCTATCCACTCCTGCAGACGTTCCCGCTCCGCCAGGGGCGCCCAGAGCTGTTCCCTGAATAGGAGTACCGAGAGAATGACCGCCAGGAGGAAAAGAGGGAAGGCGAAGGGTTCGAGCCGGTTGAGAATACGGCGAAGCTTGCTCATGCGGAAGAAGATAGCGAGGGGGTCACGCCTTTGACTACACCGTGACATTTTGGGTATACTCACCGACAATGAGCAAATCTTCGAAGAAAACCCCCGACACGACCTTCAAAGAGGGTCAGCAGGTCGTGTATCCCCTTCAGGGGGTTGGTCAAGTTCAGTCGATAGAGTCGATAGATTTCAGGAAAGACGGAAACCCGATCCTTTACTACATCATCTACCTCCCAGTCTCGGACATGACGGTCAAGGTACCGGTGGACAAGGCGGAGGAGCTCGGTATTAGAGCAATTGTTCCCAAAAAAGAAGCGGAAAAGGCGCTCAATCTCTTTACCGAGGAGTACGAGCCCGTACCGGCGGACTGGAAGATGCGTTATCAGATGAACCTCGACCTCCTCAAGCAGGGGAGCGTCATTGACATTGCCACGGTCGTTCGGACTCTCTACCATCGTAAGAAGGTAAAGGAACTGCCGATTCTCGAACGAAAACTCTACGATAGCGCTCTGAAGCTCCTCATCGACGAGGTATCCTTCTCACTCAACGTCTCCAAACAAGAGGTTGAGGAGATGATCTTCAGCAAGCTCGAAGTGGAGTCGGAACGAGAGGAAGAGGAAGAAGAGGAAGAATCCTTCGAGGAAGAGGACGACATCGACGTCGACCTCGACGAAGACGAGGAAGAGTGACCCCTTCTCCTCTCGAGCAGCTCGAACAGATAGCGAAGGCTCTCGACCGAGAGCTCAGAACAGCAGTGGGATCAGTCGCCGAGACGCGACGCGATCCCTTTTTTGTGCTCGTCTCCACCCTCATTTCCCTGCGGACCAAAGATGAAGTCACCCATGCTGCCTCGGATCGCCTCTTCCGCCTCGCCGCAGATCCGAGCAGTCTCGCGGCCCTCCCTCTTTCGACGATCGAGAAGGCTATCTATCCCGCAGGGTTCTACCGAAACAAGGCGCGGCAGCTCAAGGAGTCTGCTCGGATCATCCTCGAGGAGCACGGCGGCCAGACACCGGCGACCCTGGAGGAGCTAACGGCCCTCCCGGGAGTCGGAAGAAAGACCGCCAATCTTGTTCTCGGCCTCGGCTTCGGCATACCCGCCATTTGCGTGGATATTCACGTGCACCGAATCTCCAACCGTCTCGGCTGGATCGAGACCAAGACCCCTGAGCAGAGTGAGCACGCCCTGATGTCGCTCTTTCCGACTGAGTACTGGATACCCCTGAACGATCTCCTCGTTCGTTTCGGGCAGCAGAAGTGCACGCCCGTCTCCCCCTTCTGCTCGAGCTGTCCCCTGACTGAAGAGTGCCCAAAAGTAGGCGTCTCCCGTCGCAGATAGCGCTGGGCGCGCCAAAACAATGGGCGTCCGAAAGCCGGACGCCCCAATTGTTCAATCTCGATTTGGATTTCGTCTCGCGGTCTTTCAACCGCAAGGTCACACCGCCCCGGAGACTACTCCTCAGCTATGAGCAGAGACTTGCTATCGAGCTTGAGATGCAGGTCCTCGGAAGGATACTTGTCGTAGTCTTTCACGAGCTTGAGCTTAACGTGCTTCTCTGTTGGCTCGAGGGTAATGAGGACGTCGATCTCCTCGCCGTAGGGCGAGAGAAGCTTCGGCAGGCCGTTCTCGTCAGTCTCGGGCTGCTCCCGGTGGGTGGAGGCGCTGAACCAGACGGCTATGCCCGCCTCCGCCGCAAAGGCCTTAACCTTCTTGAGGGTCTCGGGCTCGCCTTTCTCGAAGTCGTATCCATCCACGACGATCAGTTTCGCGTCAAAATGGCCGTCGGTGATCATAGCCTGGAGGCTCGTAATGACCTGGTCCGCCGTTGCTCCCTCCTGGGAGAAGTTCATGATGACTCGATTCTTTATAAGCTCGTCGTGAACCTCCATGGCGTCGTCGAGCTGTCGCTTTTCGGCGATCTCTCGAAAAATATCCTCGTACCAGCTAATGATGTGGTCGGTCCGTCCCGCAAAGGAGACGTGAATCACATGCTTGTTCTGAAAAAGCTTGTCCGTCGAAATGTGAACGAGGCAGGCGGTCTTGCCGACTCCCTTTCGGGAGGCGAGGACCCCGATTGCCCCGGGCTTGAGCTCCCCGTGTATCGACTTCTCCAGGAGCCGCAAGGGACTTCTCTTTATGAGCTCAGCTTTGACCATACCTTAGTTTCCT
>CAYZHV010000188.1:0-8034 GCA_964478055.1 uncultured Spirochaetaceae bacterium | reverse complement strand
GACGAGGGCGCGTTCCGGCAGGATCTGATGAGCCGACTCACCCAGGCGGAAATCGAGTTGCCTCCCCTTCGGGAGCGCCAGGCGGACATACCGATCCTCCTGAAGCACTTCCTCTCGGAGTGGAACGAGCAGTACCGGGAGAACCGCAGCCTTTCTCCGGAGCTCTTCGACCTTCTTCTCGACTATCCCTGGCCGGGAAACGTCCGGGAGCTTCAAAACATGGTGCGAAACATGTGCGCCACCCAGCGAACCGAACAGCTCACGCCAAACCATCTCCCGCCGGCGCTGCGTCGTCACTTCGAGGCGCTGGAGGAGAGCCCGGGCAAGTTCTCCTGGGAGCTTCCGAAAGAGGGCATAGACCTGAAGGCGTACCTCTTTCAGATTGAAAAGCACTTCTACGATGAGGCGCTCCGCCGGGCGAAGGGAAACAAAGAACAGGCTGCCCGACTCCTCGGCCTCAACGGGCCCGCCTTCCGCAAGGCGCTCAAGGAGCGTTTCGGGGAGGGGTAACGGTGGATTCTGACGAGCTCACCTTGTACTATTAGCGGTAAGGAGTGGCACGGTCTGATGTTGCCAAGAGAGAAAGAGAGCGGATTCACCTACGCGGATTACAAGAGCTGGCCCGCGGAGGAGCGGTGGGAAATCATCCACGGAGTTCCCTACAGCATGAGCCCGGCGCCGGGGACGGAGCATCAGTTTGTGCTATCCGAGCTCGGCCTCCTCATCGGTCCCACAGCTAGAAAGCTTGGGTGTCAGTACTATGTCCCAGCCACGGACGTCCTCCTCCCCTCTCTCGCCGCTTCGGAGGATGAGGGCGATACGGTGGTGCAGCCGGATCTCCTGGTTGTCTGCGACAAAACCAAGATCCGCCGCCACGGGATCGTGGGTGCCCCGGACATGGTGGTAGAGATCCTCTCTCCGAGCACGGGTTTCAAGGATCAGTCGGTTAAGTTCTCACTCTACGAGTCCGCCGGTGTCCGGGAGTACTGGCTCGTGAATCCTGAGACGCGGGTGGTCGAGGTGTTCTACCGTTCAGATGTAGCGGAGCCCTTCGGGGCGCCCGCCTGGTACCGTGATCCGGGCCTCGTGAAGAGCCGCCTCCTGGGAGAGGAACTCGATCTCTCAGGGGTCTGGCCCTCAGACACGTAGCGTCGGGCCCGGGCGGCCGGGGCGCCCCCGGCCGGCGCCATGAGCCAAACCGAGGCCCGCGGGCGCTTCGATTCTTCATCAATTCTCTAAAACATTTGACGCCCCTCTGAACCCGTGCAATACTAAAACAGTCTTCTCCGAGCCCCCCTACCTACGGCTTTGCCTCGGTGAGCGCGAAGCTAAGGTATTCGGCCGTTAGGGTGTGGAAGGAAACTTCCCTGCCTCCCGTACTTGGAAAGGAGAGCATCTCAATCCATTGTATTGGAGGTATCGTTATGTCCTACATGGGCAAAATGATCCGCGTCAATCTGTCCAAGGGGAAGATCGCCTACGAAGACACCCCCATGGACCTTGCCAAGCAGTACATCGGTGGCCGAGGTCTCGGCACCCGGATTCTCATCAATGAGATCGACCCGAAGGTCGACGCTCTCTCTCCGGAGAACAAGCTCATCTTCATGAGCGGGCCTCTTTCCAACACTCAGGCTCCCACCGGTGGCCGCTACATGGTTATCACCAAGAGTCCCCTCACGGGAACTGCCGCCTCGAGTAACTCTGGCGGTGTTTGGGGAGCTTACCTCAAGAAAGCCGGTTACGACGGCATTATCTTCGAGGGCAAGAGCGAAAAGCCGGTCTACCTTTCGGTAAGCGAAGACGGCGTGGAGCTCAAGGACGCCGCCCACGTTTGGGGCAAGCGAGTCGAAGAGACCACGAACATCCTTTCCGCCGAGAGCGGCCAGAAGAAGGTTTCGGTCTCCTGCATCGGACCCGCGGGGGAGAACAAAGTCCTCTTCGCCTCGATCATGAACGAGGTACACCGAGCGGCAGGCCGTAGCGGTGTTGGCGCGGTTATGGGCAGCAAGAACCTCAAGGCCGTGGTTGCCTGGGGCAAGGCTGAGTCTCCAATCGCCCAGAAGGACGACTTCAAGGAAGCGGTTCGCGAGAAGGTTGCCAAGCTCAAAGAGGGCGCCATTACCGGTCAGGGGCTTCCTGCTCTCGGGACCAAGGTTCTCGACAACATCATCAACCAGAACGGAATGTATCCCACCCGGAACGCACAGGACGTCATGTTCGAGGGCACCGAGAACATGTCCGGTGAGGCGTTGGTCGAAAAGGGTTACCTCAAGCAGAACACCGGCTGTTACATGTGCCCCATTCGCTGCGCCCGGGACGTCGAGACTCCCAGCGGTCGCCGCGGTGAGGGTCCTGAGTACGAAACCGGCTGGGCCTTCGGTCCCATGATGGGAATCGACGACCTCAACGCTATCTGCGACGCCAACTTCACCTGTAACGACCTCGGCATGGACACGATCTCCGCCGGCGTAACCCTCGCCTGCATGATGGAAATGTACGAGAAAGGGTTTGTACCGGACGACGACCTCGCCAAGGGCCCCAAGCCGAACTTCGGTAGCACCGAGAGCCTCGCCTACTATCTCAAGCAGGCGGCCTACCGCGAAGGGATCGGCGACAAGCTCGCCAACGGCTCCTACCGCTTTGCGGAGAGCTACGGTCACCCGGAGTACTCCATGAGCGTCAAGAAGCAGGAGATCGCCGCCTACGATCCTCGGGGCGTCCAGGGACACGGCATGCAGTACGCCGTGGGCAACCGCGGGGCGGACCACGTCCGAGCGTACCTTATTTCCCCGGAGATCCTCGGCGTTCCCGAGAAGCTCGATCCCCAGGAGCTCGACAGCAAGCCGCAGTGGCTCAAGATCTTCCAGGATCTCACCGGCGTCATCGACTCCTCCGGTCTCTGCCTCTTTACCTCCTTCTCCCTCGGGCTGGAGGACTACAACGACTTGATCAACGGCGCCACCGGTTTCAATATGAGTCCCGATGAGCTCCTGCAGTGCGGCGAGCGAATCTGGAACATGGAGCGCAAGTTCAATCAGGACGCCGGCATCGAACCGAAAGAGGACACCCTGCCGAAGCGGTTCTTCGAAGAGCCCGCCAAGGAGGGTCCCAACAAGGGCAAGGTCCACATGCTGCAGGAGATGCTTCCGAAGTACTACGAGCTCCGCGGCTGGACCAAGGATGGTAGGCCGACTCCCGAGAAGCTCAAGGAGCTCAGTCTCGCGTGAAGGTAGATGTAAAACTTTTCGCCACGCTCAGGCTCAAGCTTGGGCGTGGCGCTCTTTCCATTGAGTCTGAAAAGAACCTCACCGTTCGCGAGCTTATCGAAGAGGTCGGTCGGCAGACGGGTACGGACATCGCACCCTACCTGCTAACTGAAGAAGGCGAGCTGCAGGTGGGGACAATGATTCTCATCGGTGGCAAGAACATTCATCACCTCGACGGCCTGGACACCGGCGTCGAATCCGCGGATGTTTCGATCTTTCCCCCTGCCGGGGGCGGTTGAGCTCCCCTAAGCAGAACAATCCTACTCACCTGTCACTCTTCTCCACGGGTTTCCGATCCGACTGCTCCCGGTCTCTCACCTGATGCTGACGTATTTTCTGGATTTTTACTCTCCAATGTGATATCTATTCCTATTACCTGCCGATATTTGGGGTATCGGAGGCTATTTAAGAAGCGATTTAATGAAAACGGCGGAACGATTTTTCTGGATATTTCGAGTCCGCGGTACCGTTCAACGCAACAGGCTTTTTGCACCAACGTCGTTTATGGTACTGGCGGTGGTTTCTCTTTTTCTCGTGAGCTCCCCTCTCGGCGCCCTTGGTGTCACCGAAGAGTCGGATTTTCGGCCGGTGACAGGAAAAGAGAACTGGTCCCACGAAATTCCGGTTCAAGAACTGGAACCGGGAACCTACAATCTTCTCATCCGCGCGACCGATAACGCCGGCAATCAGGCGTTTGGCGGTCCGATAAACGTTCAAGTCGATCCGGACTCGGATATTCCTGGTGTAACCATTTCCACTCCCGCCGAAGGCGCCGTCGTAGCAGATCGAATGGTGGTCCTCGGGACGGCCACCGACGATGACGAGGTTTCCCAGGTCACGGTGCAGCTGGATGAGGGCAATCCGGTGGTTGCGCAGGGGACAGAGTTCTGGTCCGCCTCCTTCGATCTCTCCACCGCGGCAGAGGGCGTCCATACCCTCACCGCCGTGGCCACCGACTCAAACGGCATAGCCTCTGAACCCCGATCTATAACCTTTAGTTACGACGGATCAGGCCCGGGCGTAACGATCAGCACCCCCGAAGCCGGCGCCCTGGTAACCGGGACGGTTCGGGTTGAAGGGATAGTTAGTGACCCGAACGGTCTCAAGTCTCTCACCGTCCGTCGTGGCGACGAGGGAGAAGAGGAAGAGCTCAAGGTTCGGGAAGGTCGACCGGAAGATGAGCTTTCCTACCGATTCGAGAGTGAAGAAGAAGAGGACGGTCCTCTGGTGCTCTGGTTCAGCGCCGAGGACGTCACCGGGTCGGTGACTCAGTACCCCCTCCTTCTCTTCGTGGACAACACCGCTCCGGAACTCCAACTCTTTTCGCCAACGGAAGAACTGCTTCCCACCGGTGGCGTGCTTTTCTCAGGAAGCGTCACCGACGCGGTTGGCGTAGCCTCCCTGGAGTACGAAACGAGCAGCGGCGAGAGCGGGGAATTGCCTCTGACCCCGGGGAACCCTTTCTGGTATCTGCCTCTCACCTTCGATGAGGGTCGTCGAGGAGAAGTGGAGCTGACCGCCAGGGACGAGGCGGGCAACGAAACGTCCGTGGAGCAGACGGTTGAGCTCGACGAAGAGGCGGATCTGCCGGTCCTGGACTCCTACAGCGTCACCGAGAACTACATTCTCGGCGAGGCGGTGGATGACGACGGGATCTCCGCGGTGGAATACGCGGTGGATCGGGGCGAGTGGAGCCGGATCGAGACGAGCCGCGCCTTCGCCCTACCTCTCCCGGAGTTGGCCCCGGGGAGCTACGAGCTCCTCCTCCGAGCGGTTGATATCAACGATCGCCCGGGCCCAGCGATAGAGGAAGAGATCACCATACCGGCGCCGAGGCCGCTAATCGCCTCCCTGGAAGCCGAAGGCGATCAGTTTCTCCCGGGGCGAGTCATCTACGAGGACGAGGAGCTCCTCCTCGAGGGTTCTCTCACCGGCGCCTGGGATGGGACGAGCCTGGAGTACAGACTGAACAGTGCTGAATGGACCTCCCTCCGCCTAACCGAGACAGGACCGGGAGAAGGGAGCTTCTCACTCTCCCTTGGTGGCCGCGACAGCCGGGGCAGACAGGAGTTGGAGATACGCGCTACCAACGCCGCGGGAGCCGGAGAGACACTCTCCACCTTCTACTACCTCCTGCAGCGCCTTCCTGAGGAGCCGGACCCCGAGGAAACCTATCTCACCGAGATTCCCGATGCTCCCGGGCTCTACCTTCCGACGGGCCGACTGGAAGCGGGGCTTCTGCGTTTTAGAAACGAGCGCCCCCTTTCAGCCTTTGTGGTAGGAGCTGAGATTGCCGAGGCCCGCCTGGAGCCGCCGGCAGAGGGATTCGCGGTCAGCGTCGAAGGTAGCAACGTACTGGTTGTACCCGAGGCTCCGGGACGGGCGGAAGATGTGGCGCTTGTGGTGGAAACGGAGGAAGGCGCCCTTCTCCGCTCCGATACCCTGGACCTCCTCTACGATATTGCTCCGCCGACTCTGGAAATTGTTGCTCCCGAACAGGAGAGCTGGGTCTCCGGTGAGGTGGTTCTGCAGGTTTCGGCGGCGGACGAACTCGAGGGGCTGACGGTAGAGTACGCTCTCGCAGACGGGGCGTTTACGCCGATCGAGGCGGGGACGGAGGGCTACACCGCGACCCTGCCGGAGCCGGCGGAGGAAGGGGCGGTCCACATAACTGTCAGAGCCACTGACGGTGCTGGTAACCGCACGGTACTCGCCCGGAGCTACGTCTACGACGCCACGCCCCCGGAGATAACCGCCCTCGCTCCCACGACTGAGACCCCCGTAAACGGTACGATCACGGTGGTCGGTGTGGCCAGTGACGCAGCCCCACTTACCGAAGTGCGCTGGAGCGCCGACGGAGCAGAGTTTGAGACTCTCGAGCCGGGTCGCTTCTTCTCCTTCATGGTGGACCTAACACAGTATGTGGAAACCCCGGCGGAAGAGGAGCCAGCAGCGGAACCGGAAACCGAGAGCGCCGAGGAGGAGCAGGAAAGCCCCGATGAGGAGACTGAGAGCCCGGAGCCGGAAGAACCCCGGGCGGAGCGGCCGATTATCGAGGTCGTCGATAGGGCGGGTAACGTTGGCCGCCTGGAAATGAGCTTTCCCCTTGCGGTGGAAGAAGATAGGCCGACCGTGGTGATCCAGCTCCCGCCGCCGGAAAGCGTGCAGCGGGAGGACTTTGTCATCAGCGGGACCGTCTTCGACGACGACGGCGTCGCCGATATCGAGGCGCGAGTCGACGATGGCGAGTATGAGTCCATCGGCTCTGGTGATACTTTCTCCTTCCCTATTTCCATTGAGGAGCTCGGAGACAACGAGCACACCGTGACCATTCGCGCCACGGACCTGGGCGGGGTGGTGAGTGAGAGCGAAAGTGTTACCTTCTTTATCAGTCTCTCGAACCCCCTGGGCTCGGTGGTCTTTCCGGAGCTCGCGGAACCGGTTCGAGGACAGGTGTTGATGACAGGCACCGCCTCGGATCCCAACGGTATCGAGTCGGTTCGACTCTCCTTTGACAACGGAAACACCTTCGTGCGCGCCCTCCCCGGTGATGAAGAAGGATTCGAGAGCTGGCAGTATCCTCTGGAGAGTGCGGTTCTCAAGGACGGGCTCCACGCGGTGCAGCTCGAGGTGACCGACGGCTACGGCACCACCTCCCTCCTGGCGAGTCTCATAACCATCGACAACGCTCCGCCGGAGGTCCGGCTGGACCTTCCCGGAGATGGGGAGCCGTACTACGAGACCCTTCTCCTCTCCGGCCGGGTCAGGGACAATGAGCGCCTCGCCACTGTGGAGGCCACGGTTACGCCCCGGGGAGACCAGGAAGCCGAGCCACTCACGGTTCCGATCGAGCTTCTCGCCGGCGGCGTCCTCCGGCAGGAGATCGACGTCACTTCCCTCCCCTCGGGGAATTATGATGTCACCGTTACCGCTTGGGACGAGTCGGAGAATCGCAGGAGCCAGTCCCGGAACGTTACAGTCCTTTCCTCTCTGGACGGCGAGGAACGTGTGGAGATCTACTCCCCCTTTCCGGGAGATGAGATCAGCGGCACCGCCGTTGTGGAAGGGCGTCTATTCAGTTTCCGCGAAATCAGCCAAGTGATCGTTCGCCTCGATGGCGCAACCATGGGAACTGCGGAGCTTTCTCCTGAAGGATTCTTCTCCTACAGGGTCGGCGCTGAGGCCCTGAGCCCGGGAGAGCACACGATCTCCGTAGCCGGAGAAGCCACAGAGGGCGAGAATCTCGAGTCTGAAGAAGCGAGCTTTTCCTATCTCGAGTTCGGCCCCTGGGTCACCGTCGATAGCCACCGAACCGGGGCGGCGGTCTCCGAACGGCCGACGTTGAGCGGAACCGCGGGTTACACCTTTCCGCCCCCGGATGGGGTGGAAGAAGGGAGCAGGGAGTATCGGCGGGCTATCGAAGCGTACGAAATCGCTTCCGTAGAAGTGAGCATCGACGACGGTGCCACCTGGGACCGCGCGTCCGGGGACGAAGAGTGGGATTACCGCATCGAGACCGCTGACGTCCCGGACGGATGGCTCCCGGTCTTGGTCCGAATCACCGCCGAGAACGGCGAGCGAGCATACCGCCGACTTCAGGTTCTGTTGGACACCCAACCTCCATTGGTCACCCTGGACACACCCCGGGACTCCGCACGCTTTAACGACGTGCTCCTCGCCGCGGGTTCCGCGGAGGACACGAACAACCTCGTGGGTGTTGAGGCTATTCTTCGACAGGGCAGTCTTAGCCGCTATGAGGTCCCGGAGT
>CAYZHV010000187.1:0-8052 GCA_964478055.1 uncultured Spirochaetaceae bacterium | reverse complement strand
GGCGGCTTTCTCGCGGCCGCACGTTCCCTGATGACCTTCTATGAGGAGGAGTCGGTGGCGGTTCGGGGATTTCACAGTCCCGGGGCCACGGAGGGACGGGAGTTCGCCCGATACATCCTCGACACGGTCCGGGAAAAGGGAGAAAAAGCCGCCGGCCGCTGGAACAAGTACGGCGGTCGAACGAGCTTGTTCCCGTTTCGCAAGTAGTGTAGGCTCAGCCGCATGAAACTCTGGCTCCGCCTTCTCATCGGTGTGGTGATCGGGCTCATCCTGGGGCTCTATCTGCCGGATCGCGCGGGAGATACGGGCGCCCTCTTTTCGGATCTCAGCGCCCTGGTAATCAACATAGGACGGTTCTTTCTCTTTCCCCTGGTCTTCTTTTCCGCGGTCACCGCCGTGGATGAGCTCCGGGATGAGTCGAACCTTCTCCCGGTACTCCTCTGGACGGTACTCCTGGTCCTCGCTACCGCCCTGGGCTCGGTGGTTGTCGCCATGGTGCTTATTCTCATCTTTGCGCCGGAGCGCATCCCGCCGATCCTGCAGGAGGGAGAGCCGCAGCAGATCGAAGGGCTCACGGAGATTCTCTCAGGAGTCTTCCCCCGGAATCTCTTCTCCCTCTTTGCCGGGGATGGAAACGCCCTGCTTCCCATGGTGGTACTCGCCTTCATTCTCGGGGCTGTCCTCGCCTACGACAGGCACGTCACCGATCCGGTGGCCACCGTCGTTGACTCCGCCTCCAGAATCTTCTACCGCCTCTCCTCCCTGCTGGTGGACGTTATAGGAATCGGCCTGGTCGCCGTGGCCGCCTCGCTCCTTCTCAACCTCAGGCGCACCGCAGAGCTCGCCATCTATCGGCAGCTTCTGCTCGTTGTCTCCGTAGCGGTCCTCGTCATAGGCTTGATTCTCTATCCTTTGGCGATTTATCTCCTCAATCGAAGGAGCGATCCCTTCCGCTGGCTCGCCTCCATGGCCGCCCCGGCGCTGCAGGGCCTCGCCTCCGGAGATGTCTACTTCACCTATCCCACCCTTGTTCGAGTCACATCCAGGGATCGTGAAATCGGCCGCCGTCGAGGAGGCGCCATTCTGCCCGTGGCCGCTCTCTTTGGCCGGGCCGGAAGCGCGGCGGTGGCGGCAGCGACCTTTATCGTGGTCATCCGCAGCTACACCGCCCTGGAGATGGGAGTGGGAGAAGTGCTCTGGATCCTCCTCTTTGCCACCCTTTACAGCCTCCTCCTCGCCCGGTTCCCCGCCGCAGGAGTCCCCGTGCTCCTGGGAACCCTGGCCACCAGCTATGGCCAGGGGATGGAAGAGGCGTACCTGATCGTCTTTCCGGTCATGCCGATCCTCGTCCGCCTCGGCGCAATGCTCGACACCATCACTGCCGGCTTCGTGGCGGAGATCGTCGGCCACCCGGAGTAGTCACGGGATGTATCGCACCCCGAAGAGAAAACTCACCAATGTTTCGTCGAGGAACGTGGTCGCCTCCCCGTCCCAGGCGTTGTAAATCGGCCAGAGAGCCCGAACGGTGAGACCGAGACGGACGGCCTCGCTGAACTGGTACTCCCCGTAGATCATCGTCTCCGGGTAGAAGAAGCGGAGGCTGCTGAGATAGTAGCTCCTGACACCGTCAGGCTCGGCGCCGTCGATCCCGGCGTAGGGAATCCGGAATACGAAGGTCGGAGAGAACCCTCCTCCAAAGGAGAAGCCGGGAGTACCCGCCGGCTGCCAGTCGTAGAAGAAGGGAAAGCCGAACATGATCCCGAGAGTCTTGGCGAGGCTCTCCCCGGCGGCGGAACCGGTCTCGATCTGGGTGGGCACCACCGGTCCCTCCGGGGTCTCGAGGTACTCCTGAGACCATAGGTGGAGCCAGACCGAGGCGCGCCAGGGGCCGCTGAGACGGAATCGGGCTCCGCCACCTATGGTGAGGCGCAAGGGGCTTACGTCACTTCCCTGCACCGGATCCCCGTCGGCGTCTTCGGTGTAGGTGTTGACGATCAGCGTCTGTCCGATATGAGCCGTAAAGGAGTCGAGCTCGAGGAACTGAGCGACACCTGGGACCTGGACGAAAAAGAGGTAGAGGATTGAAAGTGTAACCGCCGTCAGGCCCCGGCGCCGTTCGAGGAACCACATGTCACCCCAAAGGATAACACAAAAAAGGAGCCCCTCCACGGGGCTCCTTCGCTTTATGCTCTCTGAGCCGCCCAAGAGATGACGGCGGGTGTCTAACGGGCTCAGTACGCCTTAGCGAAAATCGCCATATGCTTGGCGGGCTTTCCTGAAATGAGGCACTTCTTTCCTTGCGCCTCGGTCTCATTGCCGAAAGGGAGAACCCTGATGGTCGCCCGGGTATCTTCCTTCACTTTTGCCTCGCTCTCAGCCTCTCCGTCCCAGGGAATGATGGCAAAGCCGCCGCCATTTTCATTAAAGAACTGGAGGAACTCCTCGTAGGTCGAAGGGCGTACGGTGTTCTCATCCCGAAACTTCTTTGCCCGCTCGAAGAGGGAGCCCTGGATCTCCTCCAGAAGCGCCTCGACGGTAGTGGGAATCTCGTCTATTGCCACCGGTTGCTTCTCGCCGTTGTCCCGGCGAACGAGAACGCCTTTTCCGCTCTCCATATCCCGGGGACCGACCTCGATCCGGATCGGTACGCCCCGCATTTCGTGCTCGGCGAACTTCCACCCCGGGGAGTTATTGTCGTCGTCGTCGAACTCGCAGCGAAATCCCGCTGCCTTGAGATTGTCGAAGATCCCCCGGGCGTAGCCGATGACTTCTTCCTTGTTCTTGTTCTTGAAGATCGGAACAACGACCACCTGCACCGGCGCAAGCCTGGGCGGGATGACCAGACCGTTGTCGTCGGAGTGCGCCATGATTAGAGCACCTATGAGGCGGGTCGATACGCCCCAGCTGGTGGCCCAAACGTGCTCGAGCCCGCCCTCGCGATTCTGATACTGAACGTCAAAGGCCTTGGCAAAGTTCTGCCCGAGAAAGTGGCTGGTCCCCGCCTGGAGAGCGCGCTTGTCCTGCATCATCGCCTCGATGGCGTAGGTCGCCACGGCACCGGCAAACTTCTCACTCTCACTTTTCTGCCCCGTCCAGACCGGCACTGCCATGTACTCTTCGGCAAAGCGGCGGTAGACCTCGAGCATCTTGAGGGTCTCCTCCTGCGCCTCCTCCTGGGTCTCGTGGGCGGTGTGTCCCTCCTGCCAGAGGAACTCGGTGGTTCGCAAGAAGAGGCGGGTGCGCTTTTCCCAGCGCATGACGTTGCACCACTGGTTAATGAGGAGCGGTAGATCCCGATAGGACTGGATCCACTTCTTGTACATGCTCCAAATAATCGTCTCCGAGGTGGGGCGAATTACCAGGGGCTCTTCGAGCTCCTCCCCTCCGCCGTGGGTGACGATGGCGAGCTCCGGTGCAAACCCTTCGACATGCTCGGCTTCTTTCTGAATGAAACTCTGCGGGATAAGAAGGGGAAAATACGCATTGGTGTGGCCCGTCTCTTTGAACATGGTGTCCAGGGCCTGTTGCATGCGCTCCCAGAGGGCGTAGCCCCGGGGACGGATCACCATGCTTCCCTTAACGGGACTGTAGTCGGCCAGCTGCGCCTGCAGCACGACATCGACGTACCAATCGGAGTAACTCTCTGCTCGGGGCGTAATCCGCTCTGCCATAGGGCGCGGATTGTACGCTGTAAATAATTATGGTGTCAAGTCTTAGCGAAACGAGACAGTCTCTACCATAAACCGGACTTCCCGGCCATCGCCTGTTTCGGTGATCTTTTCCACGACGAAAACGATTCCACGCTCGTTCGGCGCGTGGAGAATTTGTCTAATCTGGTAGCGATTGATTCCTTCCCGGTAGTAATCAGGCAGTCCAATGGTGTACTCCTCGCTCCCGCCGCCCTCGCGAATCACCGTGAGAAGGATGTGGAATGCCGCGCGGACGTTTTCACCCTCTCCTCGCTGCTCCTGTACCAGGCGCACCTCGTACCGGTTGCCGCTACGAAAATCCCGAAAAGAGATCTGTGACTTGGGCTCTTGGCCATTTACGAGGAGATAGACGAGTCGCCCCTGCCGCAGGTGGTCGAGATCGTACCGTTCCACCAGGGGCCGCGCCTCAGGAAGGAGATTGAATAGGGCGCCGCTGCCGTCCTGGCCGGGGGAGACCGGGACGTCGTAGCTTTCGGAGAGTGTTCCGTCGGGAACGAAACGGTTGTTCGGGACATCAACTGTGTAGATTTCCGCGAAGGGAACTGTAGATTCGTCTTCGATACCGTACTGAGCAAACATGAACGTCCGGGAGTCCTCGGAAAACCCGAGGTTTACAAAGGTCGCTACGTCTCCCGCGACGAGCGATGCGCTGCAGAGAAAGAAAGTCGCCGTGGCGATTGCAGCGATACGTCTGATCATGATAGTCGCCTCCCGTTATAGAGTATCGTCCCGGTGATAAGCCTTCTTTACTCTTATCGGAGTTCGCGGGCTATAATGGAGACCAAATATGAGCTCCAGCGAATCGAGCGCCCAGCGCCTATGACACTCTCCACGCGGTCCGCAGTACTTCACATTGCTCTCGGTCTAACCCTTCTTCTCCTCGGAGGGGCCGCCTTCGCGGGGGTGATGATTATCAGGGAACAGACCATTCCCGATCTCCTCTTCTCGATCGAAAGCGCCCGGAGCTGGTTCGGGCTGACCATGCCGATGAATGAAGACCGGGTCCTCTACTCCATGGCAGCCTCCGTCGGGGCGACGCTCCTCGCGCTGATCGGACTCGTCGCGATCGAGCGATTCTTCCGTCGCACTCTCTCACCGCAGGTATTCTTTTTCGCTCTCTTTCTCGTCGGCCTCGCTTTCGAAGGAGGGCGCACCGGTCAGGCGTACCTCTTTTCCCGCGGCGTCTCCTACGCTCTTCTCGGGACGCTCACGCGCTTCGTCGCCTTTGGTCGAATCCTGGCGATGAGTAGCCTTGTCGCCTCCAGTCTCTACGCCGCGGGCATCAGCTACCAGAAACACGGGGTGGTTCTTGCCATTATCGTCGCGATTTCCGGTGGCGTCTCCTACGCCTCGCCGGTAAATACCCTGGTCATAGCCCCGGACCTGCTCTTTCGGGTGGGGGAGGGGTACTCGGTCGACGTGGTCCATCTGCTGCTCGGTATCGTGGCGGTAGTGAACTACCTCCAGGCGGCCTGGTCCGAGGAGAGACGGGAGTATGTCGCCCACGCCGGAGCGCTCCTGGCGATCGTGATTGGCTGGCTTCTTATAATCGAGATTCCCATGGTTCCTGGTATTGGCGTCGGGGCGGCCCTTCTTACCGGCGGGACCGCCCTCTTTCTAAAGCGGCGGTACTCCAGCTATCTCTGGTCGTAACGGAGCGTCTCTTTCGGGGTTATTGAAAGTAGGTGGCGGGGGTCCGTCAGACGATAAGAATCGCTATGAAGCCGACGCCCGTTGGAAGAATCAGGTTATCCAGGTCTTCCGTGGGAGCCGCCTCGAGAAGCGCTGCGGCAAAGGCTATAGTCGCCGCGGCGAACATGTTTCCGAGGACAAAGAAGGAGGCGATAAAGACCGCGGAGAAGCAGGCGGCGCTTCCTTCCAGGGTCTTTCCTCCGGAGGCGGGAATCCTTGTCTTTCCGAAGAGTTTGCCCACGAGGCTCGCCACACCATCGCCAAAGGCGAGGGCGTAGATCGCCAGGGACGCCGCGGGCTCGGGATAGAGCATGAGGGCGATCATGGCCCCGAGACCGAGGGTGATGGGACCTAGTACGAAGTGACCCTGATCCCGATCCCTCGAGGCGATCTGGGTGAGTCGGGAGATTACCGGTACGCTCTCTCCCCTGCTTCGCTTCCATTCGGCGTAGGTGTAGACCACGATGCCCGCCGCCAGGATGCCAAGAGCTGCGGCAGCACTGAGAAGGGAGGAGAGCAGAGGCACCAGAGCGATAAGAAAGTGGATTGCCTTTCGCACCACTTCTTTCTTAATGTCTCGCGAGATCGGAAGTGTTACTATGTGCTGTAGTTCCAGGTTCTGCGACTGCACGTTATCTTGATTCCTGCTTTACGGACCTTTGTAACTAGGAAGATAGAAGCAAGTACCATGCCGACCGTACCATTCTGGGAGGGGGTAAATAACTCCATCTCCAAAAGGGATTTAGCCGGGCGGCGTTTCGGAGACCGAAAAACGCGCTTCCAAGTGTATAGAAAATGATACGTCGGTTTTCATATTTTACTATTCTCGCCCTATCGATCATAGCCTTTTTCTCCTGTACCTCGGGTCCGGAGACCCCTCCGCCTCCTCCTGAGCGAGCTCCGCAGACCACGCCCGGTCCGGCAGAAGAGCCTCCGGCGTCAACGGAGCGGGAGCCGGATACGGAGGAGAAAGTAGTGGAAGCTCCTTCGGAGGCGGAGCAAGGCGATGCATATGCGGAGGCCGAGGCGGAACGGCGGAGATCGCGGCTCGCCTCGGCGAGAGAGCTCTCCATCCCGCCGGAAGCGGCCCCGGAACGGAGGATCGAGGGCCAGGTGGAGCGGATCATTCGTTCCATGTCGCCTGAAGAGCGCATGGGACAGCTCATCTTCCCGGCGATTATGAAAGACCCCCGGGGGCGGCCGATTTCCAGGGTCACCGAGGATGTTCGCTCTCTCATGGAAGAGGTGGAACCGGGGGGAATCCTTCTCTTCGGCCCCAACTTTACCAGTCTGGAAGGGACGAGGGAGTTTCTCGCGGAGCTCCAGGGTCTATCGGAAGTTCCACTTATCTTTGCGGTGGACCAAGAGGGGGGCGTGGTTAGTCGACTCACTGAGAGCTCCAGCCTCCCGGCTACTCCGATCCCCCCGGCGGCCACGGTGGGAGCCGCCGGAAGCGAGGATCTCGCCCGGGAGCTCGGCCGGGTCGTGGGAGCGGAGCTGCGCTCCCTCGGTATCGTGATGAACCTCGCCCCGGTGGCGGACGTGAACACCAACCCGAGTAACCCGGTGATCCGGGAGCGTGCGTATGGCTCGGACCCGGAGCAGGTGGGTCGGATCGTCGCCGCCGTGGTGGAAGGGATGCAGTCTGAAGGCGTTGCGGCGGTTCTCAAGCACTTTCCGGGCCATGGCGACACCTACGACGACACCCATCTCGGTTCCGCCACGGTCTATCACGATCTGGAGCGTCTCCGGGAGGTTGAGCTCGTGCCCTTTCGGGCGGGTATCGAGGCCGGAGCCCGGGGGGTGATGACCGGCCATATTAGCGTTCCGGAGGTTCTCGGGAGGGAGGAGCCTGCAACCTTCTCCTCGGAGCTCTTGGACGGTCTCCTCCGGGATGAGCTCGCCTTCGAGGGGCTTGTCGTCACCGACAGCCTCTCCATGGCGGCACTGATCAACTACTATCCGCAGGATGAGATCGTCTATCGCGCCCTGGAGGCGGGAAACGACATACTCCTCCGTCCCCTCTACGCTCGTCGAGCCTATGAGGCACTTCTCGACGGAGTAGCCTCCGGGCGACTCTCGCAGGAGAGAATCGATCACTCCGTGCGAAAGATTCTTCGATTCAAGTTCGAAATGGGGCTCATGGAGCTTCCCGAGGATGGGGAGGAGCTCTTTTCCTGGGGCGATCTCGGGGGCGAGGAGGAGCGCGTTCTCGGGAGGCCGGAGCATCGAGATGTGGTCCGGCAGATCCGGGAAGCCGCGGAAGAGTAGGCTGAGGAGGTACGGTATGTTCGAGGTAAAAGGCGCCCACGTTCTGGTTACCGGGGCTGCCCGGGGAATTGGTGCCGCCACGTCCCGGCGACTTATCGAGAAGGGGGCGCGACTGAGCCTCATCGATCTCGACGGAGAGGCTCTGACTGAGGAGGAGAACGCTCTGCGTCGCCTGGCGGAGCGGTCCGGAGGAACGGTAACGGCTCGTCAGTGCGACATTTCCAAGCGGGAGGAGCTGAGAGACGCGTTTCGGGAGATTACTCGGGAGCAGGGAGCGGTGCAGGTGCTTGTCAATAACGCCGGGATACTCGTTCCCGGGGATTTTGTCGACCAGCCGATGGTGAAGTGGGAGAAGACGATCGCCGTCAATCTCACAGCC